>NZ_JBSFJL010000001.1:123888-381739 GCF_053598035.1 Streptomyces sp. NPDC001204 | reverse complement strand
TGGGAGTTGCTGGTTGTCGTGGGTGTGGGCCGGGATCGTGGGCTTTTGGCGGGGTCTGCTGGCAGTTTTCGGCGGAGGTCGGCCGGGTGCCGTTGGGCGTCGTGGGCGCCGTTCGGGACGAGGGGTTGTTGGTGGCGGCCGGCTCGGAGTTGCTGGTTGTCATGGGTGCGGGTCGGGATCGCGGATACCGGCGGGGGTCGGCTGACAGTTTCCGGCGGAGGTCGGCCGGGTGCCGTTGGGCGTCGTGGGCGCGGGTCCGGACCGGGCGCCGTGTACGCGGGACGGGTCGTGACGGGACCGGTGTCCTCCGGGCCGCTGTTCTTGTTCGTCGCCCGCGGGGCCTCCGCAGGTGGGGGTCGCGGGCGAGTCATGGAAGTCATCAAGCAGAAAGGCGGGGCGGCATGACGACCTCGTTTCGCACCGAGCGGGACCTGATCGGTCGCCTCGACGTGCCCGACGGCGTGCGCTGGGGCATCCACACCGCCCGCGCCCTGGAGAACTTCCCGGTGTCGGGCACGCCGATCTCGTCGTACCCCCACCTGGTGAGCGCGCTCGCCACGGTCAAGCAGGCGGCCGCGCTCGCCAACCGGGATCTCGGCCTCCTCGACGAATCCCGCGCGCGGGCCGTCGTCGAGGCCTGCGAGCAGATCCGGAAGGGAGAACTGCACGAGGAGTTCGTGGTCGACGTCGTGCAGGGCGGGGCCGGCACCTCGACCAACATGAACGCCAACGAGGTGATCGCCAACCGGGCCCTGGAGATCCTGGGCCGCCCCCGGGGCGACTACGCGCATCTCGACCCGCACGGACACGTCAACCTCGGGCAGAGCACCAACGACGCCTATCCCACGGCGCTGCGGGTGGGGCTCTGCGAGGCGGCCGACGACCTGCTCGCCGCGCTGGCGCTGCTGGAGGACGCGTTCCGGGCCAAGGCGGCGGAGTTCGCCGGCTTCCTCAAGATGGGCCGGACCCAGTTGCAGGACGCGGTGCCGATGACCCTGGGGCAGGAGTTCGGCGCGTTCGCCGTCATGCTGGCCGAGGACCAGCAGCGCCTGCGCGAGGCCCGGGAACTGCTGCTGGAGGTCAACCTGGGCGGCACGGCGATCGGAACCGGCTTGAACGCCCCCGCGGGGTACGCCCGGCTGGCCACCCGGCACCTGGCGGCGCTCACCGGCCGGCCGTTCGTCTCCGCCGCGGACCTGGTGGAGGCCACGCAGGACGTGGGAGCGCTGGTGCACTTCTCGGGGGTGCTCAAACGCACGGCGGTGAAGCTGTCCAAGATGGCAGGCGATCTGCGGCTGCTGTCCTCGGGCCCGCGGGCCGGTCTGGCCGAGATCCGGCTGCCCGCGGTGCAGGCGGGATCCAGCATCATGCCGGGCAAGGTGAACCCGGTGATCGCGGAGATGGTGAACCAGGTCGCGTTCTGCGTGGTGGGCAACGACGTCACGGTGTCGATGGCCGCCGAGGCAGGACAGCTCCAGCTGAACGCCTTCGAACCGGTCGTCGCCCGCTGCCTGTTCCAGGGGCTGACCGAACTGACCGCCGCCTGCCGCCTGTTGGCGACCAGGTGCGTGCACGGCATCACCGCCGACCGGGACCGGCTGCGGGCGGGTGTCGAGCGCTCGATCGGGCTGGTGACCGCGCTGGTGCCGCACCTGGGTTATCACCGGGCGACCGAGGTGGCCAAGGCGGCGCTGCGCAACGGAACCAGCGTGGTCGAGGAGATCCGCGCCCAGCACCTGCTCGACGACACGACGCTGGTCACCCTGCTCGGCGACCCCGAACGGCTCGTGGGCCCGCGGCGCGAGCGGCGGTCCGACGGCTGAACCCGCACGGCGGGGAGGGCGGACTCGAAGGAGAACCCGAGTGGAACCCGAGAGGAGCCCGCCCTGCCCGCCGTGAGTCGTCAGGAGACCGCCGGCAGCGGATCCGCCTCCGCGGTGGCCGGGCGGGCGGCCTCCCGCCGCACGCGGGCGATGTGCAGACGCCCCGTGCACCAGATGCCGATCACCGAGATCACCATCAGCAGCACGGCCGGGGGCCAGTAGTGGCCGCCCGCCAGCGCGGCAAGGGACACACAGGCCACCGGCGCGAAGCCGCCGAAGATGAGGTTGCAGACCTGGTACGACAGGGAGATCCCGGTGTAGCGGACGTGCGGTTCGAAACCTTCGGCGAGGATCGCGGCGATCGGTCCGTACAGGGCCGACATCACGAACCGCATCGCGAGCATCATCAGGTAGATCAGTGCGACGCTGCCCGTGCCCATCGCCATGAACTGCGGCGCCGCCAGGACGACGACTCCGGCGAGTCCGGCGATGACGACCTTGTGCGCGCCGACGCGGTCGCCGAGCCAGGCCAGGCCCGGGGTCACCAGCAGTTCGAGGAAGGCCGCCAGCGTCAGGCCGTTGAGCAGCATCGACTCGGACAGGTGCAGGTGTCCGGTGCCGTAGGACAGCAGGTAGCTGGTCACCACGTAGTAGCCGCCGGTGGCCGTGGCCAGGGCGAAGACGCCGACCAGTACGGTGCGCCAGGCCTTCTGGAGCACCTCCGCCACCGGCAGCTTGGCCTCGGTCCCGCGCTCCTCGCGCACCTCGGACATCACCGGGGAGTCCTCGAGCTTGACGCGGATGACGAATCCGATGGCGACGAGGACGGCGGAGGCGAGGAACGGCACGCGCCAGCCCCAGCTGAGGAACGCGTCGTGGCCGAAGAGGTTCATCAGGCTGAAGGCGCCGGTGGAGAGCAGGGCGCCGACGGACGAACCGAGCTGGGCGAACGAGCCGAAGAAGGTCCTCCTGCCCTTCGGGGCGTTCTCCACCGCGATCAGCACCGCGCCGCCCCACTCACCGCCGATCGCGACGCCCTGGACCAGGCGCAGGACGATGAGCAGGACCGGAGCCAGGGCGCCGACCTGGGCGTAGGTCGGCAGCAGGCCGATGGCGAAGGACGCGATGCCCATCATCAGCAGGGTGATGACGAGGGTCTTCTTGCGTCCCACCCGGTCGCCTATGTGCCCGAACACGATGCCGCCGAGCGGTCGCAGCAGGAAGCCGACGGCGAACGTGCCGAAGGCGGACAGGGTCTTGAGCAGCGAGGGCATGTCCGCGGGGAAGAACACGTCGTTGAAGACGATGGCCGCGGCGGTGGCGAAGGCGTAGAAGTCGTACCACTCGATCGAGGTGCCGGCCAGGGCGGCCAGCGCGGCTCTGCGCGCGTTTCTCGGATCGGGCTGGTGGGTGCGGTCCGGCATGCGGGACCTCCGGCTGAGGGTGGGGACGGGGGAGCGGGAGAGCGGCGCGGCGGTGCGCGCCGCTCCCGGGTGAAGGGGACGGAGCGGGGGCGGAGCTCAGCGGCCGGGGGCCGCCCAGGCGCGGGTGCCGCCGATCCAGGTCTCGCGCACGCCGATGCCGGTGAGTTCGTCGGCCGCGGTGTGCAGGGGATCGGCGTCGAGGACGACGAAGTCGGCGAGCATGCCCGGCGCCAGCGTGCCCACCGCGTGCTCGCGGTGCAGGGCGCGGGCGGCCGCGGCGGTGTGCGCGTGCAGGCCGTCGGCGACCGGCAGCCGCAGCGCCTCGTCGCCCAGGACGGTGCCCAGGACCGTGCGCCGGGTGGCGGCCGCGGAGACCGCCTCCAGCGGGGCGGGCGGGGCGACCGGCGCGTCGGAGCTGAACACGACCGGAACACCGGCCGTGCGGCAGCGCCCCGCGGGGTTGTAGCGGTGGCCGAGCTCGCCGACGGCGGTCAGCGTGCCGTCACCGGTCCGCAGGTGGTGCTGCGGCTGCATCACCGGGACGACCCCCAGCGCGCCCATGCGCTCGATCTGCTCGTCGGTGGGCAGTCCGCAGTGCTCGATACGGTGCCGCATGTCCGGCCGGGGCCGGTCCGCCTGCGCCTTCTCGACCGCGTCGAGGACCATGCCGATGGCGTACGGGGACTGGGCGTGCGTCGCGGTCTGCAACCCCGCCCGGTGGGCCCGCGCGACGATCTCCGCGTACTCCTCGACCGAGTGGTACAGCTGCCCGTGGTGGCAGCAGTCGGCGGCGTAGCCCTCGGGGAAGTAGGCGGTCCAGCCGCCCAGCGTGCCGTCCGCGTAGAACTTCACGCCCTGCACACGGAACAGGTCGCCGCCGAAGCCGTGGACGACGCCGAGTTCCAGCGCGGTGTCCAGCAGCGCGGAGGTGAGGTACGCCGACACACGCATGCGCAGTGAGCCGGACTCCTGCGCCCGCAGATAGGTCTCCGTCTCGCGGCGCGAGGCCTGCGCGTCACCGACCGTGGTGACACCGGCGGCCAGGAAGACCTCCTGGGCGCGCGCCAGATGGTCGGCCATGATGGCGTCCGGCTCGGTGAGGTGGAAGTTCGGGCCGTGGTTGCCGATCTTCACCCCGCCCGGTCCGGTGAGCATGTCGCACGCGGCGTCCCACAGCTGCCCGTCGGGCTCGCCGGAGGCGAATCGGCCGATGCTGCCCCCCTCGGGGTCCGGGGTGCCGGCCGTGATGCCGCAGGTCCGCAGCGTGTGGGAGTTGACGACGCCGCCGTGACCGGAGGCGTTCATCACGTAGACCTCGCGGTCGTCGGCGACGCGGTCGAGGTCGTGGCGGGTGGGGTGGCGGCGTTCGGCGAGGCGGCGGTGCTCGTAGCCGAAGCCGCGTACCGGGACTCCGGCGGGCAGCTCGCGGGCGGCGTCGCGCAGCACGTCGACCAGGGTGTCGATGTCCGGCACGCGCTCGGGCCGGCAGTCGACCCAGGCCAGGGCCTGGCCGTACATCACCGGGTGGCAGTGCGCGTCGACGAAACCGGGGTGGACCAGACCGCCGTCGAGCTCCAGCTCGCGGTCCACGCGGCCGAGCGCGGCGCGGGCGTCGTCGGCCGTGCCGACGTGCACGATCCGGTCGCCGCGCACGGCCAGGGCTTCCGCGCGGGTCGTGGTGCCGGCGGAGGCGATCGCGGCGCCGGTCACCAGCAGGGTGCGGTCGGGGTTGTCGAGAGGGTGGTGCATGGGGCCTGCTTTCGACCAGGGGACGCCGAAGGTACGCGGAGGCGACGCGACGGCTGATTCGTTCGCCTGGACGATAGATAACGAACGACAGATTGGCTAGAGGTGCTTCAGGGAAAAATTTCGGAAGGTGTCGGGGGTGTGTGCTTACGGATCGTCCGTCGGAGGGGGTGATTGCCGGCGGTTCATGCTCCGGAGTCCGGTGCCGGGGTTCGTGCTCCGGCGTCAGGTGCCGGTGCCGCGGCTCCCGGGTCGTAGCGCTCCTTCACCAGTTCCATGTGCAGCCAGCTCTCCACGCCGCTCACCTGCTCGCACGCCCGCATCCGCTCCAGGGTGGCCAGGAGTGCCGGCAGCGACTCGGCCGTGATGGTGCCGACCAGATCGGCCCGGCCGATGCAGGCGGACAGGAACGACACGCGGTCCCAGGAGGCGAGCCGCTCGGCCACCGGATCCGCGGGACCCTCCAGGCGCACCGCGAAGCCGCAGAGGTGGCCCATGCCCAGCAGTTCGGGCCGTACGAGGGCGAGCACCTTCGCGACGCCGCCGTCGAGCAGCCGCAGCGTGCGGGACCGGGTGGCGCCCGCCGACAGCCCCACCCGGTCGGCGAGTTCGGCGAACGGCAGCCGGCCGTCGCGCTCCAGCTCGTCCAGGATCCGCCGGTCCAGCTCGTCGAGCTCGGCGGCGGCCGGGGGGTCGGGGAGCAGGTAGGGGTCCTTCAGCTGGCGGGTGGTGATCAGCGGATCGACCGTCCGCACGCCCGGCAGGGTGCGCACCCGCTCGATCGCCCGGTCCAGCTCGGCGAACCCCTCGGTGCGCAGCTCGGTCATGATGGCCCGCTGTCCCGCCGTGAGGGTGACGAACGGCGCCTGGGGCATCGCGGCGATGGCGCGCGCCACCGGTCCGGCCGCGCCGCAGGTGTCGATCGACAGGTGCGCCGAGGCGGTCAGCCCGCGCACGGCGGGGTGCACGATGGCCACCACGCGCACCGCGCCGGAGTCCAGCATCCGCTGGACCCGGGCCCGGGTGGCGGGCCGTGACAGGCCCACGCGCTGGGCCAGCGTCTCGTAGGTGAGGCGGCCGTCCGTCTGCAGTTCGCGCACGACGGCGAGGTCGGTGTGGTCCAGATCCACCTGGGCTGTTCCCCTCGGTTCCTTCGGTGTGTCGGCCCGCGGTGCGGCGGCGCCCGGGTCCGGTGTCATTCTCGGGCATCGTCCGCCGGGTCCACCGGCGGGTGACGCGCATCACTACACGGTCGAGTCAATCACTGATGGACATCAGATCAGCCGAAACGTAGGTTGATGGCGTTCCAAACGGTCGAATCAGTTGAGGAGGTCGCCGTGGGGCAACCCGTGGTCGTCTACACGGACCTGGGCGAGCTGGACCCGGAGCCGGGCGTCCGGCTCCTCACCGACGCGGGTTTCGCCGTGCGGATCGCCGGCAGCCGCGACCCCGAGGCCATCGCGGCCGCGGCCCATGACGCGGTGGCGCTGATCGTCGGCTACGCGCGCGTGGACGAGGCACTCCTCGACCGCCTGCCGAGGCTGCGCGTCCTCGCCACCATGTCGGCCGGGTACGACATGATCGACGCCGGCGCGGCCCGCCGGCGCGGCCTGTGGGTGACCAACCTGCCCGGCACCGCCACCGAGGACGTCGCCGTCCACGCCCTCGCCTCGGCCCTCTCCCTCGTACGCCGGCTGCCACAGGCCGACGCCGTGGTGCGCGGCGGAGGCTGGGCCACCGACTTCGCCAGAGCCGAACTGCCGCGCCGAACAGGCGGGTTGACGCTGGGCCTGGTCGGGATGGGCCGTATCGCCCGGGAACTCGTCCGGATCGCGGCTCCCGTCTTCGGCCGCCTCGCCGCGTACGACCCGCAGGCCGACCCCTCCGGATGGCCGGCCGGTGTCGACCGGCTCGAACTGGACGAACTGGTGGGCGCGGCGGACGTGCTGTCCCTGCACGTCCCGCTCACCGACCGGACCCGGGGCATGGTCGACGACGGGCTGCTCGCCCGCATGCGGCCGGGCGGCCTGCTGGTGAACGTCTCCCGCGGCGAACTCGTCGACCCCGGGGCCCTGCTCCGGGCGCTCGACAGCGGCCGGCTCACCGGAGCCGCCCTCGACGTCCTGCCCGTGGAGCCCCCGCCCGCCGGCGACCCGCTGTGCGGCCACCCGCGCATCCAGCTGTCCCCGCACAGCGCCTTCCTGTCCGACGCCTCGCACCGCGCGTACGTGTGCGAGCCCGCCGAGAACGTCATCGCCTGGCAGCGCACGGGCCGACCCCTCACCCCCGTGGTCGACCCCGAGGCCTGAACCGTCCCGAAGGAGCCCCCATGACCGACCCGCTGAGCACGCCCGCGACCCGGAGCCCGGCCGCGCCGGCCCTCGATCCGGCAGCCGAGGAGCTGCGGCTGCGCCGCGAACTGGCCGCCGTCTACCGGCTCGTCGCGCACTTCCGCATGACCGACCTGATCTTCACGCACATCTCGCTGCGGCTGCCGGGCCCGGACCACCACTTCCTGATCAACCCCTACGGCCTGCTGTTCGAGGAGATCACCGCCTCGAACCTGGTGAAGATCGACCTGTTCGGCAACCCGGTCGAGCCGACCCCGTACCCGGTCAACCCGGCCGGTTTCGTCATCCACAGCGCGATCCACGCCGCACGCGAGGACGCGCGGTGCGTGCTGCACACCCACACCAAGGCGGGCTGCGCCGTCGCCGCCCAGCGCGACGGGCTGCTGCCGGTCAACCAGATGTCGATGGAGTTCCACAACCGGGTCGGCTACCACGACTACGAGGGCGTCGCCCTCAACCTCGACGAACAGCGGCGCCTCGTCGCCGACATCGGTGGCCACTCCGCCCTGATCCTGCGCAACCACGGGCTGCTGACGGTCGGCGAGAGCGCGGCCCAGGCGTTCCTGCGCATGTACTACCTGGAGAAGGCCTGCGAGATCCAGGTGACCGCGCAGGCGGGCGGCGGCCCCCTCGTCGTCCCGCCGGCCGAGGTCTGCGAGTACACCGCCCAGCAGCTCGCGGGCGAGGCGACCTCGGACTTCGAGGACGTCGACGCCTACGAACTCGCCTGGGCGGCGCTGCTGCGCCTGCTCGACCGGACCTGCCCCGACTACAAGGACTGACCACCACCCGTTCCGGCCCCGGCGGGGGCCGCGGTCAGACGAGCCGGCGGTGGACGCGCAGCGCCAGGTGCAGGGCCGGCGCCCGGGGCGTTCCCGTCGGATCGCCGCCCAGGAGGTCGAACGCGCGCTGCAACCGCGCGTAGAGGGACTGGCGTTGCAGATGCAGTTCCGCCGCCGCGCGGGTCTTGTTGAAGCCGGTCTCGAAATACGTCTCCAGGGTGGTGAGCAGGAGGTCGCGTTCCTCGTGCCGCAGGGTGAGCAGGAGCCCGAGCTGTTCCCGTACGAGCCGCTCCGCCGGGATGCGCAGCTCGTCGTCGAGCAGCAGCCGCTCCGCACTCAGCTCGGTGGCGTCGACCACCCCGGCCCGGAACGCGCGCGTGGGGCGGCGCACGCACTCCAGCGCCGCGCCCAGCGAGACGGCCGCGTCCTCCAGGGCCGGCATCAGCGGACCGACCGCGATCGCCGTCCGGTCGGACGAGCGCCACTCGGTGAGATCGGCGACGAGCCGGGCCCGCAGGCCGGCGGCGCCGTCGCGGTCCCGCAGTGACAGGAGTGTGTGCACGGCGAGCGGGGACGGCACGTCGACCGCGGTCCGGCCGTAGCGGGACAGCAGATCGTCCAGGCGGCGCAGTTCGGCCGACGGCCCGGTGGCGCGGGCGGCCACTCCGATGACCGGCGCGTCGGCGCTGAAACCGATCGACACGCCCAGCCGGCGGATCCGCTGCGGATGGGCGCCGTTCGCGGCGGCCGGCCGGACGAGTTCACTCGCGGCGAACTCCCGCGGGCCCGGCGGCCGGAACCGCAGCAGTGCCAGCTTCAGGGCCTCCACCGTCCGGTCCTGTGCCAGTTCCAGCGTCTCGACGTCCGCGTCGGCGTCCGGGTAGAGCACGAGGGTGGCCGCGGGGACCCCGCGGATCGTCAGCCGCGTCCCCATGCCGCCGAACGGGGTCGGCTCCTCCCGCGCGGGCCCGCTCCCCGGGTCCTTCTCGGGGCCGCTGACGGTGATGAGCCGGTCGTTCGCGTCGAAGACGGCGGCCGCCGTCGAGGTGTGCCGCACGAGCGCGTCCAGCACCTCCTGCACGCCGGCGCCCTCGGCGAGCAGTTCGGACTGCTCCTGGGAGAGCGCGTCCACCGAGCGCAGCCGCGCCACGGAGTCGTTGATCAGGGCGCCGTTGATCACTTCGGCGACCTCCACGAACGGGACCACCCGCCGCAGCTCGACGACGGGGAAATCCCGCGCGGCCGCCTCCTCGACGAGCCGCGCCGGAACCTTCCGGAGCTCGCCGCCGGTCTCGATCGCGACGTGGCAGCGAGCCGGCCGGACAGGGCGCTGGACCGCGCTGAACCGGGACGGGCGTGGCACCGGGCCGGGCCCCGCGCTGGGCCGGACGTGGCAGCGAGCCGGCCGGACAGGGCGCTGGACCGCGCTGAACCGGGACGGGCGTGGCACCGCCCGGAGCGCCCCGGACATGGCACCGAGCCGAACTGCGCCGGACCCGGCCCAACCGGCCCTGACCCGGCCGGACCGTCCCGGACCAGGAAGACCTGGCTCAGCCGGGGTTACGGACGGGCCAGGCCCGACTTCAGCCCCGCGCCGCACAAGGGGACCACCGCCGACTTACCGCCCAGGGCGCCCTCGCGGATCGCCGCCCAGCAGACCGCGCCCGTCGACTCGACGTACAGGCCGCGGGAGGCCAGGTCCAGCTGGGCGTGGCGGATGCGGTCCTCCGTCACGGTCAGGAAGGTGCCGCCCGAGTTTCGTACCGCGCGCAGGATCTGGCGGGCCCGGGGCGGGTGGGGGACGGCGATGCCCTCGGCGTGGGTGGGGGCCATGGGGGTCGTGCCGGTGAGTTCCTCCGCGCCCTCCTCCCAGGCGCGGGCGAGCGGGGCGACCGCCGCCGCCTGCACCGCCCACAGCGCCGGGCGACGGTCCAGCAGACCGGCCCCGAACAGCTCGGCGATCGCCAGCGCCGCGCCCAGCAGCAGCGTGCCGTTCCCCGCCGGCAGGACCAGGACCTCCGGCAGGCGCCCGCCGAGGTCCTCCCACAACTCGTGCACGTAGGTCTTCGTGCCGTGCAGGAAGTACGGGTTGAAGACGTGCGAGGCGTAGAACGTGTCCGGCTCGTCCGCGGCGCGCTGCGCGGCCCTGCCCGCCGCCTCGCGGTTGCCGTCGACCACCTCCAGGCGGGCGCCGTGCGCCTCGATCTGCTCCAGCTTCTTCGCCGACGTGCCGAGCGGGACGTACACCGTGCACGGCAGCCGCGCGCGGGCGCAGTACGCGGCGATCGCCGTGCCCGCGTTGCCGCTGCTGTCGGCGACCACCCGGCGCGGTTCGGCGCGCAGCGCCAGTTCGGCCAGCAGCACCGCGCCCCGGTCCTTGAACGACAGCGTCGGCATCAGGAAGTCCAGCTTCGCCGAGACCTCGTCCGTCAGCGGCACCAAGGGGGTGCGGCCCTCGCCGAGGGACAGCGTGGGCGCAGGCATCGGCAGCGTCTCCGCGTACCGCCACAGGGAGTTCACCCTCCCGGTGAGGGACTTCAGGGACGCCGGGGTGGGGGAGAAGTCGAGATCGAGCGGCCCGTGGCAGGTCGGGCAGCGCCAGGCGAGGGAGTCGCCGGGGACGCGGACGCCGTCGGTGGGGCAGTAGCGGTCCGGCAGAGGTGTCATGTACGGAGGTTAAGGGGCGAGGTTCGCCGACGCCCCGTCATGACTCCCGCACGGCACGTCCGTCGCACTCGGCCCCGCCTCCTCGCCCCCGACGCTTCCGTTTTCCGCCATGTGCAGGTGTGACGGCGGCCGTAGCGGGGAGAAAGCGCCTGGGCATGCCTTCGCCGCCCGCAAGTCATCACTTCGAGTGATTCTCTGGCCCCTGCTTGCAAGTACAACCCGTGGTTGCCACGCTGTTGCTGTCTGTACAACTTGATGGGAGCGGCCAGTGACTTTCGGTGAGCAGCCGGCGTACCTGCGCGTCGCGGATGATCTCCGCAAGAAGATCGTCGACGGTCTGCTGCCCCCGCACACCCGGCTGCCCTCACAGGCCAGAATCCGCGAGGAGTACGGCGTCTCGGACACGGTCGCGCTCGAGGCCCGCAAGGTGCTGATGGCCGAGGGGCTGGTCGAGGGCCGCTCCGGCTCGGGGACGTATGTGCGCGAGCGGCCCGTGCCGCGCCGGGTCGCCCGTTCCGGCTTCCGCCTGACCGGCGGCGCCACGCCGTTCCGGCAGGAGCAGGCCGACGCCGAGGTGCGCGGCACCTGGGAGTCGAGCAGCACGCAGGCCGAGGCGAGCGGCGCCATCGCCGAGCGGCTCGGCATCAAGCCCGGCGACCGCGTGATGCGCACCAAGTACGTGTTCCGGGACGCCGGCGAGGCGATGATGCTCTCCACCTCCTGGGAGTCGCTCGCGCTCACCGGCCGCACCCCCGTCATGCTCCCCGAGGAGGGCCCGCTCGGCGGCATGGGCGTGGTCGAGCGCATGCGCGCCATCGACGTCATCGTCGACAACGTCACCGAGGAGGTCGGCGCCCGCCCCGGCCTCGCCGAGGAACTGCACTCCCTGGGCGGTGTCCCCGGCCATGTCGTGGTCGTCGTCCAGCGCACCTTCTACGCCTCCGGCCGCCCCGTGGAGACGGCGGACGTCGTGATCCCCGCCGACCGTTACCGGGTGGCGTACCACCTGCCGGTGAGGTAGGAGACGCCCGTCAGGGGCTGTGCGGCAGGAGGCTCGGAGGGGCGGGCGCCGGCCCGGAAGCAAGCGTGGAAGCAGGCCCGGAAGCGGTGATTCCGCGGGGGTGGTGTGCGCCCCCTCGGCGCCCGGCCCGTCCGTCCGTCTGCCGCGCCGCCCCGCCCGTGCGCCGCATTCCGGCCGTTCTCCCAGGTCGCCACCGCGGCTGCCGCATGCCCCCGAGCGGATGTACAGAGGCCCTCGCACGGCGCGTTCGTCTCCGTGCGCCCCGGGCGGCCGGCTCCCGTACTGGCCGGTTGCCTACCTCTTTGTGAAAAGCCGTATTCGCTGCGTGAAGGTTGGGCGTAGGCTCAGGCATATGCGGAGTGCGGTTTCCTCAACGGGCGGGACGCGGCGGGGGCCGGGAGCCGGACGCACAGGGGCGGGAAGGAGCAGTGGGGGCGCGATGAACGACAGCACGGTCACCCTTCCCTGGCTCGTCGTCCGGCAGGACGACAACGGCAATCGGTACAGCGTGGGCCGGTACGCCACCCGCGCCGAGGCCCAGAAGATCGCGGAAAGCCTCGACGGTCCGGACACCCAGCTGTACTGGGTCGAGCGGATCGGGCAGGGCGCCGGCGGTGCGGGCGGCGACGGCTGACCCCTTCGCCGGACGCGGGCCCGCTCCCGTAGGCTCCGGCGCATGAGCGAACGGATCGTGGTGGTCGGTGCCGCCCTGCTCGACGGCGGCCGCCTGCTCGCCGCGCGCCGCAGCGCGCCCGCCGAGCTGGCCGGCCGCTGGGAGCTGCCCGGCGGCAAGGTCGAGCCCGGTGAACGGCCCGAGGCCGCTCTCGTACGCGAGTTGCGCGAGGAACTCGGCGTCGAGACCGAGGCCGTCGAGCGGGTGCCGGGCAGCTGGCCCCTGCGGCCGCCGTACGAACTCCAGGTGTGGACCGCGCGGCTGCGCCCCGGCTCCGCCGACCCCAAGCCCCTCCAGGACCACGACGACCTGCGCTGGCTCACCCCGGCCGAGATCTGGAGCGTCCCCTGGTTGGACCAGGACGTGCCCGCCGTGCGGCAGACCCTCACCCGCCTCGGAGCCGGCCCGGCGGACGGCGTCCCAGGGGCGTGAGAGTCATCGTGTGCTCCGTCGAAGTCCGGGGCGCACGGGAGACGTAGGGCGTGCGCCGGGTACGCCGTTCGTGCCACACCGCACCGCCGCGAGCGGTAATGCCCCCTGGATGCCGGGTATGCCCCCTTTAGTCCTCCGAAACCGGACATGGGTGGGCTCGCCGGCCCGCGAGGTGATCGGCGTGCCTGGGAAGTGAACGGCGTGATCGACACCGATGGCGACACCGCCGAGTGGACCTTTCCCGCGGATCCCGGCGCGGTGCGCACGGCCCGCGCCGCCGTCCGCGGCAAGCTGCGCAGCTGGGACATGGACGCGCTCGGCGACACCGCGGCCCTGCTGGTGAGCGAACTGGTCACCAACTCCCTGCGGCACGCGACCGGTCCCATCGGCGTTCGGCTGCTGCGCCCCGCGGACCTGCCCAGGGTGCTGCTGGTAGAGGTCTCCGACCCGCTGCCCGACCCGCCCCGCGAGCGTCCGGCCCGCCCGGACGACGAGTCCGGCCGCGGCCTGCAACTGGTCGCCTCCACCTCCCGCCGCTGGGGCACCCGGCCGGACGACGCCGGCAAGACGGTCTGGTTCGAACTGGCCGTCCCGGGGTGAGCGGAGCGGTGGACGGGCCGTGCGCGGAGCCCGCCGGACAGCCCCCGCCGCACAGCGGCCGGCGGCGGCCGGCGACGGTTGTCCGCGAGCGGGATTCGACCCGGTCCTGCCTGGTTAGAAGACTGATGGTGTTGTCGCAGGCCCGGACCGGAAAGCATCGGGATGGTCCTGTGATCGTGAACACCGTGTTGTGCGGCGCCGTAGTGCTGGATACTGCGGGCAGCCGCCCCCGGTGACCGGTGCCGGACGCGGTGAGCTGGAGGGGACGGTTCGCGTGAGCGAGATACCAGCGAAGGCCACGGAGTCCGAGGACCCGTCGGACGGCGCGATGGCGGGGTCCGCGGGCGGCGGGGCGCCGTCCGCGGACGCCATGTGGCAGAGCAGCCCGCCCGGCTCGATGTACGACTACATCAAGGTGGCCTCCTTCTCCATCGGCCCCGACGGCCACGTCGACCAGTGGAGCCTGCGCGCCGAGCGGCTCTTCGGCATCCCCGCCGAACGCGCCGTCGGGATGGACCCCATCAAGGCGTTCGTCGACCCCGACCTGCGCGAGCACGGCCAGCGCAAGATGGCCGAGATCCTCGACGGGCGCGAGTGGACCGGCGTGGTCCCCTTCCGGATCCCGGACGACGAGGACGGCCGGCGCGGTGAGGAGGGACTCGCCGAGGTCTACGTGATGCCGACGACCACGGTGGAGGGCGACAGGGCCGCCGTGTGCACCGTCGTCGACGTCCGCACCCTGCGTCGGATCGAGACCGACCTCGCCGCCTCGCAGGCGATTTTCGGTCAATCCCCGTTCGGTTTCCTGTTGATCGACACCGACCTCAAGGTCCGCCGCGCCAACGAGCGGTTCGCCTCGATCTTCGGCGGCTCGCCGGACGACCACCGCGGCAGGGGCGTGCACGACTACCTGCCGCGCGGCGAGGCCGAGCGGGTCACCGCCACCCTGCGCCGGGTACTGGAGAACGGGCAGTCCATCACGGACATGCACGTCTCCGGCTTCGTGCCGGGAACCGAGGAGCGCCGCCACTGGTCCGTCAACCTCTACCGCGTGCACAGCGGCAGCGGCCGCACCATCGGCATCGCCTGGCTCGGGACCGACATCACCGCCCGCCGCGACGCCGCCCGCGAGGCCGCCTCCGCGCGGCGCAACCTCGCCCTCCTCAACGAGGCGGGCGCCCGCATCGGCAACTCCCTCGACCTGGAGACCACCGCGCGCGAACTCCTCGACGTCGTGGTCCCCGGCTTCTGCGACCTGGCGACCGTCGACCTCTACCAGGGCCTGCTGGCCGGCGACGAGACCCCGCCCGGCCTCGCCGACGGCAGCGCCGAACTGCGCCGCGTCGCCTTCGCCAGCGCGGTCTCCGGCGCGCCGTTCGGCGGCACCGGCGCACACGTCGAACTCGGCGCCGTCCACCACTATCCGTTCAACTCGCCCCGCGCGGACGCCCTGCGCACCGCCCGCCCGACGACCGTGCCCGGTGAGGACGGCGGTCTCGTGCAGACCACGCTGGCCGTGCCGATGGTCGCTCAGGACACGGTGGTGGGACTCGCGCAGTTCGCCCGGACCAAGGGCAGCGAGCCATTCGGCCAGCGCGACCGCGACCTCGCCGTCGACCTCGCCGCGCGCGCCGCCGTCTGCATCGACAACGCCCGCCTGTACCGGCGCGAGCACGAACGCGCCCTGATACTGCAGCGGTCCCTGCTCCCGCCCGGCGACCCCGAGGCCTCCGGCCTCGACATCGCCTGCCGCTACCTGCCCGGCAGCGCCGCCACCGGCCGGCCCAGCGAGGTCGGCGGCGACTGGTTCGACGTCATCGAACTCCCCGGCCACCGCACCGCGCTGGTCGTCGGCGACGTCATGGGCCGTGGTCTGCGCGCCGCAGTCGCCATGGGCGAACTGCGCACGGCCGTACGCACGCTGGCCCTGCTCGACCTGGAACCGGCCGAGGTCCTCTCCCAGTTGGACGAGATCGCCCGCGGTCTCGGCGCGCCCGGCGGTGTCCAGCAGGCCACCCGGGCCGCCCGCCGCCCCCGCGAGGCCGACCTCTCCGAGGTGTACCTGGCGACCTGCATCTACGCCGTCTACGACGCGGTCACCCGGCGGTGCACCTTCGCCAACGCCGGCCATCTGCCGCCGGTGCTCGTCGAACCCGGCGAGTCCGCGCTGATGCTGGACGTGCCGCCCGGCATGCCGCTCGGCGTCGGCGGTGAACCCTTCGAGGAGGTGGAGGTCGAACTCCCCGAGGGCGCCCTGCTGGCCCTCTACACGGACGGCCTGGTCGAATCCCGCGACCACCCCCTGGACGAGGGCCTCCAGGCCTTCCTCGGTGCCCTCACGGACCCCTCCCGTCCCCTGGAGGACGTCTGCGACCACATCCTCAACACGCTAGGCACCCACCACGGCGAGGACGACATCGCGCTGCTGATGGCCCGCGTCCAGGGCCTGCCCGCCGAGTCCGTCGGCGACTGGGCCCTGCCGCGCGAACCCCGCAGCGTCGGCCGCGCCCGCGAGTACGCCCGCGCCCAGCTGACCGCCTGGGACCTCGAACCGCTGATCGACACCACCGAACTCCTCGTCAGCGAACTCGTCACCAACGCCCTGCGCTACGGCGAGGGCGAGATCAGGCTCCGCCTCCTGCTCGACCGCACCCTGGTCTGCGAGGTGTGGGACTCCGGCCTCGTCCAGCCGCGTCGCCGCCGCGCCCGCGACACCGACGAGGGCGGCCGCGGCCTCCAGCTCGTGGGCCTGCTCAGCGCCGCCTGGGGCTCCCGCCGCACCCCCCGCGGCAAGACGGTCTGGTTCGAGCTCCCCCTGCCCGACGGGGAGAACGACCTGATCGACCCGGCGGAGGCGCTGCTGAGCCTGTTCTGACCGCTCCGCCCGGCCACCGTCTACGCCGCCGGTCCCGGACGGCGACGCCCCCGCGTCCGCGGGCCGCCGTAGCAGGCGGGCGGACCGCCGTCGGGATCCTCGGCCAGGAGGATGCCGCCGAGCACCGCTCCGGTGGCGCCCGCGGACGGGTCGGTGGTGGCGGTGCGCGGGTTGCCGTGCAGGCGTACGTCCTGTTCGGCGAGGTCGTGGGCCTGGCGGGCCAGGGTGTCGGCGGTCTGCGGGTCGGTCGGGAGGAGGCGAAGCGCCTCCGACAGCCGGATGCGGGCCGTGGCGCCGACCGCGGCCCGGTGCGTGCCGACGAAGTCGTCGGCGGCGGCGACGGCGCTGCGTGCGACGAGTTCCTCGGCGGCCGCCAGGACACCGGCCCGCCGGCTCCCGGCCGACGCGGTCGCCCGCACGATCCGCCGCAGCGCGTCCAGCGGGTCGTACGGCCCCGCGGCCGGCTCGGCGTGTACGCGTACGTGGGCCAGCTCCAGGTCGGCGTGCGTGACGCGGGCGCGCAGCTCACCGGCGGCGACGTCGACGGGGACGGCCGCCGAGGGAGTGCCCGCCGCGAGGGCGGGTGCCTCGTCCGAGGCGGTGGTTTCCGGAGCCGGACCGTCGGCCGTACGCTGCGCGGACTCGAGGGACTTGGCGGACTCCCGGGAGCCCGGGGCGGGCGCGGTGGCGCGGTCCGGGTCGCCGGTCAGTTGCCCGGCGGCGGACTCGGCCGCTCGCCGGATCGCCTCGAGGTCCGCCTCCGCGCCGCCGAGCGCCGCCGGTACGAGTCGCTCGGCGGTCGACAGCTCCTCGGCCAGCCGTTCGACGCCGTGCACGAACACCGCGATCTGGGCGATCGCTCCCTCGGCCACGCGCAGGTGACAGGCCGCAGCCCGGGGGTTTCCCGAATCCGCCGACTGGCGGGTCCGGTTCAGCCGGGAAGTGGCCAGCAGCAGGCGGTCCTTGGCCTGCTCCACGTGTCCCGTGACGGACGCGACGGCCGCCGGCCCGTACCGTTCGCGGAGCGCGGCGACGGTCGAGGCGGCGGTCCCCGTGCGCCCCGCCAACTTCCGGAACCGCGCCTCCGCGACCTCCAGCGCCTCAGCCGGTCCCCGCTCCAGACCGCGCAGTTCGTCGAACGCGGCGGCCTCCGCGTCCAGCAGCCGCCCCGCCTCCTCACAGCGCCCGACCACGCCGGCCAGCGCCTGCCGCCGGGCGGCCGCGTCCTCGGGGACCCCGTGGTCGTAGCGCTCCCGCATCCGGCAGGCGGCGGCGAACTCCGCCTCCGCCTCCCGCACCGCCCGCGCGAACGGTTCGACGGCCGCCGCGCCGAACCGCGCCTCGGCGAAGCCGAGTTCGTCCTGGCTGGTGCGCACCCAGTCGTCCGTGAGGCGGATCAACTGTGCCGATCTACCGCCGAGTTCATCGGACGGCGGCGGTCGCCAGGGCGCGGAGGGCGGGGCGGGACCGCCGCCGGGGGTCGTACGGGTCCTGGCCCGCCGGGTCCGCCGGACGTACCCGTACCCGGCGAGCACCCCCGCCGCGCCCACCGCCACGAGCGGCAGGGCGAGATATCCCGGCGAGGTCTCGTCGTGCCGCTGAGCGGCGGTGGCGGTCACCGGAGGGGTCTGGGGGAGCGCAACCGCGGGGCCGCTGTTGATCGTCATCCCCGGAAGCACCAGCCACACCAGGCCCGCCGCGCCGCACAGCACGGTGTGAGCGACCCGCCCCGGCGGGCGGCGTGTCGCGCGCCGCGGCCGGGCCGCCCGGAACACCGATGCCGTCACATTCGGGAGCGTATGACCGCCCGAGCGGGCACGCGACCGGGGCTGCGGCACTGGTGGGGCCGACGGGACGCGGCAACGCGGGAGGGGACACCGGCATGAAGAACACCACCGGCAGACAAGAAACGTCCGGCCAGGAAAGCACGACCGCCACCCCTGGCGGCGAGGACGCGTCCGCTACGGACGACACCTCGGTCGGGCGGGATACCGTCGGTGCGGAGCCGGCGTCCGGCGCGGGGAGTGCGAGCGGTACGGGTGGCGGTAGTGGCAGGCACGACGCTGCCGGAGGGGGGAGCGGGACCGGCAGGGCCGGTACCACCGGTGCGGGGAGTGCCTCCGGTATGGATGACGTCACTGGCGGGCGGGATACCGCCGGCGCGGAGCCGGCGTCCGATGCGGGGAGTGCGAGCGGTACGGGTGGCGGCAGTGGCAGGCACGACGCTGCCGGAGGGGGGAGCGGGACCGGCAGGGCCGGTACCACCGGTGCGGGGAGTGCCTCCGGTATGGATGACGTCACCGGCGGGCGGGAGACCGCCGGCGCGGAGCCGGCGTCCGGCGCGGGGAGTGCGAGCGGTACGGGTGGCGGCAGTGGCAGGCACGACGCTGCCGGAGGGGGGAGCGGGACCGGCAGGGCCGGTACCACCGGTGCGGAGAGTGCCTCCGGTATGGATGACGTCACCGGCGGGCGGGAGACCGCCGGCGCGGAGCCGGCGTCCGGCACGGGGAGCGCGACCGGTACTGGGGGCATCGGCGGTACGCACGACACCCCCGGCGCGGGGAGCGCGAGCGGCGGAGCCGGTATCACCGGCGGGGAGGACGTGTCCGGTACCGACGACTTCACGGGCGGGCGGGAGATCGCCGGCGCGGACCCCGCGAGCGGCAGGATCGGTATCACCGGCGGGGAGGACGCGTCCGGCACGGGCGACATCACCGGCGGGCGAGAGGCCGCTGGCGCGGAGCACACGTCCGACGCGGGGAGCGCGACCGGTACGGGCGACACCGGCGGCACGCACGACACACCCGGCGCGGAGCCCGCGACCGGCAGGGTCGGTATCACCGGCGAGGAGGACGCGTCCGGTACGGACGACCCCGCCGGTGAGCGAGAGGCCACCGGCGCGGAGAGCGCGACCGGCGGGGACGACAGCACCCGCGCGGGGAGCGAGACCGGCAAGGACGGCAGCGCACGTGCGGCGAGCGCGTCCGGTACGGGTGGCACCGTTGCCGGGCGAGAAGCCGCCGACGCGCCAGGCGCCGTGAACACGGCGCGCACCGACCCCGATCCGGGGCGCGCGGGTCCGCCATCCCGGCGGCGCCGTGGGCTGCGCTGGGTTCGTCGTGTCGCCCTCGGTGTCGTCCTGCTGTTGGTGTTGCCGCTGCTCGCCGCCGAGACCGCCCTGCGGGTGAACTACACGGGCGACCCCGCCGACGGGACGTACACCAGGGGCCAGGATGCGATCTGGCTGGGCCACGCCTGGGTGGACGGCAGGAAGACGGACGCCGATGTCGCGGCTCTTGCCCGGCGCCTGCGCGGCACCGGCATCCGCGACCTCTACGTGCACGCGGGCCCGCTCGAACACGACGGCACGCTCCCCAAATCGTCCTATCCCAGAGCGGGTTGGCTGATACCCACCGTGCACCGCGCGCTGCCCGGCATCCGCGTGCAGGCCTGGCTCGGCGACGAGCTGGCCACCGAGAGCCCGGACGGGATGCGGCTGGAGCGGGCCGCGACGCGCGCGGCCGTCGTCACCTCCACCCGCGAGATCCTGGCGGCCGGTTTCGACGGCGCCCACTTCGACCTGGAGCCGCTGCACTCCGGCGACCGCGACTACCTCGACCTCCTCGACGACCTGCGCGCCGTCACCCGCGCCCACGGCGTCCCCCTGTCCGTCGCCGCCCACCAGATCGATCCGCTGCCCGCCTTCCACTCCGTGTGGGGCACGCTCACCAACCACCCCAAGTGGTGGTCGCAGGCGTACTTCGCCCAGGTCGCCCGCCGCGTCGACCAGATCGCCCTGATGTCGTACGACACCATGCAGCCGCTGCCCAGCCTGTACGGCGGCTACGTCGCCCAGCAGACCTCCCTCGCCCTGGAGGTCACCCCGCCCACGACCGACCTGCTGATGGGCCTGCCGTTCTTCCACGACAACCGCTTCGGCCACCGCGCCTCCGCCGAAACGGTCCCCGCGGCCGTCCGCGGCGTCCGCCTCGGCCTCTCCCGCACGGACGCCGGTCGCGAGCGCTTCGGCGTCGCGCTGTACGTGGACTTCGCCGCCACGGAGGACGACTGGACCGCGTACAGGGACGGCTGGGTGCGACGGTCATGATCACGACGCTGATGGGAGGATGACCGGTGTGGAGTGGATGGCGATGGGGACGACCGTGCTGGCCGTCGTGGCCGTGACGGGGGTGGCCGTGATCGGAATCGCGGCGATCACGACCGGTTGGGTGCCGCCGGTCGGCTGGAAAAAGGTCCTGCGGCCCAAGCTGTGGGGGTACGGCTCATTGATCGGTGCCGTCGGCATGGGCGCGTTCCTGAGCCTCGGCCCGCTCAGCAGCAGGCCGGCCGCCCACTTCGACCTCGCGCTCGTCGGCATGGCCGTGTTCTTCCTGGGCACGTTCCTCCAGTACCTGTCCCAGCGCCCCGCCGGCACCGACTCCCTGAACCGCCCCCAGGGCGGGGCCTAGGACGACCGACGCCCGATCTTCGACCCCAGCCACACCAACGGGTCGTACTTGCGGTCCACCGCCCGTTCCTTCAGGGGGATCAGCGCGTTGTCGGTGATCCTGATGCCCTCGGGGCAGACCTCCGTGCAGCACTTGGTGATGTTGCAGTAGCCCAGCCCGTGGTCGTCCTGGGCCGCCCGCTTGCGGTCCAGGCCGGTGTCCGCGGCGGCGTCCAGCGGGTGCATGTCGAGTTCGGCGATACGCATCAGGAATCGCGGGCCCGCGTACGCCCGCTTGTTGTCCTCGTGGTCGCGCACGACATGGCACACGTCCTGGCACAGGAAGCACTCGATGCACTTGCGGAACTCCTGCGGCCGGTCCACGTCCTCCTGGAACATGCGGTACTCGCCGGGACCGAGACCGTCCGGCGGGACGAACGCCGGGACCTCGCGCGCCTTGGCGTAGTTGTAGCCGACGTCCGTCACCAGGTCACGCACGACCGGGAAGGTCCGCAGCGGGGAGACGGTGATCGTCTCCTCGGGCTCGAAGACCGACATACGGGTCATGCACATCAGCCGCGGCCGCCCGTTGATCTCCGCGGAGCACGAACCGCACTTGCCCGCCTTGCAGTTCCAGCGCACGGCGAGATCCGGCGCCTGGGTGGCCTGGATCCGGTGGACGATGTCGAGGACCACCTCGCCTTCGTTGACCTCGACCGCGAAGTCCTCCAGGCCCCCGCCCCGAGCGTCACCCCGCCACACCTTGAAGCGGGCCTCATAGCTGCTCACTCGTACAGCTCCTCTTCGGCGAGGTACTTGACCAGCTCCTCCTTCTCGAAGAGGGCGAGCAGGTCGGGGCGGATGGGTTCGGTGGTCTCCCGGGAGAGGGTGATCTGGCCGCGTACGGGGTCCGTCGCCGCCAGCCCGCCCGTCGGGTCGGTCAGCCGGCACAGCAGGTTGATCCGGCGCCAGGCGCGCTCCATCGACGGGCAGTCCTCCCGGGTGTGCCCGCCGCGCGACTCCGTGCGCTCCAGCGCGGCGCGCGCCACGCACTCGCTGACCAGCAGCATGTTCCGCAGGTCGAGTGCGAGATGCCAGCCGGGGTTGAACTGCCGGTGCCCCTCGACCCCGGCGCGCCGCGCCCGTACCCGCAGTTCGGCGAGTTTCTTCAGCGCCTGCTCCATCTCGCCCTCGCGGCGGATGATGCCGACCAGGTCGTTCATGGTCTGCTGGAGTTCCTGGTGCAGGGTGTACGGGTTCTCCGGCGGGCCGCCCGCCGGTTCCCCGTCCTGACCGCCCTCCGCCGAGAACGGCCGCAGCGCCTCCGCGGCCGCCGCGTCCACCTGGGCGCCGTCCACGGCCGGGCGTTCGCGCGCCGCCCCTCGCGCGTACTCGGCCGCGTGCCACCCGGCCCGGCGCCCGAACACCAGCAGGTCGGAGAGCGAGTTGCCGCCGAGCCGGTTGGAGCCGTGCATGCCGCCCGCGACCTCCCCGGCCGCGAACAGCCCCGGCACCCCGCGGGCGGCCGCCGTGTCGGAGTCGACCGCGATGCCGCCCATGACGTAGTGGCAGGTCGGCCCGACCTCCATCGGCTCCGCCGTGATGTCGACGTCGGCCAGCTCCTTGAACTGGTGGTACATCGAGGGCAGCCGGCGCCGCACGACCTCGGCCGGCATCCGCGTCGACACATCCAGGAACACCCCGCCGTGCGGCGAACCACGGCCCGCCTTGACCTCGGAGTTGATGGCGCGGGCGACCTCGTCACGGGGCAGCAGCTCCGGCGGGCGCCGGTTGTGGTCCGGGTCCTCGTACCAGCGGTCCGCCTCCTCCTCCGACTCGGCGTACTTCTCCTTGAAGACGTCGGGGATGTAGTCGAACATGAACCGCTTGTCCTCGGAGTTGCGCAGCACCCCGCCGTCGCCGCGGACCGACTCGGTGACGAGGATGCCCTTCACCGACGGCGGCCAGACCATGCCCGTCGGATGGAACTGCACGAACTCCATGTTCAGCAGCGGCGCCCCGGCGAGCAGCGCGAGCGCGTGCCCGTCGCCGGTGTACTCCCACGAGTTGGACGTCACCTTGAACGACTTGCCGATGCCGCCGGTCGCGATGACGACCGAGGGCGCCTCCAGCACGAAGAAGCGGCCGGACTCGCGCTCGTAGGCGAAGACCCCGCAGACACGGTCGCCGTCTTTGAGGACCCTCGTCACCGTGCACTCCTGGAAGACCTTCAGACGGGACTCGTAGTCCCCGGTCTCCCTCTTGTCCTCCTGCTGCAGCGAGACGATCTTCTGCTGGAGCGTGCGGATCAGCTCCAGGCCCGTACGGTCGCCGACGTGCGCCAGGCGCGGGTACTCGTGGCCGCCGAAGTTGCGCTGCGAGATCCGGCCGTCCTTCGTACGGTCGAACAGCGCGCCCCAGGTCTCCAGCTCCCACACCCGCTGCGGCGCCTCCTGCGCGTGCAGCTCGGCCATCCGCCACTGGTTGAGGAACTTGCCGCCGCGCATGGTGTCGCGGAAGTGGACCTGCCAGTTGTCGTGCTCGTTGGCGTTGGCCATGGCCGCCGCGATGCCGCCCTCGGCCATCACCGTGTGCGCCTTGCCGAACAGCGACTTGCAGATCACCGCGGTACGCGCCCCGCGCTCGCGCGCCTCGATCGCGGCCCGCAGCCCGGCGCCGCCCGCGCCCACCACGACGACGTCCCACTCCTGCCGGTCCACCACGGACATCACAAGGCCCCAGTCGTCGTACTCATCAGAAGAACCGCGGATCGTCGAAGGCGCCGGAGGCGACCAGGAACACGTAGAAGTCGGCGAGCGCCACGCTGAACAGCGAGGCCCAGGCGAGCTGCATGTGGCGGGCGTTCAGCCGGCTCACGAACTGCCAGAGCCGGTAGCGCACCGGATGCTTCGAGAAGTGCTTGAGCTTGCCGCCCACGATGTGCCGGCAGGAGTGGCAGGAGACCGTGTACGCCCAGATCAGCAGGATGTTGACCAGGAAGACGAGGGTGCCGAGGCCCATGTGGCCCCAGCGGTAGTGCTGGTCGCGGAAGGCCAGCACGGTGTCGTAGGTCAGCACGCCGGCGACCAGGATCGCCGCGTAGAAGAAGTACCGGTGGACGTTCTGCAGGATCAGCGGGAAGCGGGTCTCACCGGTGTACTTGCGGTGCGGCTCGGCGACCGCGCAGGCCGGCGGGGACGCCCAGAAGCCCCGGTAGTAGGCCTTGCGGTAGTAGTAGCAGGTCAGCCGGAAGCCCAGCGGGAAGATCAGGATGATGATCGCCGGGGAGATCGCCCACCAGCTGCCGAACAGGTCGGCGTTGGGTCCCGCGTGCATGGTCCGGCAGTTCTGCGCCAGACACGGCGAGTAGAACGGCGAGACGTACGGCGCCGCGTAGTAGTGCGTGTTCGCGAAAGCCCGCCAGGTCGAGTACACGACGAACGCGAGCAGTCCGGCCGCGGTGGCGGCGGGCGCCAGCCACCAGCGGTCGGTCCGCAGATGCCGGGCGGCGATCGCGGCCCGCCCGGGGGAGCGGACCCCGCCGCCGAGCGGATGGGGTTGTGTGCCGGGAGGTTCCGTACCTGTGGCCAATGCGGGACGCACCTTCCTGTCGGGCTCGCCTCCGGGGCACTGGAGCCGGTGCCGAGCCCCTTCGGGTCATGCGCGGTCGGTTCAGGGGGCGTGGCGGTCTCGGGCGCCGAGTCCCTCGTCGTCCGAGTCCGTCCACAGGGAGATGTCGTAGGGAGCGTCGGAGATGGTGACGAGCGAGGGCCGCTGGGGGGCGGCCTGGCTCTGGGTGGCCTCGCGCAGCAGGGCCACACTCTCCCGCAGGTGGTCGGCGTCGGTACGCACGCGGCGTATCTCCAGCCCGCCACCGAGTTGCTGCTCCAGTCGGCCCACCGACCGCAGCAGATCGTCGAGGGCTCGCTGGACCGACGTCAGGTCGTCGTGCACGGACATGACGTGACCTCGCTTCCATGGGCGTACAGCCCTAGGCGGCAACGTTCATGCGCCTGCGAGTGTTGCGCGTCACACCTGTCGGTGGGAAGGGATGTGCCGCGATTGGCGGATTGCACATCCCACACGCACGCCCGCACGCGCTCTGTGTGCGCCGGGGACGACCTGCGCCGAACGAGTGACCTTCCGGACCCGCTCCGCCGTGTCGCCTCCGGCTGACGAACCCTTTCCTCTTCAGTGGGCCGTAGATCTGATGAGCACCAAAATACCGCCAAATGCGATCAAACCCCACCCGTGCCACCGGCGGGAGCGGCTCCACGGAGGTAGCGCAGATGTCCTACGACGGTGTCGGTCCGCGCGCGGTCATGCGCTCGGTCGCCTTCCTGACCGCAGGCGCCCTCGCGGTGCCACTCCTCGCCGGCTGCGGCTCGGACGACGAGGGCAACAAGCCGCTGGCCGCCCAGGACATCGCGCCCGCAGCCCGCAAGCAGATCGCCGACGGAGGCAGGCTGCGCTGGGCGGTCGACACGATGCCGCAGACGCTGAACGCCTTCCAGGCGGACGCCGACGCCGGCACCACCCGCATCGCCCAGGCCGTGCTGCCCACCATGTTCCGGCTCGACGCGAACGGCCACCCGCAGCCCGACGCCGACTACCTGGAGTCCGCCCGGGTGGTCGAGACCGAGCCCAAGCAGGTCGTCGTCTACCGGCTCAACCAGCAGGCCGTCTGGAGCGACGGCCGCGAGATCGGCGCCGCGGACTTCGCCGCCCAGTGGCGCGCCCTGTCCGGCAAGAACTCGGCGTACTGGACCGCCCGCAACGCCGGATACGACCGCATCGAGAAGGTCGAGCGCGGCGCCAACGACCTGGAGGTCCGGGTCACCTTCGCCCGCCCCTACGCCGACTGGCGGTCGCTGTTCTCGCCGCTGTACCCGAAGGACGTCATGGGCACCGCGAACGCCTTCAACGACGGCGCCCGCAGGAAGCTGGCGGTCAGCGCCGGTCCGTTCGCCGTGCAGAAGATCGACACCAAGGCCAAGGACATCGTCCTCGGCCGCAACCCGCGCTGGTGGGGCCACTCGGTCAAGCTGTCCGAGATCGTGCTGCACGAGGTGCCGCGCGACAAGCGGGCTGCCGCCCTCGCCGAGGGTTCCGTGGACGTGGCGGACATCGACCCCGCCGACGTCCCGCGGATCACGTCCGCCGGCGCCCGGGGCGGCAGCCCCCTCCAGGGCCCGGCAGGCGGCCGCACCGCCGCGAGGGCGCTGCTCTCCTGGGCGGTGCTGCACGGATCCGACGCGCAGGCCGCCGACCGCGAGCGCCGCGCCCTGGCGGCGGAGCGCACGTCGCTCACCACGTACCCGCGGCAGCAGCAGGCGCTGCGCGACTTCCAGGTGCGCAAGTCGCTGGAGCCCGCGTACACCCAGCTCGCCCTCAACGGCTCCGAGGGCCCCCTGGCCGACGAGCGCGTCCGCCACGCGGTGGCGCACGCGCTGGACCGCAAGGAACTCGCCGAGATCGTCCTGAAGCCGCTCGGCCTGCCCGCGGTCCCGGCCGGCAGCCACCTCGCCGTGTCCGGCCAGAGCGCCTATGCCGACAGCAGCGACGCCCTCGGCGGCCAGGACACCGCCCAGGCGCGGGACCTGCTCGCGGACGCCGGCTGGGTGCCCGGGCCGGTCAAGGAGCAGAAGAAGGGGGACAAGGCGGCCGGCGGCGAGGGCCACGGCTCACAGAACTCCGCCGGGGACGGCGACGGGACGAACATCGTCGGCCGGAACGACCACGTGGAGGACGGCAAGGCACCCGGCCCGAGCGAGCAGGAACGGGACCGCAAGGACGACCAGCGGGAGCAGCGCGGGCCGGGCGACGAGGGCGCCACGCAACTCGCCCAGGACGGCAGGCAGTACACGAGCGACCACGTCAAGCAGGGCAGCGCGCCCGGCGCCTACGCCCCCAAGGGCACCGCCGCGCCGCGGCCCGGCGCCGCCGCCGGGCCGCTGGCCAAGGACGGCAAGCCGCTCACGCTGCGCTTCGTGGTTCCCTCCGGCCCCGGCTCGGACACGCTGCGCAAGGTGGCCGACCGGGTGACCGCCATGCTCAAGAAGGTCGGCGTCGGCACGGCGATCACCAGGGTCCCCGACGAGAGCTACTTCCGGGACCACATCGCCTCCGGGCAGTTCGACCTCGCGCTGTACTCCTGGCCGGCCTCCGCCTGGCCGGCCACCGACGCCCGCCCCATCTACGCCAAGCCCGTACCGGCCGCCGACGGCTCCCTGAACGTCCAGCAGAACTACACCCGCGTCGGCACCGACCAGGTCGACCAGCTCTTCGACCAGGCCATCACCACACTGGACGAGGGCGAGCAGGCCGGCCTGCTGCGCAAGGCCGACGCCCGCATCTGGGCGGCGGCCGGTTCGATCCCCCTCTACCAGCGCCCCCAGCTGACGGCCGTCCGCAAGAACCTCGCGAACGTCGGGGCCTTCGGCTTCCAGACCCCCGTCTACGAGGACATGGGCTTCCTGAAGAAGGGGGCACAGCCTTCGGGCGGCGGGTCGCCGAAGGGCTGACGCCGCAAACACGCCGGCAGGCGCCGCTCCGGAGAGCGGCGCCTGCCGGTGACGTTGTGCCCGAGGGTCAGGAGTGCTTGGCGCGGCTGGCGGCGCGGGCGCGGTCGCGCTGGTCGAGCACGACCTTGCGGATGCGGACCGCCTCCGGGGTCACCTCGACGCACTCGTCGTCGCGGCAGAACTCCAGCGACTGCTCCAGGGAGAGCTTGCGCGGCGGGACGATCGCCTCGAACGAGTCGGCCGACGACGACCGCATGTTCGTGAGCTTCTTCTCCTTGGTGATGTTGACGTCCATGTCGTCGGAGCGGGAGTTCTCACCGACGATCATGCCCTCGTACACCTCGGTGCCCGGATCCACGAAGAGCACGCCGCGCTCCTGGAGGTTGGTCATCGCGAAGGCGGTGACGGCGCCGGAGCGGTCGGCGACCAGCGAGCCGTTGTTGCGGGTCTGCAGCGTGCCGAACCAGGGCTCGAAGCCCTCGTGGATGGAGTGGCCGATGCCCGTGCCGCGGGTCTGGGTCAGGAACTCGGTGCGGAAGCCGATCAGACCCCGGGAGGGGACGACGAACTCCATGCGGACCCAGCCGGAGCCGTGGTTGGACATGTTGTCCATCCGGCCCTTGCGCACGCCCATGAGCTGCGTGACGGCGCCCATGTGCTCCTCGGGCACGTCGACCGTCATCCGCTCGACCGGCTCGTGGACCTTGCCGTCGACCTCCTTGGTGACCACCTGCGGCTTGCCGATGGTCAGCTCGAAGCCCTCGCGGCGCATCTGCTCGACCAGGATGGCCAGCGCCAGCTCGCCGCGGCCCTGGACCTCCCAGGCGTCGGGGCGGTCGGTTTCCAGTACGCGCAGCGACACGTTGCCGATCAGCTCGCGGTCCAGGCGGTCCTTGACCTGGCGGGCGGTCACCTTGCGGTCCTTGACGGCCGCCTTCGCGTCGGCGCCCTTGCCGGTGCCGCCGCGGCCGACCAGCGGGGAGGTGTTGGTGCCGATGGTCATGGAGATCGCCGGCTCGTCGACCGTGATCAGCGGCAGCGCGACCGGGTTCTCGGTGTCCGCCAGGGTCTCGCCGATCATGATGTCCGGGATGCCCGCGACGGCGCAGATGTCACCGGGGCCGGCCTTCTCGGCGGGCTTGCGGGTGAGCGCCTCGGTCATCATCAGCTCGGAGATCCGCACGTTCTGCACGGAGCCGTCGCGCTTGATCCACGCGACCGTCTGGCCCTTGCGCAGCTCGCCCTGCTCCACGCGCAGCAGCGCGATACGGCCGAGGAAGTTGTCGGCGTCGAGGTTGGTGACGTGCGCCTGGAGGGGGGCGGCCTCGTCGTAGACGGGGGCCGGGATGTGCTGGAGGATCGTGGAGAAGAACGGCTCCAGGTTGCTGGAGTCGGAGGGGACCGTGCCGTCCTCCGGCTTGGTCAGCGAGGCGATGCCGTCCCGGCCGCACGCGTAGACGATCGGGAACTCGATCTGGTCCTCGTCGGCGTCCAGGTCCAGGAACAGGTCGTAGGCCTCGTTGACGACCTCGTCGATGCGGGCGTCGGGCCGGTCCGTCTTGTTGATGCAGAGGATCACGGGCAGCCGGGCCTGGAGGGCCTTGCGCAGCACGAAGCGGGTCTGCGGCAGCGGGCCCTCGGAGGCGTCGACGAGCAGGACGACGCCGTCGACCATCGACAGGCCGCGCTCGACCTCGCCGCCGAAGTCGGCGTGGCCGGGGGTGTCGATGATGTTGATCGTGATGGGCTCCCCGCCGTCCTTGGGGTGGTACTTCACCGCCGTGTTCTTGGCGAGGATCGTGATGCCCTTCTCACGCTCCAGGTCGTTCGAGTCCATCATGCGGTCGTCGACCTGGTCGAGCTGGTGCGCGGCGAAGGCGCCGGCCTGCTTCAGCATGGCGTCGACGATGGTGGTCTTGCCGTGGTCGACGTGGGCGACGATGGCGACGTTGCGGATGTCGTGGCGCGTGGCCATAGTGAGGCGTACTCCCGAAGTGTGCGGACGACCTGCGCGTACGTCGGTGTTACGCGGGCCCTGCCGGGCGGGACACGCCACGGCCTCACCCCATGGTACGGGGTGCCGTGACCCCGACGTCGTCCCAGACCGGCGCGAAGGCCGCAACCGGCCGCAAGCTCAGGTTTCCCTCAAGTCGCTGGTGCCCCTTGGATCACGACTGTCTACTTTGACCCGGCCTCGTCATTCGGCGAGGTGGCCGCCCGGCCGGGACCAGCCGGCCGGGACAGTTGAAACGGGGAGAAGACAGTGACCAAGAGGTTCATGTCGGCGGTGGCGGCCACGGGTCTGGCCGCGGCGTCGATCGTGGTGCTCGGTCCGGTGAGCTCGGCCAGCGCCAGGCCCCTGGTGTGTGAGCCGGGCCACAAGTCCGCGACCTGGTCCAGCCTGAGCAACGCCTGGGTGATCACCCACGCCAAGCAGATCAACATCCCCAGCGGAGGCACCGGCACCTACACCAAGTCCGCGACCTACCGCAAGACCGTCAGCTCCGGCCGGGAGATCACCGGCGGGGCCAGCTACTCGGCCAGCTGGGTCATCTCCAGCATGGACGCCCATGTCTCCGGGACCCTGACCAAGGCGGGGGAGAAGACGAAGGAGACCAGCGAGTCGGTCACCTTCAACTTCAACAAGCCGGGGACCTACGTGGTCTTCAGCGGTGTCAAGAAGGCCTCCGGCTACTACCAGGCCAAGACCTGCAACAGCAACGGCACGGACTGGACCAAGGTCGGCTACGGCAAGGCGCGCAGCTGGAACGTCCAGGCTGAGGGCGCCGTCAAGTGCAGCGAGAAGCCGAAGAGCGGGACCGTGAAGCTCGCGGCGAAGAAGGGGTACTGCTGACCCCTGGGCCCCGCCGGGCCCGCTGATCGGCGCGCACCGCGCGCCCGGCCGCGGCCGGGGTTCCGCAAGGAGCCCCGGCCGCGGTGCGTTCGCGGGCGGGACCAGCGGATAGAGGGTTTTCCCTAGGGAGCGGCCGGGGGGGCCGCTCAGGGATCGCATCAACGACTCCACGGCACTAGGGTGGCGCAAATGTGCCTGCCCTTCGGTGGGTGTGTCCCGGTTCATCCCGCTCGCGATGCCGCGAGCACGAATTTGCCGACGGACGCAACTGATTTGCCGTCAGGTCGTCCGCTATCCGGACACTCGATCCCGATAGTTGTGTAACAAGTCCGTTTCGCAGGGATCTTTCGCCAAACGGTTTGTCCGGATTTTGGAAGATGTAGACATCAGGTGTGATCGAACCGAGACCGAATGGCAGTGGTCCCACCGGTGAGCGATGGCAGATAGTTAGGCGCGTAGAGCTCGGGTCGAGCGGGTCATGCGCTGCAGGAGGCGCCGACTCACGAGCGTTGCGGGTGCACTAGACCTTCCCCGTTCTTCATGACCGTGGGATGTCGTGTGCTCCGCCTTGCGGTGAACACAGGACTCAGAGGAGGAACCCATGCGTGGTGCCAGGAGCGCCAAGTGGGTCGCTGGTGCAATCGTCATAGCCCTGGCTGCGACCGCCTGCGGAGGCGGCGACGACAGCAGCAGCGGCAGCAAGGGCTCCGGCAAGGACGGTGGCTCCTTCCGGATGGGTATCACCGAGCCGGTGGCCATTGACCCCTACAACGCGCAGGAGTCCGAGGGCATCCTCGTCACGACCAACCTGTTCACCGGTCTGTACCTGCCGACCGCCGACGGTCAGGTCGTTCCGGCGCTGGCCACCTCGAAGAAGGTCAGCAAGGACGGCAAGACCTGGACCTTCGGCATCAAGAAGGACACCAAGTTCACCAACGGTGAGGCGGTGGACGCCGAGTCGTTCATCCGCGGCTGGAACCGCGTGGCCCAGAAGTCGGCCGCCTCCGACGTGGCCTACCACATGGCCGGCGTCGAGGGCTTCGACGACGTGCAGTCCGGCAAGGCCAAGACCCTGTCCGGTCTGAGCGCCCCGGACCCGTACACCCTCCAGGTGAAGCTGTCCGCGCCGGACTTCGAGTTCTACATCAAGCTCACGCACACGGTCTTCAGCCCTGTCCCGAAGGTCGCGGGCGACGCCAAGAACAAGGCGTACAACGACGCCCCCATCGGCAACGGCCCCTTCAAGATGTCGGGCAAGTGGGAGCACAACAAGTCGATCACGCTCGTCCGCAACGACGACTACGGCCTGACGAAGGCGCACCTGGACAAGGTGCAGATCGACATCCTCAACTCCAACAACGGCGTGACGCTGGAGTACCAGGGCTTCGAGTCGGGTCAGTACGACTGGGCCCGTATGCCCACCCCGCAGCTGCCGGCCGCCAAGGCCAAGTACGACCCGCAGGGTGAGTGGCTGGAGGAGGACACCAATGGCATGAACTACCTCCTGCCGATCACGGACAACGGTCCGCTGAAGAACCCGAAGGCGCGCGAGGCCGTCTCCTACGCGATCGACCGGGACGCCATCATCAAGGGCGTCTTCCAGAACATGCAGAGCAAGTCGACGACGATCCTGCCGCCGGCGTTCAAGGACGTGTACCAGAAGGACCTGTGCACCTCCTGCGTCGCGCAGGACAAGGCCAAGGCCAAGCAGCTCGCCAAGGAAGGCGGCCTGAAGCCGGGCACCACCATCGAGCTCGGCTACAACACCGGTGCGGGCCACGAGGAGTGGATCCAGGCCGTCAAGCAGCAGCTCGAGGACGTCCTCGGCGTCAAGGTGAAGGCGACCGGCAAGCCGTTCGCCGAGCTCCTCGCCGACCAGCAGAAGCCGAACGCGACCGGTCTGTACCGCTTCGCCTGGGGCGCGGACTACCCGACGCCGGACAACTTCCTGTACCCGCTGCTGGACACCGCGTCCATCAACAAGGACTCCTCCGGCAAGGTCACCGGTGACAACCGCGGCCGCTACAGCAACAAGAAGTTCGACGACCTGCTCGCCAAGGCCCGCGCCACCGAGGACCAGGCCGGCCGCAACGAGATCTACAAGGAGGCGGAGAAGGTCGCCATGGACGACATGGCCCTGATCCCGCTGTGGAACCGTCACCAGCTGCGTCTCGCCAACACGAAGAAGTTCGACAACATGTCGATGGACTTCCACGAGGACCCGAACCTCGCTGAGATCAAGCTGAAGTAACGGGTCGCCGCGCACGGCGCGGAATCCGGAAACCGGGGGTCGTGGGGTTCGAGCTGGGGCTCGGACACCACGACCCCCGCCGACCGTCGGGAGAGGTGTGATCCACCTCTCCCGCCCCCACCCCACCCCCCCACAGTCCGGGGCGCGAGGGAGCTGCTGAGGAAGTGGCAGCGAGGTAGAGAGGCAGTTATGGGAAGGTACGTGGTCCGCAGGCTGGGCCAGCTCGTCGTGGTCGTGCTCGGCGCGACGATGATTCTGTTCGCCTGCCTGTTCGTGATCCCCGGTGACCCGGTGGGTCAGATCGCCGGCAGCGACAAGGCGCGGGACCCGGCCGTCATCGCCGAGATGCACAAGCAGTACGGGCTCGACAAGCCGCTGGTCGTCCAGTACGGCACCTACGTCGGCAAGCTCGTCACCGGCGACCTCGGCACGGACTACACGCAGAGCCGGCCGGTCACCGAGATCCTGGCCCCCAAGCTCGGGAACACGGCGAAGCTGGCCGTCGCGGCCATCATCATCGACGTCGTCATCGGCATCTCGGTCGGCGTGCTCGCCGCCATGCGCAGATACTCCATCTGGGACGTGTCGGCGACCTTCCTCACGACTCTGGCCATCGGCGTGCCCTCCATCGTGCTCGGCATGATCATGCAGAGCATCTTCGTCATCAAGCTGGGCTGGTTCCCGCTGATCGCCGGCGACAGCTTCGAGGGCATCGTGCTTCCCGCCATCACCCTCGCCATCATCGACGCGGCCCTCGTGGCCCAGCTCGCGCGCAGCACGATGCTGGAGGTGCTGCGCGCCGACTACGTCAAGACGGCCATCGCCAAGGGCCTGCCCCGCCGGACGGTGCTCGCCCGGCACATCATGCGCAACTCGGTCATCCCGGTGATCACCTACCTGGGCATCTCCTTCGGCTCGCTGCTCGGCGGCGCCATCATCACGGAGACGATCTTCAACTGGAACGGCATCGGCCTCGCGCTGATCCAGGCGATCGGGCAGAACAACAACCCCATCATCGTGGGGGTCGTGACGATCGGTGTGGCGGTCTTCGTCGTGCTGAACCTGATCGTCGACCTGCTCTACGCCGCTCTCGACCCGCGCATCCGCCTTGCCTGACCCGCAGGGTCGTTTTCCTCTAGGAGTCACACAATGACCGAACTCGTCTCGGGCACGGGAGAGCCGACGGCGGCCGGCCCCGCCCCTGCGCGCCCGGACGCCGAACCCAGCGTCGCCAGGGTCAGTCAGTGGTCCGACATCCGGCACCGCTTCTTCGCCAACAAGCTGGCCGTGGTGGGCCTGGCGATCATCGTCATCCTCATCCTCGTCGCGATCTTCGCGCCGCTGCTCGCGCCGTACGACCCGCTCAAGCAGAACCTGATGAACACGCTGCAGGCCCCGGGCGGCGATCACCTGCTGGGCACCGACGCCCTCGGGCGCGACCAGCTCTCGCGGCTCATCTACGGCAGCCGCATCGCCATCGTCGTGGGTCTGGCCTCGATCCTCGTGGCCCTCACCATCGGCATCCTGCTGGGCTCCCTGGCCGGTTACTACGGCCGCTGGGTCGACACGGTGATCATGCGCATCGCCGACATCTTCTTCGCCTTCCCGCTGCTGATCGGCGCCATCGTCATCATCCTGGTGATGGGCCGCGGCGTGCTGCCCGTCGTGCTCTCGCTCGGCATCTTCACCTGGGCGACCTTCGCCCGCCTGCTGCGCAGCCAGATCCTCTCGGTGCGCGAGATGGACTACGTGCACGCGGCCAAGGCGCTGGGCGCGAGCCAGGGGCGGATCATCCGCAAGCACATCCTGCCCAACTCGCTGACGTCGGTGCTGGTGTACGGCACCAGCAACGTCGGCATCGCGATCGTGGCGGAGGCGTCGCTGTCGTACCTCGGCGTCGGCGTCGACCCCGAGGTCGCCGAGTGGGGCAACATGATCTCCGCGGGCCGCGGTTTCATGGGCGTCAAGGACTTCATGTGGACGTACCCGAGCCTCGCCATCGTCATTACCGCGCTGGGCTTCATCCTGCTGGGCAACGGCCTGCGCGACGCGCTCGACCCGAAGCTGCGGTGAGGCACCGCCATGAGTCGAACCCCTGTGACCAAGCACGATGAAGGTGACGGCATGACCAGCCTGGAGATGGCCCCCGGCAACACTGGGGCGGACGGGACCGCGCCGCTTCTCGAAGTCCGCGACCTGCACGTGGAGTTCAATGTCCGTGACACCGTGACCAAGGCGGTCAACGGCGTCAACTACAGCGTCAGGGCGGGCGAGACGCTCGCCGTGCTCGGTGAGTCGGGCTCCGGCAAGTCCGTCACCGCGCAGGCGATCATGGGCATTCTGGACAGCCCGCCCGGACGGATCGCCAAGGGCGAGATCTTCTTCCAGGGCCAGGACATCCTGCGCCTGCCGGAGAACGAGCGGCGCAAGCTGCGCGGCGCCAAGATGGCGATGATCTTCCAGGACGCGCTGTCCTCGCTCAACCCGGTGCTGTCGGTGGGCTACCAGCTCGGCGAGATGTTCCGGGCCCACCAGGGCATGTCCAAGAAGGACGCCAAGGTCAAGGCCATCGAGTTGATGGACCGCGTGCGCATCCCGGCCGCCGCCCAGCGCGTCGGCGACTACCCGCACCAGTTCTCCGGCGGTATGCGCCAGCGCATCATGATCGCCATGGCCCTCGCCCTGGAGCCGGACCTGATCATCGCCGACGAGCCGACCACGGCTCTCGACGTGACCGTCCAGGCCCAGGTGATGGACCTCCTCGCGGAGCTTCAGCGCGAGTACAACATGGGCCTGATCCTGATCACCCACGACCTGGGTGTGGTCGCGGACGTCGCCGACAAGATCGCGGTGATGTACGCGGGCCGGATCGTCGAGACCGCGCCGGTGCACGAGCTGTACAAGCGCCCCGCGCACCCGTACACCAAGGGCCTGCTGGACTCGATCCCGCGCCTGGACCACAAGGGCCATGAGCTGTACGCGATCAAGGGTCTGCCCCCCAACCTGCAGGCGATCCCGCCGGGCTGCGCGTTCAACCCGCGCTGCGGCATGGCCCAGGACATCTGCCGCACCGACGCACCGCCGCTGGTGCCGGTGACCGAGCGCGACGGCACGGAGCTGCCCGGCCGCCGCTCCGCATGCCACTTCTGGAAGGAGACGATCCATGGCTGAGCCCACGAAGCTCGCGAAGGACAACGAGCCGCAGGACGACGCCACGCCGAACGTCTCCGATGTGGACACCGTCGACGCGGCCTCCGAGGAGGAGGCGGTCGCGGCGATCGACGCGCCCGTCGAGCGCGGTGAGCCGATCCTCCAGGTCCGCAACCTGGTCAAGCACTTCCCGCTGACCCAGGGCATCCTGTTCAAGAAGCAGATCGGCGCGGTCAAGGCCGTCGACGGCATCTCCTTCGACCTGTACCAGGGCGAGACCCTGGGCATCGTGGGCGAGTCCGGCTGCGGCAAGTCCACCGTCGCCAAGCTGCTGATGAACCTGGAGCAGGCGACCGCGGGCGAGATCTTCTACAAGGGCCAGGACATCACCCGGCTGTCCGGGCGCGCGCTGAAGGCGGTGCGCCGCAACATCCAGATGGTGTTCCAGGACCCGTACACCTCGCTCAACCCCCGTATGACGGTGGGCGACATCATCGGCGAGCCCTTCGACATCCACCCCGAGGTGGCCCCCAAGGGCGACCGGCGCCGCAAGGTGCAGGAGCTGCTGGACGTCGTCGGCCTCAACCCGGAGTACATCAACCGCTATCCGCACCAGTTCTCCGGCGGCCAGCGCCAGCGCATCGGCATCGCCCGCGGCCTCGCGCTCAACCCCGAGGTCATCATCTGCGACGAGCCGGTCTCGGCCCTGGACGTGTCCGTCCAGGCGCAGGTCATCAACCTGATGGAGCGCCTGCAGGACGAGTTCAACCTCTCCTACGTCTTCATCGCGCACGACCTGTCGATCGTCCGGCACATCTCGGACCGCGTGGGCGTGATGTACCTCGGCAAGATGGCCGAGATCGGCACCGACGAGCAGATCTACGACCACCCGACGCACCCCTACACCCAGGCGCTGCTGTCGGCGGTTCCGGTGCCGGACCCCGAGGCCCGCCAGCACCGGGAGCGGATCATCCTGGCCGGCGACGTGCCGTCCCCGGCCAACCCGCCCTCGGGCTGCCGCTTCCGCACCCGCTGCTGGAAGGCCCAGGACAAGTGCGCCGAGGAGGTCCCGCTGCTCGCCGTGCCCGAGCGCTTCAAGGGCTCGGACTCCCCGGCGGCCCACGAGTCGGCCTGCCACTTCGCCGAGGAGAAGGACGTCGTCGGCGCGGCGTGATTCGTTGAGGCACAGAGCCTGACCCCCGACTGGTTCCCGGTACCGCAGGACGGTGCCGGGAACCAGCCGTATGCGCCGGCCGTTTCCTGGGCGGCGGGCAACGTCACGGAGCGCCGGAGAAGGGGAGCCGCTGGGTGACACTGCATCACATCGAGCTCTGGGTGGCCGACCTGGAGCGCGCCCGCGCCTGCTGGGGCTGGCTCCTGGAACGGCTCGGCTGGTCGCCGTACCAGGACTGGCCGGCGGGGGTGAGCTGGCGGTCGGGTGACACCTACCTCGTGATCGAGCGGTCCCCGGCCCTCCGCGGGGCCCGGCACGACCGGCTCCGCCCCGGCCTCAACCACCTGGCGTTCCATGTGCCCACCCGGCACGGGCTCGACGCCCTGGTCACCGAAGCGTCCCGGCACGGCTGGACGCTGATGTTCGCCGACCGTCACCCGTACGCCGGCGGTCCCCGGCACTACGCCGCCTACCTGGAGAACGCCGACGGCTTCGAAGTGGAGCTGGTGGCCCGCCCCGAGCCGGCCGGGGAGCACGCCGACGCCGCGCCGGACGGAGCGGATCCCGCACCGCCCGGCGAGCACCCGTGACGCCGGGCGACGTCCGCGCGCCGGGTGACGTCCGCGTGCCGGGCGGACCGGTTCCCTACTGTCCCCAAGGAGCACCCCATGACGGAGACCGCGGCGGCGAACGCCCTGCCGTACACGGAACTCGACGGCTTCGGCCTGCGCCTGCGGGCCTGGCGCGAGGACGACGTGCCGGCCCTGCTGAAGGGCCTGAACGACGCCGAGTCGCGGCGCTGGTCCGGCGCCCAGCCCATGCCCATGGACGAGGCCGGAGCGCTGGCCTTCATCGCCAGGCGCGCCGCGCTTCTCGAACAGGGCACGTTCGCGCCGTACTGCGTCACCGACGCGGCCACCGGAGAGGTGCTCGGCAGCGTGGAACTCCACAAGATAGAGCCCCGTATGGGCCACGCCGGGGTCGGGTACTGGCTCCTGCCTGAGGCACGCGGCCGCGGCACGATGACCCGGGCCGTCGAGCTGTGCGTCCGCTGGGGCTTCGAACAGCTCGGCCTGCACCGCATCGATCTGGGGCACGCCGTCGGCAACACGGCCTCCTGCCGGGTCGCCGACCGCTGCGGCTTCGTGTACGAGGGCGTGCTGCGCGGCTTTCTGCCCGCCTCGGGTGCGCCCGGCACGTACGACGACACCCACCTCCACGCGCGACTGGCGACGGACCCGTACCCGGCCTTCGCCTGAGCGAGCCGAGGACGCCGAAGACCCGGCCGATGACGTAGTGGGTCCTCCGCGGGCCCTGCCACCCGTCCGGCGGGAGTGCCCGGTGCGGCGACCGCGTGATATGCGGCTTATGTGCTGACATGTCTCAGGTCACCGCATCCCGAGGAGGCACCCATGCGTGGAGTCGCGCGCGCTACCGCGGGAGCGGTGGGGGCCGTGCTCGTCCTCGCCGCCTGCGGGGGCGGGGGCGCGGGCGTCGGCGCCAAGGCGCTGACCGCCTCCTGGGGCGACCCGCAGAACCCGCTGGAACCGTCCAACACCAACGAGGTGCAGGGCGGCAAGGTGCTCGACATGATCTTCCGCGGGCTGAAGCGGTACAACCCGAAGACCGCCAAGGCCGAGAACATGCTCGCCGAGCGCATCGACACCACCGACTCGCGGCACTTCACCATCACCGTCAGGAACGGCCGGCGGTTCAGCAACGGTGAACCAATCACCGCCAGGTCCTTCGTCGACGCCTGGAACTACGGCGCGAGCCTGCGGAACAACCAGAGGAACGCCTACTTCTTCGGCTACATCGAGGGCTACGGCAAGGTCCACCCCGGGAGTGGAAAGCAGAGCGCCGACACCCTCTCCGGGCTGAGGGTCACCGGCCCGCGCACCTTCACCGTCACCCTCGACCAGAAGTTCTCCACCTTCCCCGACACCCTCGGATACGCCGCCTTCGCCCCGCTGCCCCGCGCCTTCTTCACCCACCACGCCGCCTGGCTGGACAAGCCGGTGGGCAACGGCCCGTACACCATCGAGTCGTACACCAAGGGCGCGCAGATGACCCTCAGGAAGTGGGACGGCTACCCCGGTCCGGACAAGGCCCGGAACGACGGCGTGACCCTGGTGGTCTACACCGACAGCAACACCGCGTACACCGACGTGCTGGCCGGCAACCTCGACCTCGTCGACGACATCCCCGCCGGCCAGCTCAAGAACGTGCGGACCGACCTGGCCGGCCGCTACATCAACAGCCCGGCCGGCATCCTGCAGACCCTCGCCTTCCCGTTCTACGACCCGAAGTGGAACACCGCCGGGGCGCGCAAGGTCCGCACCGGCCTGTCCATGGCCATCAACCGCAAGCAGATCACCGAGACCATCTTCCGGAACACCCGCACCCCGGCCACCGACTGGACCTCACCGGTCCTCGGCACGGCCGGCGGCTTCAAGCCGGGCCTGTGCGGCCGTGCCTGCGACTACGACCCCGCCGGGGCCAGGAAGCTGGTCCAGGAGGGCGGCGGACTCCCCGGCGGCCAGGTGAGGATCACGTACAACGCGGACACGGGCTCGCACAAGCAGTGGGTGGACGCCGTGTGCAACTCCATCAACAACGTGCTCGGCAACGACAGGGCGTGCGTCGGCAACCCGGTCGGCACCTTCGCCGACTTCCGCAACCAGATCGGCCGGCACCGCATGACCGGACCCTTCCGGGCCGGCTGGCAGATGGACTACCCGCTGATCCAGAACTTCCTGCAACCGCTGTACTACACGGACGCCTCCTCCAACGACGGCAAGTGGTCCGACAAGCAGTTCGACCACCTCGTCGACCGGGCCAACGCCGAGACCGACAGGCCCCGGGCGATCGGCCTCTTCCAGCAGGCCGAGGGCGTCGTACGGGACAACATGGCCGCCATCCCGCTGTGGTACCAGAACGGCAGCGCCGGCTACTCCGACCGGCTGCACGACGTGGCGCTCAACCCGTTCAGCGTCCCCGTCTACGACGAGATCAAGGTCGGCTGATCCGGCATGGGACGGTATGTCGCCAGGCGGCTGCTCCAGATGATCCCGGTGTTCTTCGGGGCCACCCTGCTGATCTTCCTGATGGTGAACGTGATGGGCGACCCCATCGCCGGACTGTGCGGCGAGCGCGCTTGCGACACCGCGACGGCCGCCCAGCTCAGACGGGAGTTCGGCCTCGACAAACCGCTGTGGCAGCAGTACGCGACCTACATGGGCAACGTCTTCACCGGCGACTTCGGCACCGCGTTCAACGGACAGCCCGTCACACAGCTGATGGCGTCGGCGTTCCCCGTCACCATCCGGCTGACCGTCGTCGCGATCCTCTTCGAGATCGTCGTCGGCATCACCCTGGGCGTGCTGACCGGACTGCGCCGGGGCCGGCCCGTGGACACCTCGGTCCTGGTCCTCACCCTCGTCGTCATCTCCGTCCCCACCTTCGTCACCGGTCTGCTGCTGCAACTGCTCTTCGGCGTCCAGTGGGGCTGGATCAGACCCTCGGTGTCCCCCGCGGCGGCCTTCGGCGAGCTGATCGTGCCCGGCCTGGTCCTCGCCTCCGTCTCCCTCGCCTACGTGACCCGGCTGACCCGTACCTCCATCGCCGAGAACCGGCGCTCGGACTATGTGCGCACGGCCGTCGCCAAGGGACTGCCCCGGCGCCGGGTCGTCGTCCGGCACCTGCTGCGCAACTCCCTGATCCCCGTGGTCACCTTCATCGGCACCGACATCGGCGCGCTGATGGGCGGCGCCATCGTCACCGAGCGCATCTTCAACATCCACGGCGTCGGCTACCAGCTCTACCAGGGCATCCTGCGGCAGAACACCCAGACCGTCGTCGGCTTCGTGACGGTCCTCGTCCTGGTCTTCCTGGTCGCCAACCTGCTCGTGGACCTGCTGTACGCCGTACTCGACCCGAGGATCCGCTATGCCTGAGCAGTCGCAGGAGCCCGAGCGCGTCATCGCCGGGACCGGGATGGGCGGCGCGATGGACCTCGCGGCGAGCGAGGCGACGACGCTGGAGCGGGCGCCGGGCGGGCCGGAGGGCAAGCCCCGGTCCCTGTGGTCCGACGCCTGGCGCGACCTGCGCCGCAACCCCGTCTTCATCCTCTCCGCGCTGGTGATCTGCTTCCTGGTCGTCATCGCGATCCGGCCGTCCCTGATCGCCTCGGGCAACCCGCTCACCTGCGACCTGGCCAGAGCCCAGGACGGTCCCGCGCCCGGCCACCCCTTCGGCTTCGACGGCCAGGGCTGCGACGTCTACACGCGCACCGTCTACGGCACCCGCGCGTCCGTCACGGTCGGCGTGTGCGCCACGCTCGGGGTGGCGCTCTTCGGCTCGGTGCTGGGCGGGATCGCCGGATTCTTCGGCGGCGCCGGGGACGCCGTGCTGTCCCGGACCACCGACATCTTCTTCGCCATCCCCGTCGTCCTCGGCGGTCTCGTCCTGCTGTCCGTCGTGCCGAGCAACACCGTCTGGCCGGTCGTCGGGTTCATCGTGCTGCTCGGCTGGCCGCAGATCGCCCGGATCGCGCGCGGCTCCGTCATCACCGCCAAACAGCTCGACTACGTCCAGGCCGCCCGCGCCCTGGGCGCCTCCAGCTCCCGCATCCTGCTGCGGCACATCGCGCCCAACGCCGTCGCCCCGGTGATCGTCGTCGCCACCATCGCGCTCGGCACGTACATCGCGCTGGAGGCCACCCTGTCCTACCTCGGCGTCGGGCTGAAGCCGCCCAGCGTCTCCTGGGGCATCGACATCTCCGCCGCCTCCCCGTACGTCCGCAACGCCCCGCACGCGCTGCTGTGGCCCGCCGGGGCGCTGGCGATCACGGTCCTGGCGTTCATCATGCTCGGCGACGCGGTGCGCGACGCCCTCGACCCGAAGCTGAGGTGACGGCGCCATGCTGCTCGAAGTCCGTGATCTGCACGTGGAGTTCCGGACCCGGGACGGGGTCGTCCACGCCGTCAACGGAGTCGGCTACGAGGTGGACTCCGGGGAGACGCTCGCCGTCCTCGGGGAGTCCGGCTCCGGCAAGTCCGTGACCGCGCAGGCGGTCATGGGCATCCTCGACGTGCCGCCCGGCCGGATCAGCGGCGGGCGGATCCTCTTCCGCGGCAGGGACCTGCTGCAACTGAAGGAGGACGAGCGGCGGCGGATCCGGGGCGCCGAGATGGCGATGATCTTCCAGGACGCGCTGTCCGCGCTGAACCCGGTGCTGACCGTCGGCGACCAGCTCGGTGAGATGTTCGTCGTGCACCGGGGCATGTCCCGCAAGGACGCGCGCGCCAGGGCCGTGGAGCTGATGGACCGGGTGCGCATCCCGGCGGCACGGCAGCGCGTCCGCGACTACCCGCACCAGTTCTCCGGCGGCATGCGCCAGCGCATCATGATCGCCATGGCGCTGGCCCTGGAACCGGCGCTCATCATCGCCGACGAGCCGACCACGGCTCTCGACGTGACCGTCCAGGCCCAGGTGATGGACCTGCTCGCCGAACTGCGACGCGAGTACCGCATGGGGCTCGTCCTCATCACCCACGACCTGGGCGTGGTCGCCGACGTCGCCGACCGGATCGCGGTGATGTACGCGGGCCGGATCGTGGAGTCGGCGCCGGTGCACGACATCTACAAGGCGCCCGCCCACCCGTACACCAAGGGCCTGCTGGACTCGATCCCGCGCCTGGGGCACAAGGGCCGGGAGCTCTACGCCATCAAGGGCCTGCCGCCCAACCTCCAGGCGATCCCGCCCGGTTGCGCCTTCCACCCGCGCTGCCCCATGGCCCGGGACGTGTGCCGCACGAACGTACCGCCCCTGTACGAGGTCTCCGAAAGCCGCGCGAGCGCCTGCCACTTCTGGAGGGAGTGCCTGGATGGCAGAGCGGACGGCTGAGCGGACGGCCGAGCCGATCCTGGAGGTCAGCGGGCTCGTCAAGTACTACCCGCTCACCCGGGGCGTCCTGTTCAGGAAGCAGATCGGGGCGGTCAAGGCCGTCGACGGCGTCGACTTCACCCTGGCCCGGGGCGAAACGCTCGGCATCGTGGGCGAGTCCGGCTGCGGCAAGTCCACGGTCGCGAAGATGCTGTGCAACCTGGAGCGGCCCACCGCGGGCGAGATCCGCTACCGGGGCGAGGACATCACCCGGCTGTCCGGCCGGGCGCTGAAGGCGGTGCGCCGCAACATCCAGATGGTGTTCCAGGACCCGTACACCTCGCTCAACCCCCGTATGACGGTGGGCGACATCATCGGCGAGCCGTACGAGATCCACCCCGAGGCGGCCCCCAAGGGCGACCGGCGGCGCAGGGTGCGGGAGCTGCTGGATGTCGTCGGCCTCAACCCGGAGTACATCAACCGCTATCCGCACCAGTTCTCCGGCGGCCAGCGCCAGCGCATCGGCATCGCGCGGGGACTGGCCCTGCGTCCCGAGATCATCGTCGCCGACGAGCCGGTCTCCGCGCTCGACGTCTCGGTGCAGGCCCAGGTGATCAACCTGATGGAGCGGCTTCAGGACGAGTTCGACCTGTCCTACGTCTTCATCGCGCACGACCTGTCGATCGTGCGGCACATCTCCGACCGGGTGGGGGTCATGTACCTCGGGCGGATCGTCGAGATCGGCACCGACGAGCAGATCTACGACCATCCGACGCACCCCTACACCCAGGCGCTGCTGTCCGCCGTTCCCGTGCCGGACCCGGGGGCACGGGAACGCCGGGAGCGGATCATCCTCTCGGGAGATGTGCCGTCCCCGACGAACATCCCCTCCGGCTGCCGCTTTCGCACCCGCTGCTGGAAGGCGCGGGAGCGCTGCACGCTGGAGGTGCCGGAGCTGGCGGTGCCCGCGGAGTTCCGGCACGACACCGGGCCGGCGGTGCACCCCTCGGCGTGCCACTACGCGGCGGAGCTCCAGGTGGTGCCGCCGGAGGAGCGGGACACCGGGGGACAGGGCAGCGGCACCAGGGCGCCGTGACCGCGTTCACGGCCCGTACGGGGCCGGGGCGGCGTGTCGCGCGCCCACGGCCCCATGTCCCTGTGCGGTGTCCCGCCGGCGCTCAGCCGAGCCCGAGGGAGCGTTTGAGGAAGTCCACCTGGAGCAGCAGCAGGTTCTCGGCGACCTGCTCCTGCGGAGTCATGTGGGTGACCCCGGACAGCGGCAGCACCTCGTGCGGGCGCCCGTCGGCGAGCAGGGCGGAGGACAGCCGCAGGGCGTGGGCGACCACCACGTTGTCGTCGGCCAGACCGTGCACGATCATCAGCGGCCGGTGCGGCTCGGCGGGCGAGGACAGCCCGTCGTCGGTGACCAGGGAGCTGTGGGCGTACACCCCGGGAGCCTGCTCCGGGTCGCCCAGATACCGCTCGGTGTAGTGGGTGTCGTACAGGCGCCAGTCGCTGACCGGGGCGCCCGCGATGCCCGCGTGGAAGACGTCCGGGCGGCGCAGTACGGCCAGGGCGGCCAGGTAGCCGCCGTAGGACCAGCCGCGGATCGCCACCCGGCCGAGGTCGAGCGGATACGTCTTGGCAAGGTCCCGCAAGGCCTCGATCTGGTCGTCGAGGGTGACCGTGAAGTCGTGGTGGACGGCCTTCTCCCAGGCGGGGGAGCGGCCCGGGGTGCCGCGGCCGTCGGCGACGACCACCGCGAAGCCCTGGTCGGCGAACCACTGGGAGGTGAGGTGCGCGTTGTGCGCGGCCGCCACGCGGGAGCCGTGCGGGCCGCCGTAGGGGTCGAGGAGGACGGGCAGGGGGGCGGAGGCGGCAGTGTCACGGGGGTAGTCCGTAGGCATAAGCACGGCGCACGGGATTCTGCGTGCGCCCCCCTGGGTGAGGGTCACGCGCGGGGACAAACCGGGATCTTCCGCGTGGGAGCGGATGGTGGCCACCGTCCGGCCCTCGCGCACCACCCGCACCCGGGTGCCCGGCCGGTCGAGCGTGGCGGAGACGAGGACGGCCACGCCGCCGGCGCGCACCGCGGTGTGCACACCGGGCTCCTGGCTCACGCGCTCCACACCGAGTTCGTTGACCCGGTAGACGTGCACCTCACCGGTCTCCGGCTCGGCCGCCTCCTCGCCGGCCGAGGCGGAGACCAGCACGTCGTCGTCCGACACGTCCAGCACGGCCCGCACGTGCAACTGCGCTCCCGTGAGCGGTCGTTCACCGACCGCCAGCACCCGCGCGCCGCCCTCGTCGGCGAGCCGCACGAGCTGCCCGGAGGGGGACCAGCACGGTACCCCGGGGAAAAGATCAAGCCAATCTGGATCTTCGTCCGCGTGCACCATACGGGTCGCGCCGGACTCCGGGTCCACCGCCAGGTACAGCTGGCTGCGCTGGTCGCGCGCCTGTACGAGAATCAGTGGCGCCCCTGCCGCTGACCAGTGCGCATGAGCCAGATACGGGTAACGGGACCGGTCCCAGAGGACCTCCGTGCGGGTCCCGTCCAGGCCGAACACGAACAACTGTACGTCCGCGTTGGGGGTGCCGGCGGCCGGGTAGGGGACGCGGCTCGGCTCCCGCCCGGGATGCGCCGGATCGGAGATCCACCACCGTCGCACCGGCGTGTCGTCCACGCGCGCCGCGAGCAGCCGGTCCGACTCCGGCGCCCACCAGAAGCCGCGGGAACGGTGCATCTCCTCGGCCGCGATGAACTCCGCGAGGCCGTAGGCGACGCCCTCGGACTCCGGTTCGGCGAGCGCCCGGTCGCCGTCTCCCTCGGCACCCACCACCCGCAGGGTCCCGTCGGTGACGTAGGCGACGTGCCGTCCGTCGGGGGACGGACGAGGGTCGATCACCGGTCCGGGGACGGGCAGTTCGCGTGCCGTACCCGCTTGCAGCTCGGCCGTGAAAAGCCGCCCTGACAAGGCGAAAGACGCCAGCTCCGCGGCGGTGTCGGTGGCGTAGCCGACGATGCCCGCGCCGCCCTCGCGGCTGCGTTCGCGGCGGGCCCGTTCCTCGGCCGAGAGGTGCTCGGAGGCGCCGCCGAGGAGGGTGCGCGGGTCGGCGGCCATGCGCTCCGTGCCGTCGCCAAGGTCGAGCACCCAAAGGGAGTTGGCCCGGTCGGTGCCGGATCCGGAGCGCAGGAACACCACGCGGGAGGCGTCGGGAGCCACGGTGAACGCGCGCGGCGCGCCGAGCGTGAACCGCTGGGTGCGCGCGTGCCGTCGGGGGAAGGAGACAGGCTCGGTCGTCATGCCATGACCATATTGGCCATGCGCCCCCTTGTGCGGCCGTGCGCCGACCGATGCGCGCGTGCGGATAGTTATGATCGTTAGCGCATAGTGGGTATGAACCTGCTGCCCGCTGTGTGGATTTATCTGACCCTCATAGTCCGACGACCCCCGATACCCCCGACACCCCCCGCGTCCTGGGATCTTTGGAGGTGAACCGCCGTGGCACTCTCGATTTCGGCGGTGGTGCTGCTGGCGATCATCGTCTTCTTGCTGATCAAGAAGTCGGGCCTCAAGGCCGGCCATGCGGTCGTGTGCATGCTCCTGGGCTTCTACCTGGCGTCCTCCACGGTCGCCCCCACGATCAGCGAACTCACGACGAACATCGCGGGGATGATCGGCAACTTCAAGTTCTGAGGTCGTCCGGCGCCCCGCTCGCCCGGCCCCGCCGGGGCCGGGTTCCGGATCGGAACCGGGTTCAGGGTCAGAGGTCGCCGCAGGCGTCCCGTGCCTTCGCCAGTTCCTCCTTCACTTCCTTGCCGAAGCCGAAGGTCTGTGCATGGAGCGTCTGCGCTCGCCGGATGCTCTCGGCGAGCGGTTCGTACCGCTTGTCGCCCGCGGCCGCCGACGCCGAGAGCACACCGGCCGCGGCGAACCGGTTCAACGCGATGTCGCCCTCCGGTCCCTTCGCGCCGTACTTCGACTCGTCGAATCCGCTGAGGGCGCGGCACGCGTCGCGCGCGTCGTCCGCCGGGGCGTTCGCGGTGGACCGGCCGTCATCGCTCAGAGCCCACACCGCGCCCACGGCGCCCCCGCCGACCAGAAGGCCCGCCACAAGCGCGACGACCGGGACGGCACCGGGACGCCGGGAAGACGTGGGTGCCGGTGACGCGGGCGGGACCGGAGCGCTGTACTGCGGCTGCGACGACATGCCCCCCAACTTACGACATGCATATGACAGCTTCGCCGGGACTCCGGCGGCCCGCGCCGGGGGCGGGGCCCGGCCCCTCGTAGGGTTGACCCCATGACGGAACGGGCCGCTCGGCGGCTGATGCTGGTGCACGCGCATCCCGACGACGAGTCGATCAACAACGGCGCGACCATGGCGCGGTACGCGGCCGAGGGCGCCCTGGTGACGCTGGTGACCTGCACGCTCGGGGAGCTGGGCGAGGTCATCCCGGAGGAGCTGCGGCACCTGGAGGGGTCGGCCGGGCTCGGGGCGTACCGGCGGCAGGAGCTGGCCGCGGCCATGCGGGAGCTCGGAGTCGAGGACTTCCGGCTGCTCGGCGGGGCCGGGCGGTACCGGGACTCCGGGATGATGGGGCTCGCCGACAACGACGACCCGGACTGCCTGTGGCAGGCCGGCCTCGACAGCGCCGCCGAGCACCTCGTCGCCGTGATCCGGGAGGTGCGCCCGCAGGTCCTCGTCACCTACGACGACAACGGCGGCTACGGCCACCCCGACCACATCCAGGCCCACCGGATCGCGATGCGCGCCGCCGACCTGGCCGCCGATCCCGCCGTACGCCCCGACCTCGGCGAGCCCTGGCGGATCGCCAAGGTGTACTGGAACCGCGTCCCGCGTCCGGTCGCCGAGGCCGCCTTCGCACGGCTGAGGGACGACCTGCCGGGGCTGCCGTTCGACGAGCCGGCGGCGATCGGCGACGTTCCCGGAGTCGTCGGCGACGAGCGCGTCACCACGGCGGTCGACGGCAGCGCCCACGCCGCCGCCAAGGTCGCCGCGATGGCCGCGCACGCCACCCAGATCGAGATGGCCGAGCCGTACTTCGCCCTGTCCAACCAGCTCGCCCAGCCGGTCTTCACCACCGAGTTCTACGAGCTGGTGCGCGGGGAACCCGGAGCCGGGAAGGGGGAGCGGGAGACCGACCTGTTCGCCGGGGTCGATCTGTTCGCCGGGGCCGAGAAGGAGGCTTCATGAGTTCAGGGGGAGGGGGTCCGATGCTCGCGCAGCCCCTCAAGCCGCCCTCCGCGGGGCGGGCCGCCGCGTATCTCGGGCTCTTCCTGCTCGGCGCGGTGGTCGCGGTCGCGGGCGCCCTGGTGCAGGCCGCCTGGTTCCCCGGCGGGCTGCTGCTCGCGCTCGCGGGCGCCGCCGGGCTGTTCCTGGGCGGGGCGCGGGCCGCGCGCAGCCGGGGCGGGGCCGTGGCGGGCGCGGCCGGCTGGATCATCACCGTGTTCGTGCTCACCTCCAGCCGCCCCGAAGGCGACTTCTTCTTCGCGGCCGAGAGCGGCTCCTATCTCTTTCTGCTCGGCGGCATGGCCGTTGCTGTGATCTGCGCCACCCTCGCGCCGGGGCGGCAACGGCACGACCGCGACGCCCGACTTGGCAAGTGACGTACCACTTCTTCCCGTGGGGCCGGTGCGTGTCCTGTGGGGGTTTACCCAGCGGTCCTGGGATAAGGGCCCGGAGTGGCCAGTATGGTGGTGCGCGCGCCGCCGAGCCGCCCGCACTGAGGTCGTAACGTGCGGCGGAGCCAATCGGGAGAACCTGCCTTGAGTCGTGAAACTGACACTCCGTCGTCCGGGCCCAACGGGCACGGCGGAGCCGCCTACCCCTCGGGGACCCCGCCGTACGGAATCCCGGCGGTCTCCGACGACCGTGCGGACGCGGGCCGTTCGGCCACGCAGCCCGAGGAACGCAAGACGGAGACCACGCTGACGACCCGGATCCGGATCAACATCCCCGGATCCCGGCCGATCCCGCCGGTCGTCGTGCGTACGCCCGTCTCCTCGGAGGGATCCGAGAACAGCGCCCAGGACACCGGCGGCGAGGCCCAGCAGCCGCCCGCGCCGGCGCCCGAGGCCGCCGTCGAGCCGCCCGCCGAACCCGCGGCACCGGCCGAGGAGAAGGTGACCAGCGACTGGTTCGCGCCCCGCAAGCCCCAGGCGAACAAAGGCGGTCAGGGCGGCGGCTCCACCAACGGCGAGGGAATGCCGGGCGGTTCGGGCGCACCCGCGGCGAACGGTTCGGGAACCTCCGTGCCCGGGCCCTCGGGCGCCGGCTCCTCCGTTCCGGGCTCTTCCGGCGGGGCCCGCCCCGGAGGCGTGGTCGGCTCCATGAACGTGCCCGGCGCGGCCAACGGCTCCCGCCCCGGCTCCACCAACGGCGCCGGGCTGCCCGGGGTCACCGGCGGCCCCGTCGCCCCCGGCCACGGCGGCGGCACCGGGTCCTTCGACGTCACCGATGCGCTGGCCGCGGGCCCGCTCTCCGGCGGCCCCCGCCCCGGCGACGAGCCGCGCCGCGAGGACCTTGCGTACTTCTCCGACAACGGGCCCGGCGGACGCGACGGCCAAAGCGGCCCGAGCGGCACCGGCGGCCTGGGCGGTCCGGGCACCCCCCGCGTGCCGGGCGGCCCGCAGGGCCCCACGGGCCCGACGGGCGGCCCCGTCACCGGCGACGGACCGCTGCGGCCGCCCGGGGTCGGCGCACCCGCGGGTCCCGCCGCGGGCGCGGGACACCCGGCCGGTGCACACGGCGCGCACATGGCGCGCTCCGGCGGCGTTCTGAGCGACGACACCGCGGTCCTCACCCCGCAGCAGCAGGTTCCGGCGCCTGGCACCCCCGGTTACGGCGCCCGGCCGGACAACGTCTCCGGGAACACCGTCACCAGCGGCATGCCCGTGATCCAGCCCGGCCCCGACTCGCCGTTCGGGCCGGAGGCCGACTGGAGCGGGCCGCAGGCGCACATGCCGCCGGGGCTGTCCGAGCCGGCCCCGCAGAGCGCCGCCGCGGCCCCCGCCGCGCCCAAGGCCAAGAAGAAGGGCCGCAACAAGCTCGTCCTGCTCTGCGGTGCCGTGATCGTCGTCGCCGGTGTCGCCTACGGCACCGGGCTGCTGATGAACCACTCCGACGTGCCCAAGGGCACCACCGTGCTCGGCGTCGACATCGGCGGCGGCACCCGCGACGACGCGGTCAAGAAGCTCGACGACGCCTTCGGCGGCCGGGTGAACCAGCCGCTGAAGCTGTCGGTCGAGGGCAGGAACGTCACCCTCAAGCCCGACCAGGCCGGGCTCCAGTTCGACACCCAGGCCACAGCCAGCTCGGCCGCGACGAGCGACTACAACCCCGTGTCGGTGATCGGCTCGCTGTTCGGCAACCACCGGGTGATCGAACCGCGGATGCCGGTCGACGAGGAGAAGCTCCAGGTCGCCCTGCAGAGCGTCTCGGGCGGCGACGGGTCGATGACCGAGGGCGGCATCAAGTTCCAGTCCGGCAAGGCCGTCGCCGTCTACGGCAAGCCGGGCAAGGGCATCGACGTCGGCGGCTCGACCCGGCTGGTCCAGCAGGCGTACCGCACGCAGGTGGAGACGGGCACGGCCACGCCGGCCCAGCTGCCCACGATCACCCGGCAGCCGACGGTCCCGAACGCCGAGGTCGACCGGATGATGAAGGAGTTCGCGGAGCCCGCGATGTCCGGCAACGTCATCGCGAGGACGGACGCCACGCACTTCATCGAGTTCAGCCCGCAGAACTCCCTGTGGAAGTTCCTCGGGGTGAAGGCCGTGAACGGCAAGCTCGTCGACAGCCCCGACCTGAAGGCGCTCAAGGAGCTCTACGGGCATGCCTTCGACGGCGTGCTGATCACCCGGGGCACCGGGAAGAAGACTGCCGTCACCGCCCAGGACGTATATGTCGCTTTGCGGCAGGCCCTGCTGAGCAAGAGCAGCCGGGACGCCACCATCGACACGAACCCGAGCTGATCGAGCGCGACCCAGAGGGGGCACCCAGCTGACAGAGGGTGTCCCCTCGTTGTATGCAACTGATCGTTCGGGGTGTCAACGAGCCCTGCCTTAAACAGAGTTGCGATTTGCAAGGCAGTGATGATGTGATCTTGCTCTTGCAAGGTCAGCATGGTCAACAATCCGACTCGGACAGGAATCTGCATGCACTTGCCCCGGTCGGTGTGACCGGCACGGCGAACAACTGTGTTTCGGCGGTCGGCGAAATCTGGTGGGACGGTACTAGCTATTCCATAGATACCGGAACACGGGGATGCTGAACAACGAGGACTGAGAAGAGGCCGTCACGGTCAGGGGTGCCCGGAACCCGCCGGGTGCCCTCTTCTGCTGCAGGGGCCGTATGACATCTGTCATCCGCCAGTCAGGACCCGCGACACTGCCCGGCATCCCTGCCCGTCCGCCAGCATGGCGGCCATGACGACAACAGCGGAGCGAGCCGGCGCCGCCACGGTGGTGGGGTTCGACCAGGTGACCAAGAGTTACGGGGACGTACGGGCCGTGGACGGGCTGACCCTCGCCCTGCGTCCGGGCGAGACCGTGGCCCTGCTCGGCCCGAACGGCGCCGGCAAGTCGACCACCCTCGACCTGCTGCTCGGCCTCCGGCAGCCCGACAGCGGCGCCGTCAGCGTCTTCGGCACCAGTCCGCGCGAGGCGATCGTCGCCGGGCGCGTGGGCGCCATGCTGCAGAGCGGCGGGCTGATGGAGGACGTCACCGTCGCCGAACTGGTGCGGCTCGCCTGCGACCTGCACCCCAAGCGGTACAAGACCGCCGACGTGCTGGCCCGGGCCGGCATCTCCCAGATCGCCGACCGCAAGGTGAACAAGCTCTCCGGCGGGCAGGCCCAGCGCGTCCGCTTCGCCCTGGCCACCGCCGGCGACAGCGACCTCATCGTGCTGGACGAGCCGACCACCGGCATGGACGTCTCCGCCCGCCAGGCCTTCTGGGCCACCATGCGCGAACAGGCCGACCAGGGCCGCGCGGTCCTGTTCGCCACGCACTACCTGGAGGAGGCCGACGCCATCGCCGACCGGGTGCTGGTGCTGCACCGGGGACGGCTGTTGGCCGACGGCACGGCCGCCGAGATCAAGGCGAAGGCGGGGGCGCGACGCGTCTCCTTCGACCTCGAGGGCCCCATCGACGAGGCCGCCGTGCGCGATCTGCCCTTCCTGACCTCGATGAGCGTGAGCGGCCAGACCGTCCGCATCCAGTCCTCCGACGCCGACGCGACCGTGCACGCCCTGTACGGGCTCGGCGTCTACCCCCGCAACCTCGAAGTCGCCGGGCTCGGGCTCGAGCAGGCCTTCGTCGCCATCACCGAGGCCGAGGAGGCCAGGCAGTCGTGAACAGTCTGATCCGGCTGGAGCTCGCCCGCGCCCTGCGCAACCGCAAGTTCCTGTTCTTCTCGGTGCTCTACCCCTCGATCCTCTTCCTGATCATCGCGGGCAAGGCGGACGGCGTCACCAAGGTCGACGGCACCGGCCTGACCGTCCCGACGTACATGATGGTCTCCATGGCCTCCTTCGGCGCGCTCACCGCCGTGCTCATGGGCAACAGCGAGCGCATCGCCAAGGAGCGCGAGAGCGGCTGGGTACGGCAGCTGCGCCTCACCCCCCTGCCCGGGCGCGGCTACGTCCTCGCCAAGACCGCCGGCGCCGCCGTGGTCAGCCTGCCGTCCATCGTCGTCGTCTTCGTGGTCGCCGCGGCCGTCAAGCAGGTCCGCCTGGAGGCCTGGCAGTGGCTCGCCCTCACCGGCGCGATCTGGGCCGGCAGCCTGGTCTTCGCCGCGCTCGGCGTCGCCATCGGCTACCTCGCCACCGGGGACGCGGTCCGCCCGATCACGATGATCATCTACTTCGGTCTGTCCATGCTCGGCGGTCTGTGGATGCCCTCGACCAGCTTCCCGCGGTGGCTTCAGGACATCGCCGAGTGGCTGCCCACGCACGCGTACGCTGCACTGGGGCGGGCGATCGAGGAGAGCCAGGCCCCGCACGCGAAGGACATCGCCATCCTCGTCGTCTTCTTCGCCCTGTTCGCGGGCGGCGCGGCCTGGCTGTACCGGAAGGACACGCTGAAGGCGTGAGCGCCGTGACGGAAGACGCGCGGCCCGGCGAAGCCCGGGCGGACCGGCTGATGCGCATGGGGGAACCGCCCCGGAACGGGGGCGAGGCGCTGCGCAAACTGGTGTGGATCCTGCCCTGGCTGATCTTCCTCAGCTCGCCGGTGCACGACCTGGTCTCGGGCGCCCACACGGCCGTCGCCAGCGCGGCCGGCTGGGCGGGCCTCGTGGCCTTCACCGGGACCTATCTGGCGCTGGTCTACCGGAACATGGGCCGGCCGTTCTCCGGGGCGGTCGTCGGCTGGCTCGTCGCCGCGCTCGGCGCGCTCTCCGTCGTGCTGTGCCTGACCCTCGGCTCGCCGTGGATCGGCCTGTTCGTGTACGTCTCCGTGGCCTGCGGCGCGACGAACCCGCTGCGGATCGCCTACTGGACGATCCCGCTGACCACGGCCGTGATGCTGCTCGTCGCCCGGCACACGGGCGCCGAGGGCGAGTGGACCCTGTTCCTGCTGGTGATGCTCGTCGGCTTCGCGATGACCGGCGTACGGCAACTCGTGCGCACCACGGTCGACCTGCGCAAGGCCCGCGCCACCGTGGCCCAGCTCGCCGCCAACGAGGAGCGGCTGCGGCTCGCCCGCGACCTGCACGACCTGCTCGGCCACTCGCTCTCGCTGATCACGCTGAAGAGCGAGCTGGCCTGCCGGATGCTGCCGGACCACCCCGACAAGGCGGCCCAGCAGGTCGCCGACATCGAACAGGTCAGCCGCCAGGCCCTGGTCGACGTCCGGGAGGCCGTCACCGGCTACCGCCGCCTCCGCCTGCACGCCGAACTGGCGGGCGCCCAGGTGGCACTGACCGCCGCCGACGTCGCCGCCGACGTGCCCGCCGAGCCCGACCTGCACGACGTCCCCGAGGAGAGCGAGTCCGCGCTCGCCTGGGCGCTGCGCGAGGCGATCACCAACGTCGTACGGCACAGCGGCGCGACCCGGTGCACCGTCGACCTGGTGCGCCGCCAGACCCTGGACGGGCCGTTCCTGGAACTGTGCGTCGAGGACAACGGCTCGGGCGGCTCCGGCAGCGTGGGCAAGGGCCCCGGCAACGGTCTGACGGGCCTGGCCGAGCGCCTGGAGAAGACGGGCGGGCAACTGGAGGCGGCGCGCGCGGGGCGGGGCTTCCGGCTCGTCGCCCGGGTGCCTCTCGCCTCCCCGGCGGACGTAGGATCCCCGGCATGAGCCGAACGATCAAGGTCCTCCTGGCCGAGGACCAGTCGATGGTCCGCGAGGCACTGGCCGCCCTGCTCGGCCTCGAGGAGGACATCGAGGTCGTCGCCCAGGTGGCGCGCGGGGACGAGGTCGTGGCGGCGGCGCACGCCCACGGCGTCGACGTGGCCCTGCTCGACATCGAGATGCCCGGCTGCACCGGCATCGAGGCGGCCGCCCGGCTCCACAAGGAACTGCCCGCGGTGAAACTGGTCGTACTCACCACCTTCGGCCGCCCCGGCTATCTGCGCAACGCCATGGAGGCGGGCGCGGACGCGTTCCTGGTCAAGGACGCCCCGGCCGCGCAACTCGCCGCGGCGGTACGGAAGGTGCTCGGCGGCGAGCGGGTCATCGACCCCACGCTGGCCGCGGCGGCGCTGGCCGAGGGCGCCAACCCGCTGACCGACCGGGAGCGCGAGGTCCTGCGCGCCGCGGCCGACGGCTCCACCAACGCCGAGCTGGCCGCGGCCCTCCACCTGTCCCAGGGCACGGTCCGCAACTACCTGTCGACCGCGATCCAGAAACTCGCGGTGCGCAACAGGACGGAGGCGGTGCGCATCGCACGGGAGAAGGGCTGGCTGTAGCAGCGCGCGCCGGGTACGTCGGGCGGCCGCGCGAGCGCCCCCGGCCCGGCTTCAGTTCAGCAGGGCCCGCGCGGCCCGCGCCTGCCCCCGCACCTGCTCGGCCGCGGGCTCGTCCACCGCGCCCAGCACATCGGCGTACGACTCCAGCTCCCGGGCCCCGCCCACGAAGTCCCCGCGCTGCACCAGCAACTGCGCCCGCTCGTAACGCAGCCGCGCCGGATGCGACGGCAGCAGCAGCGACAGCTCCACCGCCCACAGCGCCACGTCCGACCGCTCGGGCCGTATGGCCGCCCAGGCCCGGATGTTGTTCAGGATCCGGGACACGACCTCCGAGGGAGAGGCGGGCACCAGCATCGACGGGTGGAGCGGCGCGCCCGTCGCCCCGACCACCAGCAGTTCGGCGTCCGCCCCCGTGAGCACCCGGCCGCCGTCGAACGGGTCCGCGAGCACCTGTTCCCCGGCCTCCCCGAACCCCACGACGAAGTGCCCGGGCAGCGCGACCCCGTACACCGGCGCCCCGGCCCGCCGCGCGACCTCCATCCACACCACCGACAGCAGGATGGGCAGCCCGCGCCGCCGCACCAGCACCTCGTGCAACAGGGACGACTCCAGTCGCTGGTAGTCCGCCGCCGAGCCGTGGAAGCCGTACCGCTCGCCGAGCAGTTCGCACAGGGCCCGCGCCCAGTCCCGCGGCCCGCCCGGCCGGTACGGCAGCTGTCCCGCGAGCCGGTCCAGCTCCAGCTGCGCCGCGTCCATGCCGGCCTCGTCCAGCGTCCCGTCGGCCGCCGCGCCCACCAGCAGGCACAGCGTCGCGAGGTCCGGCCGCTCGGACCGCACCTCCTCGCCGAACCACCGGCGCACCGCGGCAGACCGTTCCGGAGACGGCGGATGCAGGGGACGCATAGCAGGCTCGTGCCCTTTCACGACGATCCCTACGACGGACGAGCGCCGGAGTTTCGCGGGGGTCCCGACGGGAGCCCCGGCGCGGGCTCCGCCCGTGACGGCCGCGGGTGGCCGCAGTCGCCGGATTCCGGTGCGCGGTAGTGGTGGTACGCGTGGTGCGCGCCGAAGCCCATTCCGGCGTACAGCGCCCGCGCCGCGGCGTTGCCGCTCTCGACCTGGAGCCAGGCCGCCGACGCGCCCTCGTCGAGGGCCCTGCGGGCGAGCGCGGCGAGCACGGTGGTGGCGAGCCCCCGTCGCCGCAGCGCCGGATCCACCTCGACGGCGGCGAAGGACGCCCAGCGGCCGTCGACGACGCACCGTCCGATCGCCGCGGGGACACCGCCCTCACCGGGCACCGTCGCGAACCACACCGACGGCCCGCTGCCGAGCACCTTCAGGGCCACCTCGCTCACCCCCTTGCGCTGGTACCGCGCAAGCCACGCCTCGTCGGCCGTGCGGGACAGCACGACCCCGGAGCCCTCGGCCCGGTCGGCGACCGGCGCGAGCGCCCCGATCCACAGCTCGGCGGTCACCTCGCGCACCCAGCCCCGCCGTTCCAGCTCCGCGCACAGCAGTTCCTGAGTGCCGTCGGCGCCGGTGGCCGTCTGGATGTACGCGGGCAGGCCGCGCTCGCCGTACCAGCGTCGTACGGCGGCCAGGGCCGCGTCGAGCGGAAGTCCGGGATCGCCGAGCGGCAGCACCGAATTGGCGCGGCGGGTGAAGCCCGCCCGTCGCCCGGCCACCGCCCCCCGTCGGCGCGCTTCGCGCGGCACCTGCTCGACTGCCGCCCGGAGTTCCCACTCGCCCAACGGCTCGCTCTCTACCGGCCGCCAGGCCCGCGCCGCCGCGCGTGCGAGCTCCTCGTACGTGGCCGCCGGGCCCCGCCTCCGGGCCGGTGCGGCCGGTACGACCTTGCCCGCGACCAGGGAGGACTCCGCGATCCGCACGGTCTCGCCACTCTTTCGTGTGATCAGCAGCACACCGTGGTCCCATGATGTGAGAACTCCGACCGTGTCGGTGAACTTCTCACCCGGCGCGCCAGGTTCGCTCAAGCGCCGTATTGAGACCCGTTTGCCCACGTCAGCAGCGGTGATTCGGACCTCGAGGCGTCCTGAAGCCGATATTTCCACAGGTCTGTTCACCCCTCCTGTTCGGATCATGCCCCGGAACGGAGATACTAGGGGCGGGCATCGACGACGCCGCGCTCCCGCGCGCCAGGCGGCGGAGCCTGTGGAGGCCCGCCAGCGCCCTATCGAGGAGGAACGACAGCGTGACCTACGTCATCGCGCAGCCTTGTGTCGACGTCAAGGACAAGGCGTGCATCGAGGAGTGCCCGGTCGACTGCATCTACGAGGGCCAGCGGTCCTTGTACATCCACCCGGACGAATGCGTCGACTGCGGTGCCTGTGAACCGGTCTGCCCGGTCGAGGCGATCTTCTACGAGGACGACACTCCCGAGGAGTGGAAGGACTACTACAAGGCCAACGTCGAGTTCTTCGACGAGCTCGGCTCTCCCGGTGGCGCCAGCAAGCTGGGGCTGATCGAGCGCGACCACCCCATCATCGCCGCGCTGCCGCCGCAGAACCAGTAAGAGCGGCCCGCCTTCGCGCCGCCTCGGTCCCGTACGGCCTGATCGCACTCCAGCGCTCCGCCCGCCGCACGGGACCGAGGCGTTTCCCGGACCAGAAAGTGAGCCTGATCCCCGTGTCCGCACTCTCCGACCGGCTCCCCGCCTTTCCCTGGGACAAGCTGGAGCCGTACAAGAAGACGGCCGCGGCCCATCCGGACGGCATCGTCGACCTGTCGGTCGGCACCCCGGTGGACCCGGTCCCCGACCTGATCCAGAAGGCGCTGATCGAGGCCGCGGACTCCCCGGGCTACCCGACGGTGTGGGGCACGGCCGAACTGCGTGACGCGATCACCGGCTGGGTCGAGCGCCGCCTCGGCGCGCGGGGCGTCACCCACCGGCACGTCCTGCCGATCGTCGGCTCCAAGGAACTGGTCGCCTGGCTCCCCACCCAACTGGGCCTCGGCCCCGGCGACAAGGTCGCGTACCCGCGCCTGGCCTACCCGACCTACGAGGTCGGCGCCCGCCTGGCCGGCGCCGGGCACCTCGTCTACTCGGTGACACCGGGCGCCGGCGCGCCGGGCCCCACGGAGCTGGACCCGGCGGGCCTGAAGCTGCTGTGGCTGAACTCGCCCTCCAACCCCACGGGCCAGGTGCTGCCCAAGGAGGAGCTGAAGAGGATCGTCGCCTGGGCCCGCGAGCACGGCGTGCTGGTCTTCTCCGACGAGTGCTACCTGGAGCTGGGCTGGGAGGCGGACCCGGTCTCGGTCCTGCACCCGGACGTGAACGGCGGCTCGTACGAGGGCATCGTCGCGGTCCACTCGCTGTCCAAGCGCTCGAACCTGGCCGGCTACCGCGCCGCCTTCCTGGCCGGCGACCCGGCCGTCCTCGGCCCTCTGCTGGAGATCCGCAAGCACGGCGGCATGATGACCTCGGCGCCGACGCAGGCGGCGGTCGTGGCCGCGCTCGGCGACGACACCCACGTCCGCGAGCAGCGCGAACGCTATGCCGCCCGCCGCACGGACCTGCGCCGGGCCCTCCTCGCCCACGGTTTCCGCATCGAGCACAGCGAGGCGAGCCTCTACCTGTGGGCCACCCGCGACGAGTCTTGCTGGACCACGGTCGCCCACCTCGCCGAACGAGGCATCCTGGTCGCCCCCGGCGACTTCTACGGCCCGGCGGGCGCGGACTTCGTACGCGTCGCGCTGACGGCGACGGACGAACGGGTCCGCGCCGCGGTGGAGCGCCTGGCCGCGTAGTCCGCGACGGCCGTACCCGCCTCGACGCGCGGACGGGCTCCGTACGCCGACGGGGTCCGGGGAGAAGACCCCGGACCCCGTCGGCCGTTCGAGGGGCGCTCAGCCGAGAGGCAGGCCGGAGACCGGCAGGGACTGTGTCGGCAGCCCGCCCTTGGCCGCCGTCTTCGTGGCGCCGCCGAGGAGGCCTCCGGCGGACCCGGCCGCTTCGCCCGCCGCCTTCCGCGCCGTCGGCGTCGCCTGCTTCACGACCTTGCCACCGGTGTCGCCCGCGACCCCGGCGACGTGCTGCGCGGCGCCGTCCACGGTGTTGCCGACGCTCACCCCGTCCAGGGCGGTCAGCCCGCCGAGGTTCGGGGTGGCCGGCAGCTCGGGGGCAGCGCTGGCGGCTCCGGCCGCACCGACCCCGGCGGCCGCTCCCGCGGCGAGGAGCAGCGCGGCACGGGCGATCCGGCGGGTCAGGGGGAGGGACATGTTGCTCCTTCGACGGAGGGAACGGACGCTCTGACTACCGCTCGAAGTCCGCGAAGGTTGCGGCGGGCCAACGTAAAGAGTTGGTAACGCGTCGCATTATCGGGTACGCGTAAAACCGGACAAAGGGCACTCGGTGCCCGTCGGAGGGCGACGGCAAAACCCCTTGCCGCCCTTGCTCCCAAGGGCTTCCGGCGCCCTTGGGAGGGGTGACACGTCGGGGTGAGGGCCCGTACTAACGCCCGGTCGTGGTGATGAGGACCGAGCCCGCCGCCCGCTCCGCTCCGGCGGCGCCCCGCGTCTGCGCCGTCCGCCACCGGCTGTCGGTCATCCCGGCCGTCCACTGCCAGCCGCCGTAGGAGACCTGCTCGATGTGCAGCGCGGAGGCGTTGGCCACCGCCCAGTGCGCCAGCTGCCAGCCGCGCTGCCGCGCGCCGCGCCCTGCGGCCGTGTCGTCGGGCACGGGCACCGTCACGGTCCGCCCGTCCCCGCTCGCGGCCTGGCTCGGGGTGGGCGTCGGCGACGGCTTGCCCCCGACCTCCGCGCCCGCCTCCTGCACCACGTCCCGGCCGAAGTCCCGTACGAGCGCGGCACGCACCGCGTCGGGTCCGCTGGTCCGGGTGGGACCCGGGCGGCCCCGGCAGGCCAGCGTGGCCCCGGAGCGCCCGGTGAGCGCGGCGGCGAGCAGCGTCGCGTCCGGCTCGTGCTTGGCGTACGCCTGCGGGAAGCCGCTGCGCTGCACGCGCTGCGCGGCCACGGTCAGCGGCAGCCGCGTGTAGCCGGGGACCTTGTTCAGGTGCTCGTAGAAGATCCCCGCCGAGTAGGCCGGGTCCATGATCTCCTCCGGCGTGCCCCAGCCCTGCGAGGGCCGCTGCTGGAACAGGCCGAGGGAGTCCCGGTCGCCGAAGTCGATGTTGCGCAGGGCGGACTCCTGGAGGGCGGTGGCCAGCGCGATGGTCACCGCCCGCTCGGGCATGCCGCGCCCGGTGCCGACGGCCGCGATCGTCGCCGCGTTCACCGCCTGCTCCGGTGTGAACCGGTACGACGCGCCGTCGCCCTTGCCGGAGACGACCTCGCAGCCCGGGCCTCCGGTGCCTCCGGTGAGGTACTGCACCGAGAGGTAGCCCGCGAGCCCGAGAAGGACCACGACGGCCGCCCCGAACCGGAGGAGGCGGCCACGACGCTTGGATGAGGGGGGAGGGTGCGGCACGCCTACAAGGTACTGGAGGCTGGCGGGGCGCATGAGGCAGGTGTGGACAACGCGCGGCGACGTACGGGCGGTTCGCCGGGTTAGGGTCGACCGCATGGCCGATAACCCGCTTGACCTCACGCTGGACGCCGCACGCCTGACCGCGCGACTCGTCGACTTCCCCTCGGAGAGCGGCACCGAGAAGCCGCTGGCCGACGCGATCGAGGCCGCCCTGCGCGCCCTGCCGCAGCTGACGGTCGACCGCTTCGGCAACAACGTCGTCGCCCGCACGAACCTCGGGCGCGCGCAGCGGGTGATCCTGGCCGGCCACATCGACACGGTCCCGATCGCCGGAAACGTCCCCTCGCGGCTCGACGAGGACGGCGTCCTGTGGGGCTGCGGCACCTGCGACATGAAGTCCGGAGTGGCGGTCCAGCTGCGCATCGCGGCCACGGTCCCCGCCCCCAACCGCGACCTGACCTTCGTCTTCTACGACAACGAGGAGGTCGCCGCCGAGCTGAACGGCCTCAAGCACGTCGCCGAGGCGCACCCGGAGTGGCTGGCCGGCGACTTCGCCGTGCTGCTCGAACCCTCCGACGGCGAGGTCGAGGGCGGCTGCCAGGGCACGCTGCGGGTGCTGCTGAGGACGAAGGGCGAGCGGGCCCACTCGGCGCGCGGCTGGATGGGCTCCAACGCCATCCACGCCGCCGCGCCGATCCTGCGGCGGCTCGCCGAGTACCAGCCGCGCCATCCGGTCATCGACGGCCTGGAGTACCGCGAGGGCCTCAACGCGGTCGGCGTCTCCGGCGGAGTGGCGGGCAACGTCATCCCCGACGAGTGCGTGGTCACGGTCAACTTCCGCTACGCCCCGGACCGCACCGAGGAGGAGGCCGTCGCCCACGTCCGCGAGGTGTTCGCGGACTGCGGGGTGGAGGAGTTCGTGATCGACGACCACAGCGGCGGCGCCCTGCCGGGGCTGAACCACCCGGCCGCGGCCGCGTTCATCGAGGCGGTCGGCGGCACCGCGCGCCCGAAGTACGGCTGGACGGACGTCTCGCGTTTCTCGGCGCTGGGCATCCCCGCCGTCAACTACGGCCCCGGCAACCCCCACTTGGCGCACAAGCGCGACGAGCGGGTGGAGACGGCCAAGATCCTCGCGGGCGAGGAGCGGCTGCGGGCCTGGCTGACGGACTGACCGCCGTCACGGGCGTCCGACCGCCGTCACGGGCGTCCGACCGCCGCCACGAGCGTCCGACCGCCACCACGGGCGTCCGCACGGCGCTTCACGGCGGACATACCGACGTCCCCCTCTCGTAACCCCCGCGGATCTACGCTGAGGTGGAACGTCACGCACACGGAGGGAGCGCACATGCCAACAGGCAATCCCGAGGGCAAGAAGCAGCCACCGGAGGAGCAGCGACTCGGACCGGTCCTCCGGCGGCGTGGCCAGGTCCAGGCGAGCACCACGGACCAGCGGTTGCTGGACGAGCGCGCCCCCACGGACTGGGTCCACACGGACCCCTGGCGCGTCCTGCGCATCCAGTCGGAGTTCATCGAGGGCTTCGGCACGCTCGCCGAACTCCCGCCCGCCATCAGTGTGTTCGGCTCCGCACGGACGGCGGTGGACTCGCCGGAGTACGACGCGGGGGTGCGGCTCGGCCGTGGCCTGGTCGAGGCGGGCTTCGCGGTGATCACGGGCGGCGGCCCGGGCGCGATGGAGGCGGCGAACAAGGGCGCGCTGGAGGCCGGCGGCGTCTCGGTGGGCCTGGGCATCGAACTGCCCTTCGAGCAGGGCCTGAACGCCTACGTCGACATCGGCCTCAACTTCCGCTACTTCTTCGTCCGCAAGATGATGTTCGTCAAGTACGCGGAGGGCTTCGTCGTCCTGCCCGGCGGCCTCGGCACCCTGGACGAGCTCTTCGAGGCCCTGACCCTGGTGCAGACCCAGAAGGTCACCCGGTTCCCGATCGTCCTCTTCGGCACGGCGTACTGGGGCGGCCTGGTCGACTGGCTGGAGAACACCCTGATCGCCCAGGGCAAGGCGGCCCAGGCTGACCTCACCCTGTTCCACGTCACGGACGACGTGGCGGAGGCGGTGGCCCTGATGTCGAAGGAGGCGGGCCGCTAGGGCCCTCGTTCGACCATGCCGGGCTCGCGGGCCCTGGCACCGTGCCTCGCCGCGTTGTCGTCGGCCGGCAGGGCTCCGCCCTGCCGCCCTCCTCCGCCTTGCGATGCACGGCACCGGACCCCGCTCCCTGATCCGGCCTGATACAAACGAAAGACCCCAGCGCACCCGTACGGCGGGGCGCGGGGCGCTGTGCGCCCGGCCCCCACCGGCCCGCGCCGGGTCACCGGCGGCGGGAAAGCCCTACGCCAGCCCGCGCCGGGCCACGGCCGGCGGCCGGTGTCCCGCGATGGACGCCACCATGTCCAGCACCTGCCGTGTCTCGGCCACCTCGTGCACCCGGTACACCTGGGCCCCCAGCCACGCCGAGACAGCCGTCGTCGCCAGCGTCCCCACCAGCCGCTCCTTCACCGGCTTGTCCAGCGTCTCGCCCACGAAGTCCTTGTTGGACAGCGACACCAGCACCGGCCACCCGGTCGCGACCATCTCTCCCAGACGCCGGGTCGCCTCCAGGCTGTGCCGCGTGTTCTTGTTGAAGTCGTGCCCGGGGTCGATGATCACCGACTCCCGGGGCACGCCGAGCGCCACCGCCCGCTCGGCCAGCCCCACGGTCACCCGGAGGATGTCGGCCATGACGTCGTCGTACGTCACCCGGTGCGGCCGTGTCCGGGGCTCCGCGCCGCCGGCGTGCGTGCACACCAGGCCGGTGCCGTAGCGCGCCGCGACCTCGGCGAGCCGCGGGTCCACCCCGCCCCACGCGTCGTTCAGCAGGTCGGCACCCGCCTCGCACACGGCCTCGCCGACGTCGGCCCGCCAGGTGTCGACGCTGATGACCACGTCCGGGAACCGCCGCCGTACCTCGGCCACGAAGCCGACCGTCCGCCGGGCCTCCTCCACGGCCGTCACCTCGTCGCCGGGCCCGGCCTTCACCCCGCCGATGTCGATGATCGCGGCCCCCTCGGCGACCGCCTGCTCCACGCGCGCGAGGGCCGGCTCGTCACGGAACGTCGAGCCCTGGTCGTAGAAGGAGTCCGGGGTCCGGTTGACGATCGCCATGATCACCGGCTCGTGCGCGTCGAATTCGCGCCTGCCCAGCCTGAGCATCCCCTGTGACCTCTCCTCTTCTTTCTGGTCCTGCCCGGTCCTGCCCGGTCCCGCCCGGTCCCGCCCGGTCTTCCCGGGCCTTTCCCGGTCTTCGGTCGTCTGGCGACCCTAACTGTCAGCCTCGCATGGCACGATCGGACCCTGACACTTACGACAGACTCCGTGGGGACCCCAGCGATGGTTATGTTCTTCTTCCTGGTCGTCGCGCTCGCCGTCGTGGTCGCCGCGGTGACCCTCGCGGTGGTGGGCGGCGGCGAGGGAACCGGACCGCTGCCCGAGGCGGCGCCCGAGCGGCTCGTGGACACGCTGCCACCGGACCGCCCGGTGGACCGCGCGGACGTGGAGAGCCTCCGCTTCCCGCTGACCGTCCGGGGCTACCGCATGGCGGACGTCGACGACGCGCTCGGCCGTCTCGGCGCCGAACTCGCCGAGCGCGACGCGCGGATCGCCGACCTGGAGTCCGCGCTGGCCGGTGCCCGGGCCGCGGCCGCCCACGTCCACCTGACCAAGCCCGAACCGGAGGACCAGCGGTGACGGACGAGACCATGACGCCGGGTGCCGCGATCGCCGGCCCGGACGGCGCCCTGCGCTGCCCGTGGGCCCTGTCCACGGCGGAGTACGTGGCCTACCACGACGAGGAGTGGGGCCGCCCGGTCCACGGCGACGACGCGCTCTACGAACGGCTCGCCCTGGAGGCATTCCAGTCCGGCCTGTCCTGGATCACCATCCTTCGCCGCCGCGCCGGCTTCCGCTCCGCCTTCGCCGACTTCAAGATCGCGGCGGTGGCGGACTTCACCGACGCGGACCGCGAGCGGCTGCTCGCCGACCCGGGCATCATCCGCAACCGCGCCAAGATCGACGCGACGCTGGCCAACGCGCGCGTGATCGCCGACTGGTCCCCGGGCGAGCTGGACGCCCTCATCTGGTCCCACGCCCCCGACCGCGCCGCCCGCCCGGTACCCAGGACCCTGTCCGACGTCCCGGCCGTCACCCCCGAGTCGACGGCCCTGTCGAAGGCCCTGAAGAAGCGCGGTCTGCGCTTCGTCGGCCCGACGACGGCGTACGCCCTGATGCAGGCGTGCGGCCTGGTCGACGACCACCTCGCGGACTGCGTGGCGCGCCGCCCCTGACCCGGCCGGCCGGGGGCGGCACCCGCCTGCGCCGCGGTCAGCGGCCCAGGTACTTGGGCTTCTCCTTGTCGACGAACGCCCGGACGGCGATCGCGTGGTCCTCGGACTGCCCGGCCCGGGTCTGGAGCTCGTCCTCCTTCTGGAGGGTCTCCTCCAAGGAGTGCGTCAGTCCGAAGGCCACCGCCTCCTTCAGCGCCGCGTACGCCACCGTCGGCCCCTCGGCCAGCGCCCGCGCCGTCCTCTCGGCCTCGGCCCGCAGTTCGGCGGCGGGTACGACCCGGTTGGCGATGCCCAGTTCGTGGGCCTCCTGGGCGGTGACGCGGCGCGGGAAGAACAGCAGGTCGGCGGCGCGGGCCGGACCCACCACCCGAGGCAGGGTCCACGAGATCCCCGAGTCCCCGGTGAGCGCGACCCCCACGAACGAGGTGTTGAAGGACGCCGTGTCCGCCACGATCCGGTAGTCGGCGGCGAGCGCGAAACCGAAGCCCGCCCCCGCGGCGACCCCGTTCACCGCGGCGACCACCGGCTTCCGCGCCCCCGCCAGCGCCCGCACGATCGGGTTGTAGTGCTCCCGCACGGTGCTCATGGTCTGCCCCGATCCGGACTCCCGGTCGGCGGCCAGCAGCCCGATGTGCTCCTTGAGGTCCTGGCCCACGCAGAACGCCCGGTCCCCGGCGGCGGTCAGCAGCACCGCCCGCACGGCGTCGTCGTCCGCCGCCTCCCGGGCCGCGTCCCGGAGGGCCACCTTGGCGGCGACGTTCAGCGCGTTCATCGCCTCGGGACGGTTCAGCGTGATCGTCGCGAGCCCGTCGCTCACCTCGTAGAGCACGGTGTCGGCCATGGGGCATCCCCTCCGGTGTCGCCTCGATGACGTACCGCTCGGTACGTCATGGTCGGTCCTGGTCCGAGGACAGCATGACGGAGATCACCGGCCGGGGCGCGGACCCGGCATGTGACCTGCGTCAAAGAATTCCGGTGCGTCCGCGGCGGGCGCACGGAGGCGTGGGCGCGCAGTATCGCAGCCACATCGCCGAATTGAGTGGTTTTGCTCGCGCGCGTTGCCCAAGCGATGCCAACTGATGTTGGTCATCGGGTCCTGGGATGCGGGATAATGGCTTGGAAGCAATGTGTTCGATGCCGGTGTCGCGTGTCCTGTGCCGTTCTGGGCAGGGATCGCGCGCGTGCCCTGTCGGTGGGCCGTCGGCTTTGACGATGAGCTGGGTTTCAGGAAGGGGAACGAGCATGGCGGCCATGAAGCCGCGGACGGGTGATGGCCCGCTCGAGGTGACCAAGGAGGGGCGGGGCATCGTCATGCGCGTTCCGCTCGAAGGCGGCGGTCGGCTCGTCGTCGAGTTGACCCCTGACGAGGCCGACGCGCTCGGCGACGCCCTCAAGAAGGTCGTCGGCTGACGCGCAAGCGACCATACCCTTTCAGTAGCCCCGGCATCGTACGCGGTGTCGGGGTCGCTGTTTGTGCGGGGGCGCGCGGCACACGGGTGACGGGAGCGCTCAGCGCTTGACGGCGCACAGCAGTCCGTCGCCCACCGGCAGCAGGGACGGCGTCAGGTCGGGGCTCTCGCGCACCGTGCGCAGCAACTCCCGCAGCCGCACGACCTCCGTCGGCTGCGGTCCGGAGTCCACCGTCCGCCCGTGCGCGAAGACACCTTCGAAGGCGACGAGGCCTCCCGGTCGCAGCAGGCGCAACGATTCAGCGAGGTACTCGGGGAACTCCAGCCGGTCGCCGTCGCAGAACACGAGGTCGTACCCCGCGTCCGCGAGCCGGGGCAGCACGTCCAGGGCGCGGCCGGGGATGAAGCGGGCACGGTTGCCGGCGAAGCCCGCGGCGCGGAACGCCTGGCGGGCGAACTGCTGGTGCTCCGGCTCGGGATCGACGGTGGTCAGCACCCCGTCCGGCCGCATGCCGTGCAGCAGGTGGATCCCGGAGACCCCGGTGCCGGTGCCGATCTCCGCGACCGCCTTCGCGTCCACGGTGGCGGCCAGCAACCGCAGCGCGGCGCCCGCGCCGGGCGACACCGAGCGCAGCCCTGCCTCACGAGCCCGCTCACGGGCCCAGCGCAGCGCGTCGTCCTCGGCGACATAGGCGTCGGCGAACGCCCAGCTCGTCTGCCGGTTGCCGGTAATGACCCTCTCCTGTCCCCGTCGATGCCTGGGCGTGACTGTATCCGTTGGGGCCGGGAACCCGCAGATGGGACCGGTCGTTTGATGGGGTGAGGAAACGACACGGGGCGCGACGGCGGCGTGGACGGGGGGTATGGGATGGATCGGGACACCGAGCAAGTACTGACGCAGACGCACCAGCCGCGCCAGCACGTGTCAAATTCTCGTAAAACTGCTTATCCGGAGCTAACGGGCGAGGTGGCTATGGTAGGGGCTCCACTGGACACCACCAGAGCTGACAGGGGAGGTGCGGCCGCGCCTGTAGATCGGGGAGGAGTGCTACGGCGCTTTCTCGGATCGGCGGGCAGGCCGAAATCCGTGACCAACACCGCTGCTGACGTGAGCCACGCCGCCGAATCCACCCAGACCGCGACCTTCTCGACCGACGCGGACGGGCAGGCGTGGACTCCGCCCACCTGGGAGGAGATCGTCAGCACGCACAGCGGCCGTGTCTACCGCCTGGCCTACCGCCTCACCGGCAACCAGCACGACGCCGAGGATCTCACCCAGGAGGTCTTCGTCCGCGTCTTCCGCTCCCTGTCGACCTACACGCCGGGCACGTTCGAGGGCTGGCTGCACCGCATCACCACGAACCTCTTCCTGGACATGGTCCGCCGCAAGCAGCGCATCCGCTTCGACGCGCTCGGCGACGACGCGGCCGAGCGGCTGCCCAGCAAGGAGCCCACTCCGCAGCAGCTGTTCAACGACGCGCACTTCGACGCGGACGTGCAGCAGGCCCTGGACACCCTCGCGCCCGAGTTCCGCGCCGCGGTCGTCCTGTGCGACATCGAAGGACTGTCGTACGAGGAGATCGCCGCGACCCTGGGCGTCAAGCTGGGCACGGTGCGCTCCCGCATCCACCGCGGCCGTTCGCAGCTGCGCAAGGCCCTCGCGCACCGCTCGCCGCAGGCCCGGGCCGAGCGCCGCGGCTTCGTGGCCACGGTCCCCGCGCTGGGGGGAGGGGGCGCGACCGCGTGAGTGGATCACGGCCGGACCCCGCGGGGCGCCTCGCGGAACAGCATCTGGGAGACCGGCTCGCCGCCCTCGTGGACGGCGAGCTCGGTCACGACACGCGCGAGCGTGTCCTGGCGCATGTGGCCACCTGCCCGAAGTGCAAGGCGGAGGTCGACGCGCAGCGCCGTCTGAAGAACGTGTTCGCCCAGGCGGCCCCACCGCCTCCCTCCGAGAGCTTCCTGGCCCGCCTCCAGGGCCTCCCGGGGGGCGGTACCGGTGGCGGCGGCGGTTCGCCGCTGGGCGGCGGTGGGCTGCCCGGGGGGCTGTCCTCGGGCTCCGGCGTGTTCGGGGTGGAGCGCGGCGAGCAGTTCGAGTTCGGGTATGTGCCCGCCCGGCCGCATCCCGCCGTCCCCGCCGAGGACCGGGGCTTCCGGGTCCACCCCGTCGGCCGTCCCGACAGCGAGCGGTCCGCGTCGCGCGGGCTGCGGTTCGCCTTCGTCGCCGCAGGGGCGGTGTCGCTGGCCGCCCTCGCCCTGGGCGGGGTGACCACCGGCTCGGCGGGTGACACCGCCGCGGAAGCGCGCGGTGGCTCCGGGGCCGGCAGCAACGTGACTCCGGCGCGCACCGCGGGTGCGGGCGCGGCGTCGGCCTCCGACACCGCGCGGCGCCGCCAGTCGGCCGCGCCGCAGTCGGGCCGGGGACAGCGGTCGTCGGGCGCGGTGCGGGCGGCCTCGACGCCGCCGGCCGCACCGCTGCTGCCGGGGGCCGTGCCTCCCGGCGGGCAGACGCAGAACGTGATGCATCCGCTGACCACGCCGGTGGTCGCCGGCGCGGCCGTCATGTCGCCGTTGATACGTCCGCTCACCGCGACCCCGCCGATCTCCCTGACCTCGTGGTCCGCCGACCCGGGGCTCACCACCCCGGGCCTGCTCGCCGCGCCCTCCCCCACCGCCTCCTCCCACACTGCACGCTGACCGGTCCCTGCGCCCCGGCCCGGGAACCTGGTTGAATCCACAGTGGTCGCGCCCATGACACCGGTCGGGGCGCGGAGTCGACGCCGTACGGCCACCGAACGACGAGCCGTGCCGCGACCCGCTGTGGGGAGAACATGAACGAGGGCAAGCCCACGAAGTCCGCCCGCCCGAAGTGGTGGAGCCGCTCAGTCCCTCCGGACGACCGGCCGGAGGGCACGTCCGGTCCCGCCCCGGCCGCCGACGCGGCTGGGACACCGGCCCAGGGTGCGGCAGCCGGCGGGCCCGTGGCCGAGCAGGCGCAGGCCGCGACCCCCGCACGCGCCGACGCAGACGGTGACTACGAACTGGACCGCCCGCTCCAGACCTCCGGCGCCGCCCCCGACACGGGCGACTTCGAACTCGCCCGGCCCCGCCCGGCGTCCACCGAGGCGGAGGGCACCCACCTTGCGGCGGAGGACGCCCCGTCCACCCTCGCCGTCGGAACGGACCACACACCGGCGGCACCGGCCGCGCCCGCCATGCTTGGCACGGATGCCGAGCCCGCGGCGCCTGCCGAGCCTGCCGCACGTACCGAGCCCGCGGTGCCCGGCGCGCTTGCCGCACCTGGCGAGCCTGCGGCGTCTGTCGCGCCGGCCGTACCTACCGGACCTGGCGTGCCTGGCGCACCCGCCGTACCTACCGCACCAGGCGTGCCTGCGGAGTCTGTCGAGCCGGCCGTACCCACCGCACCCGCCGTACCTACCGCACCAGGCGTGCCTGCGGAGTCCGTCGAGCCGGCCGTACCCACCGCACCTGGCGTGCCTGCGGCGCCCGGCGAGCCTGCTTCACCCGCCGCGCCCGCCGTACCCGCTGCGCCCGCCGTGCCGGTGACTGAGGCCGTTCCCGGTGCCCCCGGGACGTCCGCCGAGACGGTCGCCAATCGGCCCGTGGAGGGGCCCTCCGGGGCCGTTGACACCTCCGTCGTCTCCGGCGAGCGGCCCAGGCCGCTGCACGATCCCGATCCCTACGGCACCCCTCCGTACGGTCAGCCCGGTCCCTGGGCGCCCGCCCCGCCGGTGCAGCACCCGGCGGTGACGCCCGCCCAGGACACACCCGCCCTCTCCTCCGGCGCCCCTGCACCGGCCCCCCAGGGGCCGCCCGCCGTGGACACCCGGCCGTACGGTTCGGCGCCCCCGGCTCCCACCCACCCCGCGCCCTCCGGACTCCCCTCGCAGCCGCAGGCCCCGACCGCCGCACCGCAGGAGGCGCCACCCGCGGACACCGTGCCGGCGGGCGTGCCGCAAGGAACCCCGCTCGGAGGCGGCCCGTCGCACGGCGTGCCCGCCCAGGCTGTGGGGGACGGGCACGGCATCCCCGCTCCCGGCGCCGCCGAGGCCCACCACGGTGCCGGCCCAGCCGACCCCTGGAGGCGTTACGACCCCTGGGCCGGTGGCCGGGTCGCCGCGCCGTTGCAGCAGACCGGAGCCGGCGTGCTCAGCGTCGAGCAGCGGCACCGGCGGGTCACACGGGCGCTGGTGGGCGGGGCCGTGGTGCTCGCGCTCGTGTCCGGAGCGCTCGGCGGGCTGGCCGGGGCGTACATCGAGCGCAACGGCGGCGTGGGCACCGTGGAGTTGCCGCAGGCCGGGAAGGAGCCCGCCGGGCGCGCCCCGGACAGCGTCGCCGGGATCGCCGCGCGGGCCCTGCCCGGCGTGGTGACGCTGCACGTCAGCGGCTCCGGCGAGCAGGGCACCGGCACCGGGTTCGTGCTCGACGGCCTCGGCCACGTCCTCACCAACAACCACGTCGTGGAGAACGCGGCCTCCGGCGGCGACATATCGGTGACCTTCAGCGGCGGGCAGACCGCCAAGGCCAGGATCATCGGCCGGGACGCCGGATACGACCTCGCGGTCGTCCAGGTCCGCGGTGTGCGCGGCCTGACCCCCATCCCGCTCGGCAACTCCGACAACGTGCAGGTGGGCGACCCGGTCATCGCCATCGGCGCGCCCTTCGACCTGGCCAACACCGTCACCTCCGGCATCATCAGCGCCAAGGAGCGCCCCATCACGGCGGGCGGCGAGAAGGGCGACGGCAGCGACGTGTCCTATGTCGACGCCCTCCAGACCGACGCCCCGATCAACCCGGGCAACTCCGGTGGCCCCCTCCTCGACGCCCGGGGCCGGGTCGTCGGCATCAACTCCGCCATCCGCTCCGCGGACACCGGCTCCGACCTCCAGACCGGCCAGGCCGGCTCCATCGGCCTGGGCTTCGCCATCCCCGTCAACCAGGCGAGGCGCGTCGCCGAGGAGCTGATCAACCACGGCAAGGCCAGCCACCCGGTGATCGGGGTGACCCTGGACATGAACTACCCCGGCGACGGGGCCCGGGTCGGCGCCAAGGGCCGGGACGGCGGACCGCCGGTCACCCCGGGCGGTCCCGGTGCCAAGGCGGGCATCAAGGGCGGAGACGTCATCACCGTGGTGGACGGCCAGCGCGTCCACTCGGGTGAGGAGCTGATCGTCAAGACACGTGCCCACCGCCCCGGCGACCGTCTGGAGCTGACCGTCGAACGCGACGGAAAGGCACGCAAGGTTTCCCTGGTACTCGGGTCCTCGAACAGCAACTGACACAAACCGTGCGGAACAAGCCGGAAAATCCGTCGTGTACACGCAGTCCGACACCTCGGGACGGTACCGGTCGGGCACGTGGGCCGGGTACCGTGGATCCGGCCCGGACCACGGACAGCCCCACACAGACCGGACCACCCGAGGGCCGAGGACCGAGGACATCGCAAGGAGCTTCAGGTGTTCAATGACATAGGACCGCTCGAGCTGCTGACGATCATCATCGTGGCCGTGCTCGTGTTCGGTCCCGAAAAGCTCCCGAAGGTCATCCAGGACGTGACGCGCACGATCCGGAAGATCCGTGAGTTCTCGGAGAGCGCCAAGCAGGACATCCGCAGCGAACTCGGCCCGGAATTCAAGGACTTCGAGTTCGAGGACCTCAACCCCAAGACGTTCATCCGCAAGCAGCTGGACAACGACGACCTGGGGCTGCAGGAGATCCGCAACGGCTTCGACCTGAAGAAGGAGATGGCCGAGATCACGGACGCGGTGAACGGCAACGAGTACGAATCCTCGGCGTCCTCCACGTCCTCCGCCTCTGGTTCTTCGGGCTCCTCGGGTTCGGCCGGCGGCCGGATCGACATGACCAAGAAGCCCGAGGCCCCCGCTCAGGAAGAGCGCCCGCCCTTCGACGCGGACGCCACCTGACCCGCGTCCCCATGTGACGTGTTTCACGCCGCGCGCGGCCCGTGCACGGCGTGAAAACGGCCCAACCCGCGACCCACGCGCCGAGCGGTTTCCCGGCTGCCCGAAGCGGGATGGATATGCTGCCGAGTTGTTGTGCGGACCGGACGAGTACGCCCGAAGGGGGGCGGGACACCCCGGTCCGACGAGAGCGAGGAGGCCACCGGGCACATGGAGACGACAAGTCGGGCAGGCGCGCAGGCGCCGGCCGCGGAGGGCGGACAACAGTCCCCCTTCGCCCGGCGCACGGCCGAGGGTTACCTGCTGGCGCCCTTTCCCTGGTACGGCCTCGACGAGGCATTCACGGGGCCGCGCTGGCTGATGCAGGTCGGCACCTCGGCCGACGGTTCCGTGGAACACGGCTCGACCGGGCACGGCGACGAGCCGTCCGTACGCAACGAGTTCGTGTCCGGATCGCCGGACGAGTCCAAGGAGAGGTTCGCGGTCGTCGTCACCGTCGCCGCCCAGCCCGTACGGCGCCTCGCCGACGGGACGGGCCAGCTGGAGGCCACCTCGGTCTCCTCGGCGGCCTGGCTGGCCGCGGTGGGCCTGCTGTCGTTCACCTGGCCCGGGCAGGTGGACCACACCCTGCGGGACGACTGGCTGGAGCAGCAGACGGAGACCGCGTGGGAGCTGGCCGACGACCTGTCCGGCCCGGAGTGGTCCGTGCTGTCCCTGCCCGTCGACGGCGCCCCGACGCCGTTCTACTACCGGGAGTCGGAGTTCGGCTGGGTGCTCGCCGGTTCGACCTCCCAGGGCGTCCACCTGGGGGCGTACGGCAGGGGCATGAGCGCGTACGGGCTCGGCTTCGCCATGATCAAGGACATCGGCGCGTACGCCTGACGCCGCGCGGCACGCGGCTGACGACACGAAGGGGCGCCGTCCACGCGGGACGGCGCCCCTGTCGCCTTACGGGCGGTGCGGGCCGCCACGGCCCTCGTACGGCCTAGAACTTGTTCTTCGGGGTGATCCCCAGCGACAGCCCCGCGAGGCCCCGCTGCCGGCCCGCGAGCTTGTCGGCGATCGACCGCAGGGCCGAGCCGGCGGGGGAGTCTGGGTCGCTCAGGACGACCGGCTTGCCCTCGTCGCCGCCCTCGCGCAGGCGGACGTCGATCGGGATGGAGCCGAGCACCGGGACCGTGGCACCCGTGGTGCGGGTCAGGCCCTCGGCGACCGTCCGGCCGCCGCCCGTGCCGAAGACGTCGACCATCTCGTCGCAGTGCGGGCAGGGCAGGCCGGACATGTTCTCGACCACGCCGACGATCTTCTGGTGGGTCTGGACGGCGATGGAGCCCGCCCGCTCGGCGACCTCGGCCGCCGCCTGCTGAGGCGTCGTCACCACCAGGATCTCGGCGTTCGGCACCAGCTGGGCCACGGAGATCGCGATGTCGCCGGTGCCGGGCGGCAGGTCGAGCAGGAGGACGTCCAGGTCGCCCCAGTACACGTCCGCCAGGAACTGCTGGAGCGCGCGGTGCAGCATCGGCCCGCGCCAGACGACCGGCGCGTTGCCCGGGGTGAACATGCCGATGGAGATGACCTTCACGCCGTTCGCCGACGGCGGCATGATCATGTTCTCGACCTGGGTCGGGCGGCCGTCCGCGCCCAGCATCCGCGGCACGCTGTGGCCGTAGATGTCGGCGTCGACCACGCCCACCTTCAGGCCGTCGGCCGCCATCGCCGCCGCCAGGTTGACCGTCACCGAGGACTTGCCGACGCCGCCCTTGCCGGAGGCGACGGCGTAGACGCGGGTGAGGCTGCCGGGCCTGGCGAAGGGGACCTCGCGCTCGGCCTGGCCGCCGCGCAGCGCGGTCGCCAGCTCCCGGCGCTGCTCGTCGCTCATCACGTCGAGAGTGACGTCGACCCGGGTGACACCCTCGACACGGGAGACGGCGTCGGTCACCCGTTGGGTGATCGTCTCGCGCATCGGGCAGCCGGAGACCGTCAGGTAGACGGTGACCGCGACCGCTCCGTCCGCGCCGATCTCGATCGATTTGACCATGCCGAGCTCGGTGATGGGCCGGTGGATCTCGGGATCGTCAACCGTCGCCAGAGCTGCGCGCACCGCGTCTTCCGTAGCCATAAGGACGATGGTACGGCGCTCCGTGCGGGCCCCGGGACCCCGTCACCGGTCGTCCATGTCACGTGCGTGCGGGTGATCCGCCGGGAATACCCCGTGCCGCCGGTGACCGTCGACGGTCCGCTCCTCCAGCTCCTTGACCAGGTCCTGGAGCTCCGAGCGCATCCAATCGCGGGTCGCCACCTCGCCCAGGCCCATGCGCAGCGCGGCGATCTCGCGGGTCAGGTACTCGGTGTCGGCGATCGACCGCTCGTTCTGCTTGCGGTCCTGTTCGAGGTTGACCCGGTCCCGGTCGTCCTGCCGGTTCTGCGCCAGCAGGATCAGCGGGGCGGCGTAGGAGGCCTGAAGGGACAGGGCCAGGGTCAGGAAGATGAACGGGTACTCGTCGAACCGCAGATGCCGGGGCGCAGCCACGTTCCACAGCACCCACACGATGATCACCACCGTCATCCAGACGATGAACCGTCCGGTGCCCAGGAACCGCGCGATGCGCTCGGACAGCCGCCCGAAGGCGTCCGGGTCCCACTCCGGCAGCAGCCGGCGCCGGGGCGGGCGCGGCTGGTCCAGCCGGCCGGCCCGCGGCCGTCCGGCGGCGGTGGCCCCCACCGGCCGCTCGCGGAGGCCCTCTCGCTCAGCCACCATGCGTCGCCGCCCCCTCGTCCAGGTCGTACTCCGTCTCCCGCCAGTCGTCCGGCAGCATGTGGTCCAGGACGTCGTCCACGGTGACCGCGCCGAGCAGCGAGCCGGACTCGTCGACGACGGGCGCCGCCACCATGTCGTAGGTCGCGAAGAACCCGGCGACGACCGGCAGCGTGGCGTCGGGCGCGAGGGGCTGCAGGTCGTCGTCGAGGATCGATCCGACGAGGGTGTAGGGCGGGTCGCGCAGCAGCCGCTGGAAGTGCACCGTGCCCAGGTACTTCCCGGTCGGGGTCTCGTCGGGCGGGCGGCACACGTAGACCTGGGCGGCCAGCGCGGGGGAGCGGTCGCGGTTGCGCACGCGGGCCAGGGCGTCGGCGACGGTCGCGTCCGGGCGCAGCACGATCGGTTCGGTCGTCATCAGACCGCCCGCGGTGTGCTCCTCGTACGACATCAGCCGGCGCATGCCGGCCGCTTCGGCGGGCTCCATCAGCCCCAGCAGCCGCTCCTGCTCCTCCTTCGGCAGCTCGGCGAGCAGGTCGGCGGCGTCGTCAGGGTCCATCGCCTCCAGCACGTCGGCCGCGCGCTCGCCCTTTAGCTTGCCCAGGATCTCGATCTGGTCGTCCTCCGGGAGCTCTTCGAGGACGTCGGCGAGCCGGTCGTCGTCCAGCGCGGCGGCGACCTCGGCACGCCGCTTGGAGGACAGGTGGTGCAGCACGTTGGCCAGGTCGGCGGGGCGCAGCTGCTCGAAGGTGGCGAGCAGGCTCTCCGCGCCCTGCCCGTGCTCCTCCAGCGAGAAGCCGGTGACCGCGGACCACTCCACGGTCAGGGCCTCTCCCCGGTTGCGCCGGAACGCGCCGCCCTTCCTGCCCTTGCGCACGAAGACGCGGTCGACCTCCCAGTCCCGGCGCGCGGACAGCTGCCGCACCGACATGTCCAGGACCGTGACCTCCTCGCCGGTCTCCGCGAGCGTCACCCGCCGGTCGAGCAGTTCGCCGAAGACGAGACGTTCGGTGGGGCGCTGCTCGAAGCGCCGGACGTTGAGCACGCCCGTGGTGATGACCTGGCCCGACTCGATGCCGGTCACCCGGGTCATGGGCAGGAAGATGCGGCGCCGGGTGGCGAGTTCGACGACCAGCCCGAGCAGACGGGGCGGCCGGCGCCCGACGCGCAGCATGACGACCAGATCGCGTACGCGGCCCACCTGGTCGCCCGTCGGGTCGAAGACGGCGACTCCGGAGAGATGCGAGACGAAGATCCGGGGGGCGCCCGCTGCCATGGCTGCGCCTCCTTTGCACGGCTGTGTGGTGCGTGTGGTGCGTGTCGTGTGTGCCGGGTTTCCTTTCCCAAATGCCCGCTCAGGTGCGCTTCAGGCTAGCCCGTCCACCCCGGATACGCCCTGGTGAGGGTCCGCACGAGCCGGGTCCGCCGGGCGCCCCCGGCCCCGGTACGCTGCCGTACGCCGCTCAGGACACCCGTCAGAAAGGCAGCTCCACCTGTGACCGTGATTCCCCAGGGCCGTACCCGCCGGACCGCGCTGACGAGCGCGCTGTGTGCTCTGGTCGTCGCGGGCGCGGGTCTGACGGGGTGTTCCGGGGACGATCCGGACGCGGGCACCAACGGGGTGGGCAGACTCCCGGCCGACAAGATCCAGGCCAGGACGAAGGCGGCGGCCGCCGCCGCGGACACGGTGCACCTGTCCGGGAACGTGGTCACCAACGGCCGTACGTACCGGCTCGACATGCGTCTGAAGGACGACGGCGGCTCCGGTTCGGTCACCTCGGAGGGGGTGACCTTCGGGCTGCTGCGGGTCGGGGAACAGCTGTATCTGAAGGCGGACGCCGGGTTCTGGGGCCAGGTCGACGGCAGCGGCAAGGCCACCGGGGCCGCCGACAAGCTGGACGGCAAGTACGTGAAGGTGCCGCAGGGCGATCCCGCGTACAAGCGGTTCAGCGGCTTCACGGACAAGGACGTCCTCCTCGACGGGCTGCTGACACTGCACGGCACGCTGGCGACCGACGGGCACCACGAGCAGGCGGGCGTCCGCACGATCCGCATCACCGGCGGCAAGGGCACCGGCGGCACCCTGGACGTCTCCCTGAAGGGCACCCCCTACCCGCTGCGCCTGGTGCGCGCGGGCGACGCGGGGACGCTGAGTTTCTCGGACTGGGGCAAGGACTTCGCCGTGTCCGAGCCCGGGAAGGACGAGACGGTCGACTACGGCAAGCAGCTGCCGACGTCCTGACCTGCGTGCCCCTGCTCCCCAGGCCCTGTCGTCACATTCCCGCCTGCCGCGCGGGGTCTGGCACGCACTCCCCCAAGCTCTTCGAGCAGGGGGGACCCCCAGTCGTGTTGCCGAACCGCCCACGTGGCTCCGCCACGAGGACGCTGCGGCGCCTTGCGATCGCACGCACCAGACCCCGCGCGGCCCGCCCGTCGGGCGGACGACGGGAATGTGACGACGGGACCTGGGAGGGGGCTACTTCCGGCGCCGTCTCTTCACCAGCAGCCGCGGCAGCCCGTCCGGAGCCGGCCGGCGGGTCGTCGCCGGGGTCGGCAGCGGTGCCTCGGCCAGCGAGCCCTCCGGGAGCGGCGCGGTCGTCCCCGTGGGCTCCAGGCGCAGCACCCGGCACTCGCGGGCCCAGCGCGCCGTCATGGCCTCGCCGTCGGGCGCGTTGAGCCGCTTTCCCTTCAGCTCGGCCACGACCTCCGGCCACCGCGGGGAGTCCGGCGCGACCTCCACCACCCGCGCCGCCCAGGTGACCAGGCGGCCGCCCTTGTCCTTGCTGCGCACCGTCACCTCGGCGGCGGCCCCGTCGGCAAGTCCGGGCAGCGGCTGCTCGCCGGGCCCGTCGCCCACCACGCACGCGGCGCCCTCGTGCCAGACGTGCCACAGGGCACGGGCCGGGACGCCGGGGCCCTTGACCCAGATGAGGCCGGACTTCTTCGTGGCCTCCTCGACGAGGGCCTGGTCGAGCAGCTCGGTGTTCATGGCAGAAGAGTAACGAGCCCGCTCACAGCCAGCCGTTGCGTTTGAGCGTGCGGTGGATGCCCAGGCAGATCGCGGCCGTGACCGCAACGATCAGCGGGTAGCCGTACTTCAGGTGCAGCTCGGGCATGTACTTGAAGTTCATGCCGTACACCCCGCAGACCATCGTCGGTACGGCGATGATCGCGGCCCAGGCCGTGATCTTCCGCATGTCCTCGTTCTGGGCGACGGACGCCTGCGCCAGGTTGGCCTGGAGGATGGAGTTGAGCAGCTCGTCGAAGCCGATGACCTGCTCCTGCACCCGGGCCACGTGGTCGGCCACGTCCCGGAAGTACTTCTGGATGTCCGGGTCGATCAGCCGCATCGGACGCTCGCTCAGCAGCTGCATGGGCCGCAGCAGCGGCGACACCGCCCGCTTGAACGCCAGTACCTCGCGCTTGAGTTGGTAGATCCGGCCGGCGTCGGTGCCGCGCGGGGTGCCGCCCCGGCCCGGCGAGAACACCTCCGTCTCGACCTCGTCGACGTCCTCCTGCAACGCGTCCGCGACCGCCATGTACCCGTCGACGACGTGGTCGGCGATGGCGTGCAGCACCGCGGAGGGGCCCTTGGCCAGCAGCTCGGGGTCGTCCTGCAGCCGGTGCCGCAGCGCGCGCAGCGAGCCCTGCCCGCCGTGCCGGACGGTGATGAAGAAGTCCCGGCCGGTGAAGCACATCACCTCGCCGGTCTCCACGATCTCGCTGTTGGCGGTCAGCTCGTCGTGGTCCACGTAGTGGATGGTCTTGAAGACCGTGAAGAGCGTGTCGTCGTAGCGCTCCAGCTTGGGCCGCTGATGGGCCGTGACCGCGTCCTCCACGGCCAGCGGGTGCAGCCCGAACTCCCCGGCGATACCGGCGAACTCGGCCTCGTTCGGCTCGTGCAGACCGATCCACACGAAGCCCCCGTCGCGCCGCACCTGGCGCATGGCCTCCTGCGGCGTGAGCGGGCGGTCGGTCGGGACACGGGAGCCGTCGCGGTAGACGGCGCAGTCCACGATGGCCGAGGGCGTGGCCGGGTCGCGCGTGGTGTCGTACGCGCCGTCGTCCTGGCGCGCGGCCGTGCGGGAGGGGCGGACCACGGAACGCAGGTCGCGGATCATCGACATGGCGGGGCTCCTTCGCGGCGAGCGACGAGGGCCGCCGACGGCGGTTGGAACTGCCCGGAATGAGGACGTGGTGGCCTCAGGGATGTTTGGCACGTCCACAAAGCGGGGAGCACCGCACCGTCGCGGTGGCGAGCTTCGTCACTGGTTCAGATCAGACAGATCAAACGAAACGAAGTGCTCTTCCGTATGACGTGCGCGAAGGCACGAACGCGAGAGGTGGCGGCCGACCGGAGTCAGAGCGACGACATCAGCGGCGGGAAGAGCGGGTGCTACTGCACGGTCGACTTCGATCCATGACAGCCCCACCTCCTCCGGCCGGTCCCTCGTAAGGGAGTCCCATCGGCGTCAGGGCCGGATCGAGACCTCCCAGGGCTGAGCACCTGGGGGGCATCCCGTTGCGCGCGCTGCCCCGGACGACCGGCCAAGAGTATCAGCAGCCCGGTGTGTCAAGGTGCCGCTTTGCCTGCCGCTGACGAGTTCTATGCTCGCCGCATGGCTGATGTTCTTCCTCTGGTGGAGGCCCGGTTGTGTTCCGCGCTGGGTGAACCGGACGCCCGCGCCGCGGTCACCTTCCTCGGCACGGACCGGCTCGAGGTGCTGCGCTTCCACGAGGGGGACGTCGTCCGGTACGCCACGCTCGGCATGTCCGCGCGGCCCATGACCGACCCCACCGCGCTGCTCGCCGACCCGGTCAAGGGGCCGCGCGCCGAGCTGGTCCTCTCCGTGCGCGCCGGACTCGCCGACACCGACAAGGTGCTCCGCCCGCTCGCCGTACTGGGAGCGTCTCCGCAGGTCGAGGGAGTGGTCGTGGCGCCGGGTGCCTCGCTCGACGTGGGCGAGCCGCTGTGGCCCGGCGCGCTGTTCACCTCGGTCCTGGTGGCCGAGCCGGGCGGCCTGGTGGAGGACCTGGAACTCGACGAGCCGCTGGACCCCGTACGGTTCCTGCCGCTGCTGCCGATGACCCCGAACGAGGCCGCCTGGAAGCGGGTGCACGGCGCGCAGGCCCTGCGCGAGCGCTGGCTGAGCCACGGGACGGATCTGCGGGACCCCGCCCGCGGTTCCGTCCCGCTGGAGTGAGCAAACTCACCAACAGGCCGCCGTTCGCCGTCAGTTGGCGAAGACCGTGACGCTGTCCTCGCTGGCGTGCCGCGGCTGGAGCTCCTCCGCCTCGTGGGTGAGGGCCCCGCGCCGGACGGCGACCACCACCGCGCCCGCCACCGCGGTCGCTCCCGCGACGACGAACGGCACGTGGATGTCGGTCCACTCCGCGATCTTCGGCGCGAGGAAGGGCGCGGCTGCGGCCGCGAACCAGCGCACGAAGTTGTAGCCCGCGCTCGCCACCGGACGGGGGGCGTCCGACACTCCGAGGGCCAGCTCGGTGTAGACGGTGTTGTTCACGCCGATGAAGGCGCCGGACAGGATGGTGCAGACGACGGCGGTGGTGTGGTCGCCGTAGCCGAGCACGACCACGTCGGCGGCCAGCAGCACCAGCGAGCCGCCGAGCACCTTCAGCGAACCGAACCGCGCCTGCATGCGCGGCGCCACCACGACCGAGAACAGTGCGAGCAGCACACCCCAGGCGAAGAACACCGCACCCGACTTGTACGGGGTCATGTTCAGCACGAACGGCGTGAAGGCCAGCACGGTGAAGAACGTGTAGTTGTAGAAGAACGCCGAGACCGCCGCCGAGGCCAGGCCGCCGTGGCCGAGCGCCTTGACCGGGTCCAGCAGGGAGGTCTTGCGGGCCGGCTTCGGCTGCTCCTTCAGGAACACCGTGATGCACAGGAAGCCGATGGCCATCAGGAACGCGGTGCCGAAGAACGGATAGCGCCAGCTGGCGTTGCCGAGCAGCGCGCCGAGCAGCGGGCCGCAGGCCATGCCGAGGCCGAGCGCCGACTCGTAGAGCAGGATCGCCGCCGCGCTGCCGCCGGCCGCCGCGCCGACGATGACCGCGAGGGCGGTGGAGACGAAGAGCGCGTTGCCGAGGCCCCAGCCGGCCCGGAAGCCGACGAGCTGGGCGACGGAGCCTGAGGTGCCGGCGAGTCCGGCGAAGACCACCACGAAGGCGAGGCCGAGCAGCAGGGTCTTGCGGCCGCCGATGCGGCTGGAGACGAAGCCGGTCACCAGCATCGCGATGGCGGTGATCAGGAAGTACGAGGTGAAGAGCAGGGAGACCTGGCTCGCGGTGGCGTTCAGTCCCTTGGCGATGGAGGGCAGGATCGGGTCGACGAGCCCGATGCCCATGAAGGCGACGACGGACGCGCCGGCCGTCGCCCAGACCGCCCTGGGCTGCCGCAGGATGCTTCCCGCGCCCGCGTCGAACGGGTCGTCGCCCTCCGCGGGACCTCCTGTGCTGCTGTGCATGCTGCTCCTTCCGATCGTTGCTGTTTACACACAATAAGTTAGTCACTCTAATTGATGCAACATGCATCTAGTTGGTCGTGGCCGGGCGTCCGGGCCGGACGGGTGATCGTCCTTGACGTGGCGCTGCCGGGGTAGGACCGTGGGGCCCTATGAGGGGCGAACCCAGTTGCCCGAAGTGCGGTGGCCGGGTCAGGGCTCCCGGACTCTTCAGCGATTCCTGGCAGTGCGACGTGCACGGGACCGTGTATCCCCTGCAGCCCGTGATCCCGCCCAGCGTCGAGGCCCTCGGTGTCGTGGTGCGGCGCACCCAGGTGCCCGTGTGGATGCCGTGGCCCCTGCCGGTCGGCTGGCTGTTCACCGGCGTGGTCTACGCCGGGGACGACCGCAGCGGCGGCCGTGCCACGGCCGTGGCCTGTTCCGGACCCGGGCCGCTCGGTGGCATGGGCGAACTCATCCTGGTCGCCGAGGAACTCGGCGTCGGCCTCGGCGCGCGCTACGCCGGCATCGACGGCCCGGACCCCGGAACCTACCTGGACGTGGAGAAGCCGCCCGACGCCAAGGTCCTGGCCGGCGGCCGCCCCACCCCGCTGTGGCACGTGTCCGGCGCGCCGGACGACCGTGCCGTCTTCGCGGGCGAGGCGCTCGGGTTGTGGCTGTGGGCGGTGGTGTGGCCCGAGCAGTCCGGGCTGCTGATGTACGACGAGCTGGTGCTGGCCGACCTGCGGGACGCGGGCGCCGAACTCGAACTGGTCCCGTGCGGGGCGCTGTCGCCGCGACTGCTCCATCCGTAGGCGCCGAGGGCCGGGGCTGTCGAGAGCCGCAGGGGCGTGTGACGCGTCGGGTGCGCGAGCCAGGGGTGCGCGAGGCGTCGGGTGTGCGAGCCGTAGGGGGGTGTGCGAGCCGTAGGGGGCGCACGGCCCTCGCGGGTGTGACACGGCACCCTCGGGCGCCCGTTATCCTGGAGCGTCCCCTTCCGTCCCGTCAGAGCCTGGAGTCCGTGTCGTGCGCATCGATCTGCACACCCACTCCAGCGCGTCCGACGGCACGGACACCCCTGCCGAGCTGGTGCGCAACGCCGCCGCGGCGGGTCTGGACGTCGTCGCGCTGACCGACCACGACACCACCCGCGGGTACGCCGAGGCGATCGCCGCGCTCCCCGAGGGGCTCACCCTCGTCACCGGTGCCGAGCTCTCCTGCCGTGTCGACGGCATCAGCATGCATCTGCTGGCCTACCTCTTCGACCCCGCGGAGCCCGCGCTGCTCGCCGAGCGCGAGCTGGTACGCGATGACCGGGTGCCGCGGGCCAAGGCCATGATCGCCAAGCTGAACGCGCTGGGCGTGCCGGTCACCTGGGAGCAGGTCGCGCGGATCGCGAACGACGGCTCGGTCGGACGGCCGCACGTCGCCTCGGCGCTGGTCGAGCTCGGCGTCGTACCCACCGTGAGCGACGCCTTCACGCAGGACTGGCTGGCAGACGGCGGCCGCGCCTGGGTCGAGAAGCACGAGACGGACCCCTTCGAGGCGATCCGACTGGTCAGGGGCGCGGGCGGAGTGTGTGTCTTCGCCCACCCGGCGGCCGCCAAGCGGGGCCGTACGGTGCCGGAGTCCCGCATCGCCGAGATGGCCGCGGCCGGGCTGGACGGCATCGAGGTCGACCATATGGACCACGACCCCGACACCCGCGAGCGGCTGCGCGGGCTGGCCGGCGAACTGGGACTGCTCGCGACCGGCTCCAGCGACTACCACGGCAGCCGCAAGACCGTCTCGCTCGGTGAGTTCACGACGCATCCCGACGTGTACGGGGAGATCACGCGGCGGGCCACCGGGGCGTTCCCGGTCCCGGGGGCCGGCGGGGTCTGAGGCCCGTCTCCCTCGCCCTCACGTCACTTCTCTCTTCCTCAAGGCCTCTCACCGATGTTCGACGCTGCCGTTTTCGGCTCTCTGTTCCTCACCCTTTTCGTCATCATGGATCCCCCCGGGATCACCCCGATCTTCCTCGCGCTGACCGCCGGACGGCCCGCCAAGACGCAGAAGCGGATGGCCTTCCAGGCCGTCTGCGTGGCCGGCGGGGTCATCGCCGTCTTCGGCGTGCTCGGCAACCAGATCCTCGGCTACCTGCACGTGTCCGTCCCGGCGCTGATGATCGCCGGCGGACTGCTCCTGCTGCTGATCGCGCTCGACCTGCTCACCGGCAAGACGGACGAACCCAAGCAGACCAAGGACGTCAACGTCGCGCTGGTCCCGCTCGGCATGCCGCTCCTCGCCGGTCCCGGCGCGATCGTGTCCGTCATCCTCGCCGTGCAGAAGGCCGGCAGTGTGTCCGGCCAGATATCGGTGTGGTCGGCGATCCTCGCGATCCACGTGGTGCTGTGGCTGGTCATGCGCTACTCGCTGCTGATCATCCGGGTCATCAAGGACGGCGGTGTGGTCCTGGTGACACGGCTGGCGGGCATGATGCTCTCCGCGATCGCCGTGCAGCAGATCATCAACGGGGTCACGCAGGTGATCCGGGGCGCCTGAGCGCGCACACGCGCGAAGCCCCCGTACGGCAGCCGTACGGGGGCTTCGAAGCAGCTTCTGCGGTGTTCCGCGTCTGTGCTGAGGCCGGGGTCTCGGCCTCTGTTACGAGGCCGTGGTCCCGGCCGGGCGGATCCACAGCCGCTGTCCGACAGCGGCGGCCTGCTGAACGATCCGGTTGACGGAGGCGGCGTCCACGACGGTGCAGTCCACGGGCGTGCCGTCGACCTCGTCGAGTCGCATGATTTCGAAGCGCATTGCCTCTCCCTTCGTCTGGTCATCCTCCTGAGGAGAACTACTGGCTTCACCCGGGTTCAACGACCTGCACGATGCAAACATTCCCTACGCTAAGGAAATTTTTCGAATGTCTAATCAGTGACCGGTAAGGCAGCTTCAATTGACCGACCGGGACCGGTTGTGTTCGCAGCGTGACCGCCGGGACAATGGAAGGCGATGAACGATGACCTCGCGGCGCTGTCCGCCCGCATCGACCGCACGAACGAGTTGCTGGAACGCATGCTCGCCGAGGTGGCGAAGACGCCCTCGACCCATGCGATCTTCGTCGACGCCGGGTATCTCTACGCGGCGGCGGGGCGGCTGGTGGCCGGGACGGAGGACCGCCGCGCCTTCGACCTGGACGCCGAGGGGCTGATCGACGCGCTCATCGACCGGGCCCGCACCGTCTTCGCCGACAGCCGGCTGCTGCGCGTCTACTGGTACGACGGCGCCCGGCGCCGCATCCACACCGCCGAGCAGCAGTCGATCGCCGAACTGCCGGACGTCAAGGTCCGCCTGGGCAACCTCAACGCCAACAACCAGCAGAAGGGCGTGGACTCCCTCATCCGTACGGACCTGGAGTCACTGGCCCGGCACCGCGCCATCAGCGACGCCGCGCTGCTCGGCGGCGACGAGGACCTGGTCTCGGCGGTGGAGGCCGCCCAGGGCTACGGCGCCCGGGTGCACCTGTGGGGCATCGAGGCCCCCGACGCCCGCAACCAGGCCGAGCCGCTGCTCTGGGAGGTCGACAGCCAGCGCACCCTCGACCTCGAGTTCTTCAAGCCGTACGTCTCCCGGCGCACCGTCCCGGCGTACGACCCCGCCCAGACGGCCCGTCCGACCCGCGAGAACGTCCGCTTCGTGGGCGCGCAGATCGCCGCCAAGTGGCTCGTGGCGCGCGGCCGCGAAACTCTGGCGGAACTGCTCCCCGGGCACCCGTATCTGCCGGGGTCGGTGGACCAGGACCTGCTGGTCGAGGCCGAGGGCATCCTCCAGTACTCCCTGCGCGGCCAGGCGGACCTGCGGCGCGCGCTGCGGGACGGCTTCTGGGAGCACCTTCAGACGCAGTTCTAGCCGCCTGCCCGGTCCTCCGGCGGTTCGGTGGCGGTGTCCCAGAAGCCGGCGAGGGCGCGGGCGGTGGCGAGCGGCTGGTCGCAGTTGGGGGAGTGCTCGGCCCCCTCGACGACCGTGCGCCGGGCCCCCAGCCGCCGGGCCATGTCGTCCAGGAGCGGCACCGGCCAGGTGTCGTCCCGTGCGCCCGAAAGCACGTGGAACGGCATTGGCAGGGCCGCGAGTTCGGCGACGCGATCCGGCTCGGTGCACAACTGGAGCCCGGTCGCCAGGAGTTGGGCGGGCTTGTGGCCCAGCCAGCGGCGGCGCAGGTCCGCGCGGTCGTCTAGGCCCGCGTCGAGCCCGGCGCCGGTGTCGGTCTCCTCGGGCGGTTCCATCGCCTGGATGACCTCCCACACCTCGGCCATCGACATCACGCCGAGCGCGTCCCGCAGCAGTTTCACGCGCTGCTGCTGGGAGGCGGAGATCTGCGCCGGGCCGGAGGCCATCAGGGTGAGCGAGACGAAGGGGGAGTGGTCGAGGAGCACGGCCGCGCGTGCGATCTGCCCGCCCAGCGAGTGCCCGAGCAGATGCAGCGGCGTGCCGAGCGCCTCCGCCTGCGCGAGGACGTCCCGGGCGAGTTCCCTCTGGGCGTACGCGGAGTCGTCGTCCACCGGTCCGTCCGACTCGAACTGTCCGCGGCCGTCCACGGCCACCGTGCGGTACCCGCGCGCCGCGAGCGGCCCGTGCAGCGGGTTGAAGTCCTCCTTGCTCCCGGTGAACCCGGGCAGCAGCAGCACGGTGCCCCGCGGCTCGGCACCGGCCGCGACGGGCGCGTCGACCACGGCGAACTCGCCGCGCGCGGTGCGCAGCCGGTAGGCGCGCGCCCCGGGCGGCGGGACGAACGTAGGAGGCCTGCTCATGCGCCGAGGCTACCGGGCACGGCGTCCTCGGGGGCGGGGGACGGCGGTTCGGGTGAACCGGTCGGCGGCCGGGATGGACCGGCCGGGTCCCGCGCGTACGCCGGCGGCCCGGTCCCACACGGAGTGGGCCGGGCCGCCGGGTCGTACGGGCGCCTGGAGCGCTGGATCAGGCCTCCGTGGACTCCACCGCGGTGGCCGTCTTCCCGGTGGTCTGCGCCGGGATCTCGGCGGCGTCCACCGCTGCCTTGGCGGCGGCCGCCGTCTTGCGCGTACGGCGCGGCTTCGGCTCGGCGGCCGTGCTCACAGCCGTGTCGACGGCCTCCGCGGGGGCCTCGGCGGCCTTGCGGGTCCGGCGACGCGGCTTGGCCTCGGCGGTGTCCACGGCGGCTTCCGGCGCGTCCGCGGTGGCCGTAGCCGTGGCCGCGGCCTTGCGGGTGCGGCGGGGCTTGACTGCCGTGGCCTCGTCGGTGACGGGTGCGTCGGCCGTCTCGGCGGTCTTGCGGGTCCGGCGACGCGGCTTGGTCTCCGCCTCGCCGGTGGTGCCCTCGGCGGTGTCCGTCACGGTCTCGGGCGCGGTGGCCGCCTTGCGGGTGCGGCGGCGCGGCTTGGCCTCCACACCCTCGGCGACGTCGACCGCCGCCTCGGCGGCGCTGTCCGGCCCGTCGGCCGCCTGCGCCGGGATCTCCGCGGCGACCGTTTCGGCGGCCTTGCGGGTGCGGCGCGGCTTGGCCTCGGCAGCGGCTTCCGGCGCGTCCGTGGTGGCCGTGGCCTTGCGGGTGCGGCGACGGGGCTTGGTCTCCGCTTCGGCGGTGGCGCCCTCGGCGGTGTCCACGGCGGCTTCCGGCGTGGTGGCCGCGGCCTTGCGGGTGCGGCGACGGGGCTTGGTCTCCGCTTCGGCGGTGGTGCCCTCGGCGGTGTCCGTCACGGTCTCGGGCGTGGTGGCCGCCTTGCGGGTCCGGCGACGGGGCTTGGCCTCCGCTTCGGCGGTGGTGCCCTCGGCGGTGTCCGTCACGGTCTCGGGCGCGGTGGCCGCCTTGCGGGTGCGGCGGCGCGGCTTGGCCTCCGGCTGGTCCGTGGTGGACTCGACCGTGTCCAGGGCCGTCTCGGCGCCGGTCGCGGCCGGAGCCTCCGGTTCCGGGGCGACCTCGGTCACGGTCTCGGCCGGGGCCGTCGTGACCGTCTGCTCCGCCGCCTTGCGGGTGCGGCGGCGGCGCGGCTTCTCGGGCGCCTCGGTGGCGTCGAGGGCGGGGCCCTCGGCCGCGGTCACCGCGGTCACCGCGGACTCGGCGGGCTCGGCGGGCTCGGACGGTGTCGTCGGCCGGCCTGCCGCGACCGGCTGCGCCGTCGAACCGCCGCGCAGACGACGCCGGCGGCGCGGAGTGCGCGTGGCAGATGCCTCTTCCGCGACCGTGGACTCGACCGGCACGGCGTCGGCCGACGTGCCGTCGGCCGGCGTGACCGCTGCCGGGTCCACCGGAGCGCCGCCACGGGTGCGGCGACGGCGGCGCGGCGTACGCGCCGGGCGCTCGCGGTCAGCCGAACGCTCACGCTCCGCCGGGCGTGCCTCGCTCCGGCCGCCCCGGCCACCGCGACCGCGTGCACCGCGGCCGCCGGTCTCGCCGAGGTCCTCCAGCTCCTCCGCCTCCAGTCCGGCGCGGGTGCGCTCCGAGCGCGGCAGGACGCCCTTGGTGCCCTCGGGGATGCCCAGGTCGGTGAAGAGGTGCGGCGAGCTGGAGTACGTCTCGACCGGGTCGTTGAAGTCCAGGTCCAGTGACTTGTTGATCAGCTGCCAGCGCGGGATGTCGTCCCAGTCGACGAGTGTGATCGCCGTACCCTTCGCGCCCGCGCGGCCGGTACGGCCGATGCGGTGCAGGTACGTTTTCTCGTCCTCGGGCGACTGGTAGTTGATGACGTGCGTGACGCCCTCGACGTCGATGCCGCGCGCGGCGACGTCGGTGCACACGAGCACGTCGACCTTGCCGTTGCGGAAGGCACGCAGCGCCTGCTCGCGGGCGCCCTGGCCGAGGTCGCCGTGGACCGAGCCGGAGGCGAAGCCGCGGCGCTGGAGCTGCTCGGCGATGTCGGCCGCCGTGCGCTTCGTCCGGCAGAAGATCATCACCAGTCCGCGGCCCTCGGCCTGCAGGATGCGGGCGACCATCTCCGGCTTGTCGAGCGAGTGCGCGCGGTAGACGAACTGCTTGATGTTCGCGACCGTCGCGCCCTCGTCGTCCGGTGCGGTGGCACGGATGTGCGTCGGCTGCGACATGTAGCGGCGGGCCAGACCGATGACGGCGCCGGGCATGGTGGCCGAGAACAGCATGGTCTGCCGCTCGACCGGCAGCATGCCGATGATCTTCTCGACGTCGGGCAGGAAGCCCAGGTCGAGCATCTCGTCGGCCTCGTCGAGCACCAGGCTCTTGACGTGCTTCAGGTTCAGCTTCTTCTGGCCGGCGAGGTCCAGCAGACGGCCCGGGGTGCCGACGACCACGTCGACGCCCTTCTTCAGGGCCTCCACCTGGGGCTCGTACGCCCGCCCGCCGTAGATCGCGGTGACCCGCACATTGCGCACCTTGCCCGCGGTCAGCAGGTCGTTGGTGACCTGGACGCACAGCTCGCGCGTGGGGACGACGACGAGCGCCTGCGGGGCGTCGGTGAGGGCCTCGGGCTGGGCGCGGCCCGCCTCGACGTCGGCGGGGACGGTGACGCGCTCGAGGAGCGGAAGGCCGAAGCCGAGCGTCTTGCCGGTGCCGGTCTTGGCCTGGCCGATGACGTCCGTGCCCGTGAGGGCCACGGGCAGCGTCATCTCCTGGATGGGGAAGGGAGTGGTGATGCCGACGGCTTCCAGGGCCTCGGCGGTCTCGGGGAGGATCCCGAGTGCTCGGAACGTCGTAGTCAGGGTGCTGCCTCTTCTGTGTGCGCGGTGCGAGGCGAGCGCGGGGGTCGTGTCTGACCGGGCCGGGGACGTCGGCCGCCCACGCGGGCGGGCCGTGTGGCACGGGACCACAGCCGACGCTCTAGCGCTCGAACCGCTTGGAGGTCCCTCCGATCGTCGTACACACAGTGTCGTACGGTCAGGGAGGGCTGTCGGGTCGGAGCCGATCGGGCCACCGACCGGGCATCCTCATGCGTGCGGCCTGTCGACGTACGCCGAAACACGTCGGCGTACTCAGCAGGCGCATTACCACCATACCCCGGAAACACGCACACGTGATGGCCGATTCGGTCACGTAGTCGTCGTCACACTGGTTGATCAGGTCCTTCGCAGGCGCGGAGAGCGGGCTATTGTGCGCTTCATGACGAGCTCTGACAAGTCTGGCAACGCCTCCGACACGCCCGCCGAACCCACCGGCATCGCCGCCCAGGACTGGGCGACGTCCGCCGCCGACCCGCAGTACCGCGCCGCGGTCGTGGACCTGCTCGGCGCCCTCGCGTACGGAGAGCTCGCGGCGTTCGAGCGGCTCGCGGAGGACGCCAAGCTGGCGCCCACCCTCGCGGACAAGGCCGAGCTGGCGAAGATGGCGTCGGCCGAGTTCCACCACTTCGAGCGGCTGCGCGACCGGCTCACGGAGATCGGCGAGGAGCCGACACTCGCGATGGAGCCGTTCGTGGCCGCGCTCGACGGCTTCCACCGGCAGACGGCGCCCTCGGACTGGCTGGAAGGGCTCGTCAAGGCCTACGTCGGCGACTCGATCGCCAGCGACTTCTACCGGGAGGTCGCCGTCCGTCTGGACTCCGACACGCGCGAGCTGGTCCTGGCCGTCCTGGACGACACCGGGCACGCGGGCTTCGCGGTGGAGAAGGTGCGCGCGGCCATCGACGCGGACCCGCGCGTGGGCGGCCGGCTCGCGCTGTGGGGGCGGCGGCTGATGGGCGAGGCCCTGTCGCAGTCCCAGCGGGTCGTGGCCGACCGGGACGCGCTGTCCACGATGCTCGTCGGCGGCGTCGCGGACGGCTTCGACCTCGCCGAGGTCGGCAGGATGTTCTCGCGGATCACCGAGGCGCACACCAAGCGGATGGCAGCGCTGGGGCTGGCCGCGTAGCACTGCCGGGAGGCGTGGTCAGGGAGTGCGCCGCCGTCGGCGCCGGATCAGGCCGGCGCCGACCGCCGGCGCAGTCTTCCCGCGGGGCGAACCAGCAGGGACAGCGAGGCGGCCGAGACGACCACCGCGCCGAGCAGCGTCGGCAGCAGGCTGCCGGAGCCCAGCGCGCTGTGCGTGACGAAAGCACCGAAGAGGCCCCCCGCGACACCGGTCGACTGCACCAGGAGACGGGACGGCAGACGGTGGGACAGACGGTGGAGCGCGGTCCAGCCGAACAGCAGGCCGATCAGCGCCGAGCCGAGCGTTTCCAAGAACATGTCGGTTCCCTCCCACACGATCGGCCGGTGCTGGCGGTCGTAGCCGGTCTTACCCCTGACCTGCGGAATGCAACCCTCTCTGTGAGCGGATTGTGCGCCACCCGTGAAAGCGCCACCCGGGGGAAGGGAGACGCGGGAGGGGCCCGGCGGTTCTGAACCGCCGGGCCCCTCCCGTTGTCCGTGACGCAGCGACTACAGCGCGCCGAAGCCCACCTTGCGCGGGGCCGGCTCGCCGAGCTCGACGTACGCGAGGCGGTCGGCCGGTACCAGCACCTTGCGGCCGTGCTCGTCGACGAGGGTCAGCAGCTGCGACTTCCCGGCCAGCGCCTCGGACACCGCCCGCTCGACCTCCTCGGCGGTCTGACCGCTCTCCAGAACGATCTCGCGGGGCGCGTGCTGCACGCCGATCTTGACCTCCACGGCTATGTCCCTCCGACGGTCAGTGAAGTGCGCGACCTTCCGCGCCGTACCAGCACACATTAGCCCGGTGAGGGGACGAGCACGCTCCGCCCGGGAACGCCAGGAGCGAACAGCCCACGGGAACAGAACCCCCGTACGGCGGTGCCCCGGCGGGGTGCGGGAGTGCCGCCGGCGCTCAGTGGTGCTGCTCGGCGCCGTGCAGCGGGAAGCCGGCGATGCCGCGCCACGCCAGGGACGCCAGCAACTGGACGGCCTGGTCGCGGGGGACGCTGCGGTCGCTGTGCAGCCAGGAGCGGGCCACCACCTGGGCGAGTCCGCCGAGGCCCGAGGCCAGCAGCATCGACTCCGCGCGCGAGAGGCCCGTGTCCTCCGCGATGACTTCGCAGATCGCCTCGGCGCACTCGTTGGTGACCTTGTCGACGCGCTCGCGCACCGCCGGCTCGTTCGTCAGGTCCGATTCGAAGACCAGCCGGAAGGCGCCGCCGTCGTCCTCGACGTAGGCGAAGTACGCGTCCATCGTGGCGCGCACGCGCTGCTTGTTGTCGGTGGTCGAGGCGAGCGCGCCCCGTACCGACTGGATGAGCGCCTCGCAGTGCTGGTCCAGCAGGGCGAGGTAGAGGTCGAGCTTGCCGGGGAAGTGCTGGTAGAGCACCGGCTTGCTGACGCCGGCGCGCTCGGCGATGTCGTCCATGGCGGCCGCGTGGTAGCCCTGTGCCACGAAGACTTCCTGGGCGGCGCCCAGCAGCTGGTTCCGTCGGGCACGGCGCGGCAGGCGCGTGCCTCGCGGGCGTGCCGCCTCTGTCTGCTCGATGGCTGTCACGCCGCCTCCCAAAGTCGTCCACATGCGGTGTGCGCCGCGCCGCCATCGTACTTTTCGGTAACCGTGGTGTGCGCGGTGCGAGCGCAGGATTTCACGGACCGGACGGCGACAAAAGCGGCATAGAGCGTTTCAAATGGACTCAAGGTGGGCATAACCCTCCGCTCCTGCTCAGCGGCGGTCTCTCCCGCCGCGCGTCCCGAGCGTCGCCTCGTCCGCCCCGTCCCTCACCGGTAGTCGTCCTCGTCGATCGAGACGACCCGCGCCTGTTCGATGAGATCGGCCTCGTTGGCGCTGTCCGGGTCCCCGGTGAGGGGTTCGTCGTGGTCCGGCGCTACGTCCGCGTGCTGCTCGGCGGCGTCGCCCTCCGGGGCCTCGACGGCGATCTCCGTGGCGTCGCCGTCCTCGAACGTCTCGGGATCGGTGGGGTCGAATGCCATGTTGGGCTCCCTTCCTGCGGAATGTCCCTGCGGATGTCCCTGGAAGAAGCAGGGGCCATGGGCGGGTGCCCTGTGTATGAGCCTAGGAGACACCCGATGGCGACGCTATGCGATCCGCGGCCCGATCGGCGGTCCTGCCCGTGCACGATCTGTGACTGCGAACACAGGCGAACACACGAGTCGCTACGTGATCGTCTCGTAACATTGCCCGCATGTCTTCGACCGAGCTGCCTTTCGTGCCGCCCGCCAACGTCTTCCCACGGGTGACGCCCGTCGGGGTCGAGGAGGGCGAGCGGCTGCGCTCGGTCGAACTGCCGGGGATCACACTGTCGGTACGCACGCGGCCGCCCGCGCGGGAGGGACTGCCGCCCGCGCTGTACGTGCACGGCCTCGGTGGCTCCTCCCGGAACTGGTCCGCCCTGATGCCGCTGCTCGACGATGTCGTCGACGGCGAGGCGGTCGACCTGCCGGGCTTCGGCGACTCCCCGCCACCGGACGACGGCGACTACTCCGTCACCGGGCACGCGCGCGCGGTGATCCGCTTCCTCGACGCCTCGGACCGCGGACCGGTGCACCTGATGGGCAACTCGCTGGGCGGCGCCGTGTCCACGCGCGTCGCGGCGCTGCGGCCCGATCTCGTGCGGACGCTCACGCTCGTCTCGCCCGCGCTGCCCGAACTCCGGGTGCAGCGCACCGCCGTGCCGACCGGCCTGCTCGCGGTGCCGGGCGTGACCGCCCTGTTCACCCGGCTCACCCGGGAGTGGACGGCGGAGCAGCGGGTCCGCGGGGTCATGGCCCTCTGCTACGGCGACCCGGGGCGGGTGACGCCCGAGGGGTTCCGCAACGCGGTGCGGGAGATGGAGCGGCGGCTTCAACTGCCATACTTCTGGGACGCGATGTCGCGCTCCGCGCGCGGGATCGTGGACGCGTACACGCTGGGCGGTCAGCACGGCCTGTGGCGGCAGGCCGCGCGGGTCCTCGCGCCCACACTGCTGATCTACGGCGGCCGTGACCAGCTCGTCGGCTTCCGCATGGCGCAGCGGGCGGCCCGTGCCTTCCGCGACTCCCGCCTCCTCACCCTGCCGGACGCCGGCCATGTGGCGATGATGGAGTACCCGGAGACCGTGGCTACCGCGTTCCGCGAACTACTGCTGGACACGGGAGAGTTGGAGGCCGGATCGATGACGGAACCGGGAGCGGCCGCCGGGGTCGGGGGTGACGGCGGCGTACGGACCGGCGTCGAGTCCGCCGGTGCCGAAGCCGGCCGTGGGGCTTCCAGGGACGGGACGGCCGGCCGGACTTCCGGCGCGCGGACCGGCGGTGGCGCTTCCGGCGCCGGGGCGGTCGGTGGTGCTTCCGGCCCGGAGGCCGGCGGTGGAGCCTCCTCCGGCGCGGGTGCGGGGGGCTGAGAGCCGACGTGGGACGCCACAGCCGCCGCGGGCCCGCGCCCAAGGGCGGGACCAAGAGCACGAGCACCGGCCGGGACGACCGCCCACCCCAGGAGGGGTACGGGCCACGGGACGGCCACGGGCCACGGGACGGCCACGGGCCACGGGACGGCCACGGGCCACGGGACGGCCACGGGCCGCACGGTGGCCCGGAGTGCTGGGACGCCCGCGAGAACCGGGACGGCGCCGAGCCCTGGCACGGTCCGGGCGGTCGGCCGGGGCCGGGTCCGGGGCCGAACCCCGGCCCGGTGCTCGGACATCGGACCACCTCCGCGGGCCCGGCCGGCGGCGGGCCCCGTTTCCCGAACGGGACACCGCGTTTCGCCGACGGCACCGGCACTCCGGCGCGGGGAGTTCCCCGACTTGCCGACGGCACACCGGCTCGCGGGGTTCCGCGGTTGCCCGACGGGACCCCGGTCGGCGGGATTCCGCCGGTTCGAGGTGGGCACCCGGAGCAGCGGGAAACCGGTGGCGGCTGGGGGCAGTTGGGAGCGCAGGCCATGAACGGGAGCGGGGCGCAGGGGCCGACGGCCGCCGGCCTCGGCAGCTCGACGGACCTCGGCGGCTCCACCGCTCCCACCGCCCCCTCCGTGCGCACCCGCGCTCCGATTCCCCGGCAGCGGCGGGCGTCGCCCGCCGGGCCGCGACAGGACTACCTCGACGCCTTCGACGAGGACGACGACGTCTTCGCCCCCCGGCCCCGCGGTGACGTGAGCACCGCGAACCCGACCGCGGCACCGCCCTTCGCTCCGGCCGGGCAGGACGCGGTGGGCGGCGGGGACGGCACCGCACAACCGGCCGGCGAGTCCGCACGGGGGACCGCGACCAAGGGGAAGGCGTTCACCGGCATGGCGGCCGCCGCCGTCACCACCGTGCTCGCCGTCGTCGTCGCCGGACAGGTCGCCGAGGACCGGTCCGGGGCCGGGGTGCTTTCCCAGTCCGCGACCGACCGGGCGGGGCCCGGCACCGCCGACATCGCGGGCGCGGACGGCAAGGCGACCCCGTCCGCGCCGCCGAACGTGCCGGCACTGACGTACGACCAGAAGATGAGCACGAAGTACCCGCTCAGCCCCGCACTGAAGGGCTCGGGCCGGTTCGACGCGGTCCCGGGCTTCGCCAAGGCGCCCGGCACGGGACGCAAGTACACCTACCGCGTCGACGTGGAGCAGGGCCTCGGCCTGGACGGCGAGCTCTTCGCCGCGGCCGTGCAGAAGACGCTCAACGACCACCGCAGCTGGGCCCACAACGGTGCCCGCACCTTCGAGCGCGTCTCCTCCGGCCACCCCGACTTCGTCATCACGCTCGCCAGCCCGGGCACCACCGCCACCTGGTGCGCCAAGTCCGGCCTGGACACCACCGTGGACAACGTCTCCTGCGACTCGGCCGCCACCGAACGCGTGATGATCAACGCCTACCGGTGGGCGCAGGGCTCCCGGACCTACGGCGACGAGATGTACGCCTACCGGCAGATGCTGATCAACCACGAGGTCGGCCACCGGCTCGGCTACGGCCATGTCACCTGCGACAAGGACGGCGCGCCGGCGCCCGTCATGCAGCAGCAGACGAAGTTCCTCGACCACGACGGAATCCACTGCCTGCCCAATGCCTGGCCCTTTCCGGGGAAGTGACCGGGGGTCGGCCGGACCGGACCGCGGCGTGACGGTTCGTGTCCGGTTGATCTCCTAGCGCGACGGAACGCCGTCCGCGCGGGAAAGTTACGACTGTTCACCCCTTTTGGTGGCGTGATGGACAACCGTCCATCGCGCCACCGTCATGTCCGCATACGTTCGTCCCGCTGCGAGCCGCCGGTGCGACGGCGGCTCCCCACGGGACAGACGGGAGATCGGGGGTGCACGCGTGCGCATCGGACTGGTGACGGAGGGTGGCTATCCGTATGTGAGCGGTGACGCCGGACTCTGGTGCGAACGGCTCGTGCGCGGGCTCGAGCGGCACGAGTTCGACCTCTACGCGCTCAGCCGCAGCCGGCAGCAGGAGGACGAGGGCTGGGTGCCTCTGCCGCCACAGGTCAGCCGGGTCCGCACCGCGTCCCCGTGGGCGGCCGAGGACGACGGGACCGCGTACGGACGGCGTGCGCGCCGGCGCTTCGCCGAGTGCTACGGGGAACTGGCGTCGGCGCTGGTCGCGGCGAGCGGCGGCGATCTGCGCGAGTTCGGCGAGCCCGGCAGGGCGGCGGCCACGGGCGGTGCCGAGATCGAGGCGGACCGTTTCAGCAGCGGGCTGTACGGCCTCGCCGAACTCGCCCGCGACGAGGGCGGCCTGGCGCGCGCCCTGCGCTCGGAAGCCGCCGTTCGCGCGCTGGAACGCGCCTGCCGAGCGCCCAGCGCACCGCGGGCGGCGCGCGAGGCCCGCGTCCCGGATCTGCTCGCGGTCGCCGCGCACCTGCGACAGGCGCTGAGCCCGCTGTCGCTCGACTGGTACGAGGACGACGGCCTCGGTGCCACCGACCTCTGCCACGCCGCGGCCGGCGGCACGGCGGCCCTGTCCGGACTGCTCGCCCGCCATTTCACCGGCGTGCCCCTGCTGGTCACCGAGTACGGCGTACAACTGCGCGCGCACTACCTCGCCGCCGGCGCCGACGGGACCGCCCCGGCCGTGCGAGCCCTGCTCGCCGCCTTCCACGGCAGTCTTGCCGCCGAGGTCTACCTGCGGGCCGCCGTCGTCACCCACGGCAACGCCCACGCCCGCCGCTGGCAGGAGCGCTGCGGCGCCGACCGCGCCAAGCTGCGCACCATCCACCCGGGCATGGACGCCGCCCCGTTCGCCGAGGCCGGGGAGTCGCCGGAGGCCGCCGACCCGGACACCCTCGTGTGGGTCGGCCGTGTCGGGCCGGCCAAGGACCTGGTGTCCCTGCTGCACGCCTTCTCCGAGGTGCGCAAGCGGGAACCGAAGGCACGGCTGCGGATCGTCAGCGCGGGAACCGGCTCCGACGGCGTCGCCTACCTGGGCCACTGCAGGGCGCTCGCCGCCCAGCTCTTCCCCGACGAGGCCGAGGGCCCGCACACCGTCGGGCACAACCCGGTGTCCTTCGAGGAGATCGGCGGCCCGGAGGTGCCGACCCTCGCCGACGCCTACGCCTCGGGCGCCGTGGTCGTCCTGTCGAGCGTGGTCGAGGGCTTCCCGCTCGGCCTGATCGAGGCCATGCTCTGCGGCCGAGCGACGGTCTCCACGGACGTCGGCGCGGTCGTCGAGATCGTCGGCGGCACCGGAGTGGTCGTGCCCCCGCGCAATCCGCGGGCGCTCGCCGAGGTGTGCGTGAACCTGCTGCGCGACCCCGAGCGCCGTGCGCGCCTGGGCGCCGCCGCCCGTGCCCGCGCGCTCGAACTGTTCACCACCGAGCAGAACATCGCGGCGTTCCACGGCATCTACCTGGAGGTCGTCTCGCACTGCCCGGTCCAGCGCGTCGTCCTCGACGAGACCGGCGAGCCCCTTCCGTTCGCCGCGCCCGCCGAGGCCCACGTGCCCGGCCGCTGGACCCGGGCCGTGGACCACGTCGCGGCACGCTCGCGCCCCAGCTGGGCCACCGGCTCACCGACGGGGTGCGCGGCCCCCACGACCACCACGGAGGCTTCCCGATGAGCGGCCCGAGAACAGGGGACGACCTCGGTACCCCGACCGGCCTGGGCGGTCCGGTCGGCGGTTTCGGCGAGCCGGCCCTCGACCAGAGCCCCTCCATGCCCTCCCGGCGCGGTGCGGCCGACCCGGTCAAGGTGCTGATGCACCGTCACCGCGAGCTGTGCGAACGGGCCGTCGACCCGTTGGAGATCGCCGCGGGCCTGGAGGCGCACGGCGTCACCGACCGCACCGCCGCCCGCTTCCGCCACCGTGACGTCTTCTCCCTCGCCGAGGAGATGTACGCCCGGATCAGCCGAGAGGCCGAGACACCCCCGCGGTACGAGGCCGCCGCCGTACCCCGACTGGGTCTCGGCCGGGCCGCGTTCGGCCTGCTGCCCGGCGCCCTGTGCGCCGCCGCCGTGGCCGGGCTGCGCCTGACCGAGGGCCGGACACGGCTGGCCGTCGCCGCGCTCGGTGTCGTGGCCGTGGGCCTGGGCCTGCGCGCCGTACTCCGCCGTGGCCCGCTGAGCGCCGGGGAGCGCACGCCTCCGGGCCCGCACACGCCCGGCACGCGCATGTGGACGTTCTGGCTCCTCGGCTACGCCCTCCTCGGCGACGGCCTGCTCGGCGCGGCCGTCGGCGGCGGGCCCGACGGGCTTCCCGACGGCACCGCGGCCGGGCCCTGGCCCCTGACCACCGCCCCCGTGCTGGCCCTCGCCCTGGCCTGCGGACCGGCGGCCTGGACCGCTTACCTCTTCGCCGTGGGCGCCCGGCGCAAGGTGACCGCCAGCCGGGGCCTCGAGGAGTTCGCCGCGTCCGTACGGCCCCTGCTGCTCGGCTCGTTCGGCCTGTTCCTGTGCGCCCTGGCCGCCCTGCTCGCGGTGTGCGGCGCGATCCTGGACGAGCCCGCCGGCTACGCCCCGGCGCTCACGCTGGGCGCGCTGCTGCTGATTGCGCGCCTCCTCACCACGCACGGCTTCACACACGCCCCGGCCGTCGCCCTCGGCGCCGCGGCCGCGGCCGAAGCGGCGGCCCAGGCCGCCGTCTTCACCGCCCGCCTCCCCGGCTGCGGTGCCCTCGCCATCCCTGTCGACACCCTCGTGGCCGCCTGGGGCCCCGGTGGCGTACCCGCACTCGTCTGCGGAGCCGCCGCCCTGGCCCTCCTCCTGCACGCGACCCGCACGCTGACCCGGGCCTCCGCCCATGCGCGAGCGGAGCCGCAGCCGTGAGGGACACGGGGCCGGCCCCGATCACCCCCGCGTGCCCCCGTACGGCCGCAGCCACGGGTGCCGCCCGCGTATCCCCGCCGACCGCAGGCACTTGAGCCGACGCAGGCCCCCGAGCCACCGCCGGAGCCCGTCGCACCACCGCCCAGAAGGAGAACACCAAATGATCACCGCCCGATCCGGAGCGTCCGGAGCATCCGGAGCCACCGGAGCGCACACCCCGGGAGCCGCCCGATGAGGGTTCTGCTGATCGGAGCCAACGGATACCTCGGCCGTTTCGTCGCCGACCGTCTGCTCGCCGACCCGGCCGTCCAGCTCACCGCGCTGGGCCGCGGCGACGACGCGGACGTCCGCTTCGACCTCGCGGCCGGCAGCCCCGGAGCGCTCACCCGGTTCCTGGACGCGGTCCACCCCGGCGTCGTCGTCAACTGTGCGGGCGCCACCCGCGGCGGTGCCCGCGACCTCACCCGGCACAACACCGTCGCCGTCGCCACCGTGTGCGAGGCCCTGCGCCGCAGCGGCTGCGGCGCCCGCCTGGTGCAGGTCGGCTGCAGCTCCGAGTACGGCCCCAGCCAGCCCGGCTCCTCCACGGCCGAGGACGCCGTGCCCCGCCCCGGCGGCCCGTACGGCGTCAGCAAGCTCGCCGCCACCGAACTGGTTCTCGGCTCCGGTCTCGACGCCGTCGTGCTCCGTGTCTTCTCGCCCGCCGGACCCGGCACCCCGGCCGGCTCGCCGCTCGGCCGGCTCGCCGAGGCCATGCGCCGCGCCATGCAGTCCGGCGACAGCGACCTCAAACTCGGCGGTCTCGGCGTCCAGCGCGACTTCGTCGACGTCCGCGACGTGGCCCGCGCCGTCCACGCCGCCTCCCTCTCGGCCGCCCAGGGCGTCATCAACATCGGCTCGGGCCGCGCCGTACGGCTGCGCGACGCCGCGGCGATCCTCGCCCGCGTCGCCGGATACGGGGGCGCCCTGCACGAGCTCGACGGCCCGCCCGCCGGCCATCTCAGGGCCGCCATCGGGCACCCCCGGGCCGAGTCGGACCATCCCGCTCCGGTCGCGTACCCGTATCCCGACGGCTGCGGCAGCTGGCAGCAGGCCGATGTGCGTACCGCCCGCGACCGGCTCGGCTGGCGGCCCCGGATCAACCTCGAAGAGTCCCTGGCCGACATCTGGATGGAGGCGGCATGCCGTATCTGACCAGCACCCCCGTGGGCATCTCGAGCACCGGACTGCGCACCGGACTCGGTGTCCCCGGCTGGGCCCACCCCCTCCTCGCCCCGGCCGAGTGGAACGAACTCACCCGGCCCGGCACGCCCCTGCACTGGGTCGTCCTCAACGTCGCCGACGGCCCCGGCGTCCAGCCCGACCCGCACTGCCTGGAGGCCGCGGGACGGCTGCGGAACGCGGGCGTCCGCGTCCTCGGCCACCTCGACGCCGCGCACGGCGCCCGGTCCTTCACCGAGCTGATCTCCGAGGCGCGGCGGTACCTCGAGTGGTACCGGGCCGACGGCTTCCTGCTGGACCGCTGCCCCGCCGACCGCGCCGGGCTGTCCGAGGTCCGCCGTACGATCGGCGCGCTGCGGGCCGTGCGTGACGATGCCCATGTCGTCCTCGGCCACGGCACCCACCCGCACCCCGGCTACGCCGAGAACGCCGACCAACTGGTGACCTTCCGCGGTCCGTGGAGCGACTACCGCTGGTCGCAGGCCGCGGAGTGGACCGCCGACTATCCGCCGGAGCGCTTCTGTCACTTCGTGCACGGCGTCCCGCGCGGCCACCTCGACGAGGCGCTGCGCATCGCCCGCTGGCAGGGGGCGGCGACCATCTGGTTCACCGACCGCTCCGACCGCTCCGACCGCGGCGGCACGGCCGCCCCCTGGGAGGACATGCCCGGTTACTGGGACGAAATCGTCTCGCGGATCGGACGAGGTGTCTCGGAATGAAGAAGGCCGTGGCAGTGTTACGAGAAGAACAACCGTAGTGTTTGACCGACCAACGGAGTCCCCGTGTCGCTGCCACCCCTGGTCGAGCCCGCTCCCGAGCTCACCGTAGACGAGGTCCGCAGGTACTCCCGCCACCTGATCATCCCCGACGTGGGGATGGACGGGCAGAAGCGGCTGAAGAACGCCAAGGTGCTCTTTGTGGGTGCCGGCGGGCTGGGTTCGCCGGGTCTGATGTACATGGCCGCGGCGGGCGTCGGCACGCTCGGCATCGTGGAGTTCGACGAGGTGGACGAGTCGAACCTGCAGCGCCAGGTCATCCACAGCCAGTCCGACATCGGCCGCCCCAAGGCCGAGTCCGCGCGCGACACCATCAAGGGCATCAACCCGTACGTGAACGTGGTCCTTCACCAGGAGCGGCTCGAGGCCGACAACGTGAAGGAGATCTTCAGCCAGTACGACCTGATCGTCGACGGCACGGACAACTTCGCGACCCGGTACCTGGTCAACGACGCCTGCGTGCTGCTGAACAAGCCGTACGTATGGGGTTCGATCTACCGCTTCGACGGCCAGGCCTCCGTCTTCTGGTCCGAGCACGGCCCCTGCTACCGCTGCCTCTACCCGGAGCCGCCGCCCCCGGGCATGGTCCCCTCCTGCGCCGAGGGCGGTGTCCTGGGCGTGCTGTGCGCGTCCATCGGTTCCATCCAGGCCAACGAGGCCATCAAGCTCCTGGCCGGCATCGGCGAGCCGCTGGTCGGCCGCCTGATGATCTACGACGCCCTGGAGATGCAGTACCGCCAGGTCAAGGTCCGCAAGGACCCCGACTGCGCGGTCTGCGGCGAGAACCCGACCGTCACCGAACTCATCGACTACGAGGCCTTCTGCGGCGTCGTCTCCGAGGAGGCCCAGGCGGCGGCCGCGGACTCGACGATCACTCCCAAGCAGCTCAAGGAGTGGATCGACGACGGTGAGAGCATCGAGATCATCGACGTCCGCGAGCCGAACGAGTTCGAGATCGTCTCCATCCCGGGCGCCCGGCTGATCCCGAAGAACGAGTTCCTCATGGGCTCCGCCCTGGAGAGCCTCCCGCAGGACAAGAAGATCGTCCTGAACTGCAAGACGGGTGTCCGCAGTGCGGAAGTCCTCGCCGTCCTGAAGTCCGCGGGCTTCGCGGACGCCGTGCACGTCGGCGGCGGCGTGATCGGCTGGGTCAACCAGATCGAGCCGGACAAGCCGGTCTACTGAGTTCCGGCTCGTCCTGTCTGTTCGGCGGCGGGGTCTTCGCGCACCGCGGGTGTGGGGAGCCCCTGCCGTCGTCATGAACAGACCTTGCCGTCCCTCGGCACCGTGCCGTGCAGCAGATACGCGTTCACCGTCGAGTCCACGCAGTCGCTTCCGCTGCCGTACGCCCCGTGGCCCTCGCCCTTCTAGGTGAGTTCCACACCGACGCCCTTGCCGAGCGCGTCCGCCATTCTCCGGGCGCCCTCGTAGGGCGTCGCCGGGTCCCCGGTGTTGCCGATCAGCAGGATCGGCGCCGCACCCGGCGCGCTGACCCGAGGGGTGTCGTACTGGCCGGGCACCGGCCAGTCGTGGCACCAGCCGGCCGTGTCCCAGGCCATGAAGGCGCCGAACACCGGCGAGGTCCGCTCGAACTCGGGCAGCAGCTTCCTCGCCTCCTCCGGCGTCGGCCGCCGCTTGGCGTCCAGGCACGATATGACCCGTTGGGCGTGCGTCGTCGTGCCGTAGTGGCCCGAGTCGTCACGGTCGTTGTAGGCGTCGGCGAGGGACAGCAGCCCCGAGCCGTCGCCCTGTTCCGCCGCGGCGAGGGCGCTCGTCAGGGCCGGCCAGCCGCTCTTGCTGTAGAGCGGCAGCGCGATGCCGGTGAGCGCCGAGGCCTCCGTCAGCTTCCGCCCGGAGGAGGTCGTGGGCAGCGGCTCCGCATCGATGCGCCGCAGCAGGTCCGCGATCTTCCGCGAACCTTGCTCGGGATCCTGGCCGGTGGACCTCAGGTAGGCGTCCAGCGCCCGCTGGAAGCCCCTGGCCTGGTTCAGCGCGTGGCCCACGGAGTCCGCTGTCGGGTCCACCACCGCGTCCAGCACCACCCGCTCGACGCGCTGCGGGAACAAGTGGGCGTACACACCGCCGAGTTCGGTGCCGTAGGACATGCCGAAGTAGTGCATTCCGGCGTCGCCGAGGACGTGGCGGATCAGGTCCATGTCCCGGGCGGTGTCGGTCGTCGAGACGTGCGCGAGCAGCTTCCCGGCCGCCTTCCGGCAGCCCTGGCCGAAGTCGGCCGCGTCCTGGAAGTAGGCCCGCTCCTCGGCCGCGGTGTCCGGTGTCACGTCGATCGCCTCGGCGGCCTGGATCCGCCGGTCGCTGCGGCAGCGCACGCCCGAACTGCCGCCGACCCCGCGGGGATCCCAGCTCACCAGGTCGTATCGCTGCCGCAGGGCGGTGACCTCGGAGGCGTACGACGGCAGCGCGGCCACGCCCGAGCCGCCGGGGCCGCCGAAGTTGAACAGCAGGGAACCGGTGCGCTCCGCGGTGGCCCTGGCGCGGATGAGGGAGAGGCCGATGGTCTCGCCGTCCGGCCGGGACCAGTCCAGCGGTGCCTTGAGCGTCGCGCACCGCCATTCGTCGCCCGGAGCGGGCGAGTCGGCAGTGGCCTCGCAGCGGTGCCAGTCGAGTTGCTGCGAGGTGAGCGAGGAGGGCAGCCGCGCGGACGGCGAGCCGGACGGTGCGGCCGGCGTCGGAGCGGACCGGTCCTTTCCGTCGTCCGCGCTTCGGCCGGCCGGTTCGCCGCCGCATCCGGCCAGCAGCACCGTGGCGGCGACCGCGGCCGCCCACTGCGTCAGACGCGCCATGTGCTTCCCCCTCACAGGCTCTCCGCGGATCGGCCGCGGGGAGCGTTCAGGCCATGGTAGGCGGATCCCGTGACCCCCGTGGGAGCCTGTGGATAGCCTTCTGACCTGCTATTTTGCGTGTGAGGTGGGGAGGTCGCGGGCCCTTCGCCCGGCTACGCGCAGACCGTCCCGGCCGGTGGCACCTTTCCGTCGAGCAGATAGCTGTTCACCGCGTTCTGCACGCACGGGTTCTTGCTGTTGTACGCGCCGTGCCCCTGGCCCTGCCAGGTGAGTTCGACGCCGACCCCCTTGCCCAGCGCGCTCGCCATCCTCTTGGCGCCCCCGTACGGGGTCGCCGGGTCGCCGGTGTTGCCCACCACGAGGATCGGCGCCGAACCCGGCGCGCTCACGTCGGCGTGGGCGGCCGCACCCGGTACTGCCCATTGGGTGCAGCTGAGCATGCCCCAGGCCAGGAAGTCCCCGAACACCGGCGAGGCGGCCCGGAACTCGGGCAGCTTCTGCTCCACGAAGGCGGGGGTGTACCGCTGCTTCTGGTCGGAGCAGTTGATGGCGGTGTTCGCGGCGGCGAGGTTGCTGTACTCGCCGTTGGTGTTGCGGCCGTTCATCGCGTCGGACAGCAGCATCAGGATCTGGCCGTCGCCGGCGTAGGCCCGCTGGAGCCCTTCGATGAGCGGGGCCCAGAGCTCCTTGGAGTACAGGGCCTGGGCGATGCCGTTGGTCGCGGCGGTCCGGGTCAGCCGGCGAGGGAAGATGCCGGGGAGCGGATTGGTGTCGAGCTTTTTGAGCAGAGCGGCGATGCGGTCCTCGACATTCCTGACGCTGGTGCCGATCGGGCACTTGGCGCCCTTCGAGGCGCAGTCCTTCGCGAAGTTGTCGAGGGCGAGCTGGAAGCCCCTGGTCTGGCCGAGCGAGGTCTGCTCGGGGCTCTTGGTGGGGTCGACCACCGCGTCGAAGACCGCGCGCCCCACATGCTTGGGGAACAGATGTGCGTACACGCCGCCGAGTTCGGTGCCGTAGGAGATCCCGAAGTAGTGCAGCTTGGAGTCGCCGAGTGCCTGGCGGATCAGGTCCATGTCGCGGGCGGCGTCGGTGGTGCGCACATGCGGAAGGATCTTCCCGGAGTTCTTCTCGCAGGCGGCGTTGAACTGCTTGGTGTTGTTCACGAACGTGGCGCGTTCGGCGGCGGTCTGCGGTACCGCGTCCTGCTGGAAGTACTGGTCGAGCTGTGCGTCGGTCTTGCATTTCACACCGGCGCTGCGCCCCACCCCGCGCGGGTCGAAGCTCACCAGGTCGTAGCGCGTGCGCAGCTTGGTGTAGTCCTGGGCGATCGCGGGCATCGTGGTGACGCCGGAGCCGCCCGGGCCGCCGAAGTTGAAGAGCAGCGAGCCGATGCGCTTGCCGGGCCCGGTCGCCTTCGCCCGGATCAGCGCGATGTCGATCGTGTTGCCCTGCGGCTTGCTCCAGTCCAGCGGCGCCTTCATGGTGGCGCACTGCCACTTGCCACCGTTGGGCGGCGGCGAGGGTGCCGCCCCGCCGCCCTCCGACGCGGACGGCGCCGGGCAGTCCTTCCAGTCCAGCCCCGGGTCCGTCGGACCCCCGCCGACGGAGAGTCCGCCGCAGCCCGCCGTCAGGGCGCTCAGCAGGACGGTGGTCGTGGTCAGGGCGGCGGCGCGCAGCCCGTGGCGCTTGTGCATGCCCCCATCCTCACGCCGCCGGCGGCCTCCCGCGCGGGACGCGGGCCGTTCGGAGTATGCACGGCCGCCGTGCCTACAGGGCGCCCTTGCGGGTCAGGTGGTTGAAGGCCAGCCAGCCGGGCAGGACCGGCAGCCACAGCGTCAGCAGCCGGAACATCAGCACCGCGGGCGCGGCCACTTCCTTCGGCAGGCCCACCGCGATCAGGCCGACGGTGAGGGTGGCCTCGACCGCGCCCACGCCGCCCGGGGTCGGGGCGGCCGAGCCGAGCGCGTTGCCGGCGAGGAAGACGACGGCGACGCTGGCGATGCTGAGCGAGGTCGACTGGTCGCCGAAGGCCCGGATCGAGGCGTCCAGGCACATCACGAAGCAGAACGTCAGCAGCAGCATGCCGCCGATGCCGGTGACCAGCTTCTGAGGTCGCTGGAGTACGTCCAGCATGCGCGGCACGACACCCGCGAAGAGCGAACGCACGCGCGTGACGACGAACTTCCGCAGGAATGGCACCGAGGTGACCACCAGCACGAGCACCGCGACCGTCAGCAGGCCCGCGATGACCGTCCGGGACGGTGACAGGGACGGCGTCTTCTCGGTGCCGGTCAGATAACCGAAGGACAGCAGCATCAGGATGTGGCAGCCGAGCCCGAACAGCTGCGAGGCGCCGACACTGGCCACCGCGAGACCGGGGCGCACGCCCGAGCGTTGCAGGAAGCGCGTGTTCAGGGCCACGCCGCCGACCGCGGCCGGTGCCACGATCTTCACGAACGAGCCGGCGACCTGCGCCGCCACCGTCCGGACGAACGGGACGCGTTCCGGTACGAAGCCCAGCAGCGCCATGGCGGCGGCGACATAGCTGAGCGCCGAGAAGAGCACCGCCGCGATCACCCAGCCCCATTGGGCGTTGGCCAAGAGCGTGCCGAACTCGATGTGCGTGAGCTGGGTCAGCAGGTAGTAGGCGCCGATGGCACCCGCGATGAAACTCATCAGGGTGCGGGGCCGGACCCGCTCCAGCCGGGCCGGCTCGACCGGCGCCTGCGGCCTGATCCGCAGCACCTGGTGGCGGATCTGGGTGAGCAGATCCTCTTCGCGAGCCTCTTCCAGTGCCTCGCCGATGGCCCGCTTCTCCGCCCGTGCCTCGGCCCGCTCGGCCTTCTTGTCCTTCTTGTCGGGCCTCTCCGACTTTTCCGGCTTCCCTGTTTTTTCCGGTTTCTCGTATTTCTCTGGCTTCTCTGGTTTCTCCGGTTTTTCCAGGACGATCGGGCCGGTGTCACCAGTGTCCTGGGCGGCCTGCTCCAGGCGGGCCTGCTTGGCCTGCCGGGACGCCTCGAGCACCGCTTCGCGTTCCCGCTGCGCCCGCTCCCGGGCCAGCCTGCGCAGCGTCGCGCGCGTGGAGCGCGTCAGAGCGATGGGCTGGAGCATGGGCAGGCAGTCGGCGACCGCGTCGGGCCCCAGGACGCCGACCGCGGAGGCCACGGAGCGCTCCGCGCCCACCCGCAGGCCGAGCGTGGTCAGCAGTTGGGCGATGTCCATGCGCAGCAGCAGATCGCCGGCAGCGATCTCGCCGCCGCGCAGATCGGTGAGGATAACCTTGCGGGAACGATCCACCAGGATCGCGTCACCGGCCAGCCTGCGGTGCGCGATGCGCCGTGACTGCAACGCCCGCACCTGCTGCCAGGTGTGGTGCAGCAGCTCGTCGGTGATCTCCTCGTCCGCCAGCGAGTCGAGCGTGCGCCCGCCGGTGTGCTCGTAGACGAGCATCACGGCGTCGGGGCCGAGCTCGGAGGTCGCGATGAGCTTGGGCGCGTTGGCGCCGGCCGCGATGGCCGCGTAGGCGAGGAGGGCTTCCTGCTCCAGGGCCTGGCGCAGCGACTGCAGGCTGCGGCGGGTGGCGAAACCGCGCAGCGTGAGGTTGCGCCACACGCGGTAGAAGAAGCCCTGTGCCTGCTGCTCGCGGTCGACGACCGTGACGTCCAGCGGTGGTCCGTCCTCCAGGGTGACGAAGTAGCGCCGGCCGCGGTCGCCGGCGTCCGCGGTCTCGGCCGCCTCCTCGCGGGCCGCGCTGACCGGGTGGAAGCCGACGGTCCGCAGGCCCGCCACCAGGGTCCGTCCCGTGGGGCGGACGTTCGGTGAGCCGACCGCGTACAGGGTGCCGTAGGCGATGGTCCAGCCGATCAGCACCGTCAGGATGATCGAGAACGGCGTGGTGTACCCGGTGACCAGCATCGAGAAGGCGTCGAGCAGCAGCACGATCCACAGCACCGCGCGCCAGCGCGGCCGGCGGGACATGCCGACCGCCGTCATGTACGCGATGACGGGGGCGAGGTAGCCGTGCACCGGATCGGTGAGCGCGTGGACGTTGCCGGGGGAGGGCTGGGTGAGCGCGTCCTGGATCGAGTGCGGGGCGCCCTTGGCGACCCACAGGTCGGTGGCGAGCGTCACCCCGTGCGCGAGGACGGCCGCGAGCACGCCGTCGGCGATCCGCAGTCCGTCCCGTTTGATCAGCCGCTCGATCGCGAAGGCGACCGGGACCAGCAGGATCGCGATGCTGGACGCCAGTCCGGCGATCTTGATGAGCAGGTCGGGGGCCTGACCGGTGCCCTTGTTGATGTCCTGTTCGAGGCCCGAGGTGGTGCCGTGCGCGAACCCGGCGATCGCCAGCAGCACGACGATGGCGAGCACGCCCACCAGCAGCCGCATCAGGTCGGAGGGGCGGTGCACGCGCGCGGGGAGCAGCGGCTCGTCGCCCTCGAGTTCGTCGGCGTGCGTCACGACGTCCTCCTCCGCGGGCTTCCTGCCCGCCTTCGGAGCGTCCGTGCCGCCGGTCTTCGGAGAGCCCGTGCCCCCCGCCCTCTGGGCGTCCGTGCCGCCGGTGCCGGGGCGCGAGGAAACTCCAGAGGTGCCCTCCGCGTCATCGGGATGCACGCCCTGCTGCTTCATGGTCTCTTCTTGGTCTCGTATCACCGGTCACCGCCCGCACGATGGTGGCACGTCCCACCGGCACACAGGGGCATCAGGGTGCATATGCGGGGCCGCACAGTCTGCCCGAGGCGCCGCCCGGGAGCGAGGGCCGCGCCCCGGACGCGGCGCGGTCCGCTGTCGGTGGGGTGGGGCAGGATGGGACGGATGAGCGAAGTGAGCCCTCCGGACGACGGCCGCCCCGAGCACCCCGGCGCGCTGCCCGAGTACGCCGAGCGGGTCCTGGAGGTCGCCGAGATGATCCCGCCCGGGTGCGTCATGACGTACGGCGACGTCGCCGAGTGGCTGGAGCGGGGAGGCCCTCGCCAGGTGGGTCGCGTGATGGCCCTGTACGGCGGCGCCGTGCCATGGTGGCGGGTGGTACGCGCCGACGGTGTCCTGCTCCCGGGCCACGAACTGCGTGCTCTCGCCCACTACCGCACGGAGGGCACACCCCTGAAGGAGGCGAGCAGGGCGGCCGAGGGCCACCTGCCCCGCCTCGACATGAGACGGGCCCGGTGGGACGGCGGCGAACATGCGCAGGGTCACACCTGACAGCTTCCGCCATTCGAGGGGGTCGTGGGGAGCCCATGGCCCGTACGGGGGAATCGAGGCACGTCCGTGGCATGCCGTACGTTCGTGGTTCGAGGGACACACGTGACGGCGGTGCCGAGGGAGGACCGGGAGAAGCAGGGGAAGAAGGCGAAGCCCTCCTTCCGCGCCCGGCCGCGGCGTAGCGTCGGCTCCGCGTGTCCCCCTCACCCCAGCGGCCACCGCCCCACCCCTCGGGCCGTCCGTCCCCGCGACGACGGCGCTTCGCGCCGGCCGTGACAGAGCCCAGCACACCCACCAGGACCGGCGAACCACGTGAGCTCCTCTTCCTCCAGCAGGCGCCTGCCGCACCCCCGGGTGCGGCAGGGGGACCGTGGCGCCTACCGACTGGTGCGTACCCCGCCGACCAGACCGGATCCCCCTCGTCTGGACGCCGCACAGCGCTCCGTGGTTGACCACCGGACCGGTCCGCTGCTCGTCCTCGCGGGTCCGGGCACCGGCAAGACCACCACGCTGGTCGAGTCCGTGGCCGCCCGGATCGCCCGCGGCCAGGACCCCGAGCGGATCCTGGTGCTGACGTTCAGCCGCAGGGCCGCCGTCGACCTGCGCGACCGCATGGCACTTCGCACCGGCGCGGCCCACGTCCCGCAGGCGACCACCTTCCACTCGTTCTGCTACGCCCTGGTCCGCGCCCACCAGGCCGGCGAACTGTTCGTCGAGCCGCTGCGGCTGCTGTCCGGACCCGAGCAGGACGTGGCCGTCCGCTCGCTGCTGGCCGGCCAGGTCGACCTGGAGCGGCTGGGCCTGGCGCACGTGCGCTGGCCGGACGAGCTGCGCGCCTGCCTGACCACCCGCGGCTTCGCCGACGAGGTCCGCGCGGTCCTCGCCCGCAGCCGCGAGCTGGGCCTCGGCCCCGAGGCCCTGGCCGACTTCGCCCGACGTATCGGCCGCCCCGACTGGCAGGCCGCGGCCGCCTTCCTCGCCGAATATCTCGACGTCCTCGACCTGCGGGGCGTCCTCGACTACGCCGAACTGGTCCACCGCGCGGTGCTCCTCGCCCGCCGCCCCGAGGTCGCCGAACGGCTCGCCGCGCGGTACGACGTGGTCTACGTCGACGAGTACCAGGACACCGATCCCGCCCAGGTACGGCTGCTGCGCGCGCTGGCCGGGGACGGCCGCACCCTGCTCGCCTTCGGCGACCCCGACCAGTCGATCTACGCGTTCCGGGGCGCGGACGTGAACGGCATCCTGCAGTTCCCGCAGACGTTCCCGCGCGCGGACGGCACTCCGGCGCCCGTGCGGGTCCTGCGCACCTCCCGGCGCTCGGGCGCCGCCCTGCTGGCCGCGACCCGGCTGCTGACCAGGCGGATGCCGCTCACCCGCCTGCCCGCCGACAAGGTCCGCGCCCACCGGGAGCTCACCCCGGTGCGCGACGGCGGCCGCGTCGAGGTCCACACGTATCCGACGGCGGGCACCGAGGTGGACAACATCGCCGACGTCCTGCGCCGGGCGCACCTGGAGGACGGCGTCCCGTGGAGCGAGATGGCCGTCCTGGTGCGCGCCGGCGCCCGCTCCATCCCGGGCCTCCGGCGCGCCCTGACGGCAGCCGGAGTGCCCCTGGACGTCGACGGTGACGACCTGCCGCTGCGCCACGAGCCGGCGGTGGCGCCTCTGCTGACGGCGCTGCGGGCGGTGGCGACCGCGGAGACGGTGAGGCGCTCGGAGGAGGCGGGGGAAGGCGAGGAAGCGGGGGAAGCAGGGGAAGGGGTCGTCGAGGAGCAGGTGGCCGACGCCGAGGTGTCGGCCGCAACCACCGAGGCGCAGGCGGCCGGCACCGAGGTGTCGGCCGGAGGTACCGAGGAGCAGGCCGCCGGCAGCCTGAAACAGGCCGTCCTCACCGGGGAGCAGGCCGCCGTCACCGGGGAGCAGGCCGCCGCAGCGCAGGCCCCCGGGCGGCCCGAGGCGGATCCGGAGGCGGACGCCTGCTGGCTGGACACCGAGACCGCGCTCACCCTCCTCGCCTCGCCGCTGGCCGGCATGGACGCCGCCGACCTGCGCCGCCTGGGCCGCGCCCTGCGCGAGGAGGAACGCGCCGCGGGCAACCCGCTGCCCCCGCCCTCGGACCAGCTGCTCGCGAGGGCGCTCGCGGAACCCGAGCGCCTGGTCGCGCACGACCCCACGTACGCGCGTGGCGCGCAGCGCCTGGGCGCGCTGCTCAGGAAGGCACGGGAGCGCCTGGCGGGCGGAGGGACCGCCGAGGAGGCGCTGTGGGACCTGTGGGACGGCACACCGTGGCCCTCCCGCCTGGAGCGGGCGGCCCGGCGCGGCGGCGCGGCGGGCCGCAACGCGGACCGCGACCTCGACGCCGTGTGCGCGCTGTTCGCGACCGCCGCCCGCGCTGAGGAGCGCACCGGCGGCCTGGGCGCCCTGAACTTCCTCGCCGAGGTCGAGGCCGAGGACATCGCCGCCGACACGCTCACCCGGCGCGCCGTGCGTCCTGACGCCGTGCGGCTGATGACGGCGCACCGCTCCAAGGGCCTGCAGTGGCGCCTGGTCGTCGTCGCCGGCGTCCAGGAGGGTCTGTGGCCGGACCTGCGGCGCCGCGGCTCCCTGCTGGAGGCCGACCGCATCGGCCGCGACGGACTGGCCGCCCCGCTCACTCCCGGCGCGCTGCTCGCGGAGGAGCGGCGGCTGTTCTACGTGGCCGCCACGCGCGCGCGTGAACGCCTCGTGGTGACCGCGGTGAAGGCCCCCTCGGACGACGGCGACCAGCCCTCCCGCTTCCTCACGGAACTCGGTGTCGAACCCAGGGACGTCACCTCCCGTCCGCGCCGCCCGCTGTCGGTGGCGGCTCTCGTCGCCGAGCTGCGTGCCACGACCGTCGACCCGCGCGTCTCCGGCACCCTCAGGCAGGCAGCCGCGCACCGGCTGGCCCGGCTGGCCGCGCTCGCCGACGACGAGGGTCGCCCGCTGGTGCCCGCGGCCCACCCCTACCGCTGGTGGGGCATGGCCGACCCGACCGAGAGCAAGGTGCCGCTGCGCGACCGGGACCAGCCCGTGGCGCTGTCCGGCAGCGCCCTCGACCAGCTCGCCAACACCTGCGCCCTCCAGTGGTTCCTCAGCCGCGAGGTCAAGGCCGACGCCCCCGCGACCGCCGCCCAGGGCTTCGGCAACGTGGTGCACGTCCTCGCCGACGAGGTCGCCTCCGGGCGCAGCCCCGCCGACCTCGCGGTGCTCATGGAACGCCTGGAGACGGTGTGGAACGCGCTCGCCTTCGACGCGCCGTGGAAGTCGGCGCAGGAGAAGGAGCACGCGCGCGTGGCGCTGGAGCGCTTCCTGAACTGGCACGTCCTGGAGCGCTCCGGCCGCACCCCGGTGGCCGGCGAGCACGACTTCGACGTGACCCTGGAAGCCGGCGGCTACCAGGTGCGCATCCGCGGCTCCATGGACCGGGTGGAGGCCGACGGCGAGGGACGTGCCTACGTCGTCGACTTCAAGACCGGCAAGCAGGCGCCCACCGGGGCCGAGGTGGCCCGTCATCCGCAGCTCGCCGTCTACCAGCTCGCGGTCCGCGAGGGCGCCGTCGACGGGGTCTTCGACGGGGCACGTCCCGAGCCGGGCGGCGCCGAGCTGGTCCAGCTGCGCCAGGGCGCGTCCAAACGGGACGGCGGCGACGGCCTGCCCAAGGTGCAGACCCAGGAGCCGCTGGAGGGTGAGTGGGCCGGCGAACTGCTGGCGACCGCCGCCGGGAAGGTTCTCGACGAGCGGTTCACGCCGACGGCCGGGCAGCACTGCGCGCACTGCGCCTTCCGGGCGTCGTGCAGCGCGCGGCCGGAGGGCCGCCACATCGTCGAGTGACCCGCGTGACGTACGGGACCACCCACGCCGATCCGTGTGACGTAAGGGACCACCCACGCCGATCCGCGTGACGAACAGCACCCACCCGTGCTGACCTGCGCGTCTTTCGACCCCGGCGGCCGTCTGGCACGGATTGTCAGTGCCCGCCGCTAGCCTCTGTGAGGTGCCCGCCCGTATCACCGATCCCGAGCAGCTCAAGGAGCTCCTCGGGATTCCGTTCACCCCGGAGCAGACGGCCTGCATCATCGCGCCGCCCGCCCCGCAGGTGATCGTGGCCGGCGCCGGCTCCGGCAAGACGACCGTGATGGCGGCCCGCGTGGTGTGGCTGGTCGGCACCGGACAGGTCGCCCCCGAGCAGGTCCTCGGGCTGACCTTCACCAACAAGGCCGCCGGCGAACTCGCCGAACGCGTCCGCAAGGCCCTGATCAGGGCCGGCGTCACCGACTCCGAGGCCATCGACCCCGACAACCCGCCGGGTGAGCCGCTGATCTCCACCTACCACGCCTTCGCCGGCCGTCTGCTGAAGGACCACGGGCTGCGCATCGGGCTCGAACCCACCGCCCGCCTGCTCGCCGACGCCACCCGCTACCAGCTCGCCGCGCGCGTGCTGCGCGAGGCCCCCGGCCCCTACCCGGCGCTGGCCCGCTCCTTCCCGGACCTGGTGAGCGACCTCCTGGCCCTCGACGCCGAGCTCGCCGAACACCTCGTACGCCCGGAGGACCTGAGCGCCTGGGACACCGGGCTGCTGCGCACCCTGGAAGGCGCCAAGCTCACCAACGCCGACCTGCGCAAGGTCCCGGAGACGGCCGCCGCCCGCCGGGAACTGGCCGAGCTGGTGCTCCGCTACCGGGCCGCCAAACGCGAGCGGGACCTGCTCGACTTCGGCGACCAGATCGCCCTGGCCGCACGGCTCGCCCGCCTGCCGGAGGTCGGCCGCGTCCTGCGCGAGGAGTTCCGGGTGGTCCTGCTCGACGAGTACCAGGACACCTCCGTAGCCCAGCGCATCCTGCTGGCCGGTCTCTTCGGCGACGGCACCGGCCACCCCGTCACCGCCGTCGGCGACCCCTGCCAGGCGATCTACGGCTGGCGCGGCGCCTCCGTCGCCAACCTCGACGACTTCCCCGAGCACTTCGCGCACGCCGACGGCCGCCCCGCCACCCGCCAGGCCCTCAGCGAGAACCGTCGCAGCGGCGGCCGCCTCCTCGACCTCGCCAACGGCCTCGCAGAACCCCTGCGCGCCATGCACGCGGGCGTGGAGGCACTGCGCCCGGCCCCCGGGGCGGAGCGTGACGGCCTGGTGCGCTGTGCGCTGCTGTCCACCCACGCCGAGGAGATCGACTGGATCGCCGACTCGATCGCCCACCTCGTCGGGACCGGGACGGCACCCGGCGAGATCGCCGTCCTGTGCCGTACGGCGGGCGACTTCGCCGAGATCCAGGGTGCCCTGGTCGCCCGTGACGTCCCGGTCGAGGTGGTCGGCCTGTCCGGGCTGCTGCACCTGCCCGAGGTCGCCGACCTCGTCGCGGTCTGCGAGGTCCTTCAGGACCCCGGCGCCAACGCCGCGCTGGTACGGCTGCTCACCGGCCCGCGCTGGCGCATCGGCCCGCGCGACCTCGCGCTCCTGGGCCGCCGGGCGAGGCTGCTCGTCGCCCACGCGCGCGTGGACGCCGCCGACGACCCCGACAGCCGGCTCGCCGAGGCCGTCGAGGGCGTCGACCCGGCCGAGGTGATCTCGCTCGCGGACGCTCTCGACACCTTCCTCGAAACGCCCCTGGACGGCGCCGCGGACGACGACCGGCTGCCGTTCTCCCCGGACGCGCGCGTGCGGTTTGCCCGGCTCGCCGCCGAACTGCGCGACCTGCGGCGTTCGCTGTCCGACCCGCTGATGGACGTCCTGCACCGCGTCCTGGCCGTCACCGGTCTGGAAGTGGAGCTGTCGGCCTCCCCGCACGCCCTGGCCGCCCGCCGCCGCGAGACCCTGGCGAACTTCCTGGACATCGCCGCCTCCTTCGCCGCGAACGAGAGCGAGGCGAGCCTCCTGGCCTTCCTCGGCTTCCTGCGCACCGCCGCCCAGTACGAGAAGGGCCTCGACAACGCGCTGCCCGGTGGCGAGAACACCGTCAAGGTGCTCACCGCGCACAGGTCCAAGGGCCTGGAGTGGGACGTCGTCGCCGTCCCCGGCCTGGTCACCGGCACCTTCCCCAGCGGGCAGGGCCGGGAGAAGTGGACCAGCCAGGGCAAGGTGCTGCCGCACGCCCTGCGCGGCGACGCCGACACCCTCCCCGACATCGACGGCTGGGACGCGCGCGGCATGAAGGCCTTCCACGAGGCCATGAAGGACCACCAGCACACCGAGGAGCTGCGCCTCGGCTACGTCACCTTCACCCGCCCCCGCTCCCTGCTCCTCGGCTCCGGCCACTGGTGGGGCCCGAGCCAGAAGCGGCCACGCGGCCCGTCCGCGTTCCTTCAGGCCCTGCACGACCACTGCGCCGCCGGTCACGGCGAGATCGAGGCCTGGGCGGACGAGCCCGGGGAGGACGAGGAGAACCCGGCCCTGCACCGGGCCACGGCCGACCAGGTGTGGCCCCTGCCGCTGGACGAGGACGCCCTGGCCCGCCGCCGTGAGGCCGCCGCGATCGTCCTCGCCCACCTGGAGGACCTCGCCACCGGCGCGAACGGCCACCCGGAGGCCACGCACGACCCCACCTCCCACGACGACCCCGACTGGCCCGCGGCACCGCAGGACGACGCACCTCCACGCGACGACGCGCCTCCACGCGACGATGTACCTCTGCACGACGACGCGCCTCCGTACGACGGCGAGCCGCCCTTCGGCGAGGAGGACCCCTTCGGTGAGGGCGACCCCTTCGAAGACGACACCTCCTTCGAAGACGACAACACCTTCGAGGAGGACACCGACGACTGGGACTCCTGGAGCGGCGACCGTCCGACCGTCCCGCACCAGGCGCCCCCACCCGACCACCACACCGCGCCCCCGCCCGCACGCCGGCACCCCACGCACCCCGACCCGGACCGTGCACCCGGATCCAGCCCCCTCACCCCGGAGGAGGCCCGCACGGTCGCCTCCTGGGACCGCGACCTCGAAGCGCTGAGCGGAGAACTCCGGCGTGCCCGGCAGACCGTCACCGAGGTACCCCTGCCGACGACGCTGACCGCGTCGCAGCTGCTGCACCTGGCCGCCGACCCCGACGGGTTCGCGCGTGAGCTCGCGCGCCCCATGCCCCGCCCCCCGCAACCGGCCGCACGCCGTGGCACACGCTTCCACGCCTGGTTGGAATCCCGCTTCGAAGAGCTGACGCTGCCCATGCTGGAGCCCGGGGAACTGCCCGGCGGCGACGCCGAGATCGCCGACGAACGCGACCTCGAAGCCCTCAAGGAGGCCTTCGAACGGACCCCGTACGCCCACCGCACGCCCCACCGCGTCGAAGCGCCCTTCCAGCTCGCTCTCGCCGGCCGTGTCGTCCGGGGCCGTATCGACGCCGTCTACAAGGAGGGCGACGGCGAGCGCGCGACGTACGAGATCGTGGACTGGAAGACGCTCCGCTCCCGCACGGCGGACCCGCTCCAGCTCGCCGTGTACCGGCTGGGCTGGGCCGAGCAGCGGGGCATCCCCCTGGACCGTGTCACGGCCGCGTTCGTCTACGTGCGCACCGGTGAGGTGGTGCGGCACGACGACCTCCCGGGCCGCGCCGAGCTGGAACGGCTGCTGACGGGGGAGCCGCACGCCGAGCCGCAGTGTGACGAACCGCCCGAACGGGAAGCCACCGCGGGCCGATAGGCTCGGAGCCATGAGCCAGACCCCGGACAGCGCCGTCCGTACGTACATCGAGCAGCACCGCACCGCCTTCCTCGACGACCTCGCCGAATGGCTCCGCATCCCGTCCGTGTCGGCCCAGCCCGACCACGCGCCCGATGTACGGCGCAGCGCCGACTGGCTCGCCGGCAAACTCCGGCAGACCGGTTTCACCACCACCGAGATCTGGCCCACCCCGGGTGCCCCCGCCGTCTTCGCCGAGTGGCGTTCCGACGACCCCGAGGCCCCCACGGTCCTCGTCTACGGCCACCACGACGTCCAGCCCGCCGCCCGCGAGGACGGCTGGGACAGCGAGCCCTTCGAGCCCGTCGTCCGCGAAGGACGCCTCTACGCGCGCGGGGCGGCCGACGACAAGGGCCAGGTGTTCTTCCACACACTCGGCGTCCGCGCCCACCTCGCCGCGACCGGCCTCACCGCCCCGGCCGTCAACCTGAAGCTGCTGATCGAGGGCGAGGAGGAGTCCGGCTCCCCGCACTTCCGGGTGCTCGTCGAAGAGCACGCGGAGCGCCTGGCCGCCGACGCGGTGATCGTCTCCGACACCGGTATGTGGTCCGCGGACACCCCCACGGTGTGCACCGGAATGCGCGGCCTCGCCGAGTGCGAGATCCGGCTGTACGGACCCGACCAGGACATCCACTCCGGCTCCTTCGGCGGCGCGGTGCCCAACCCGGCGACCGCCGCCGCCCGCCTGGTCGCCGCCCTGCACGACGATCACGCGCGCGTGGCCGTCCCCGGCTTCTACGACGGCATCGTGGAACTCACCGACCGGGAGCGCCGCCTCTTCGCCGAGCTGCCGTTCGCCGAGGAGCAGTGGCTGCGCACCGCCAAGTCGTACGCCACCCACGGCGAGGCCGGATACACCACCCTGGAGCGCATCTGGGCCCGCCCGACCGCCGAGGTCAACGGCATCGGCGGCGGCTACCAGGGCCCCGGCAGCAAGACGATCATCCCCTCCACGGCGATGGTCAAGCTGTCGTTCCGCCTGGTCGCCGGCCAGGACCCCGACCACATCGAGAAGGCCGTCCGCGCCTGGGCCGTCGAGCAGGTGCCCGCGGGGATACGGCACGAGATCGTGTTCGGCGCGGCCACGCGCCCGTGCCTGACGCCGCTGGACCACCCGGCCCTGCAGTCCGTGGTCCGTGCCATGGGCCGCGCCTTCGAGGCCCCCGTCCGCTTCACGCGCGAGGGCGGCTCGGGCCCGGCCGCCGACCTCCAGGAGGTGCTCGGCGCGCCCGTGCTCTTCCTGGGCATCTCGGTCCCCTCCGACGGCTGGCACGCGCCGAACGAGAAGGTCGAGCTCGACCTCCTGGTCAAGGGCGTCGAGACCAGCGCGTACCTGTGGGGCGACCTCGCGGAGCACTGGCACGATGCGCCCTGACGGGCGCCCACCGGCCCGGGCGGTGTCGTGCCGGGCGCACACTGGTAAGGCCGTCCCGTGCCCCCAGGCCCCGCCGGACGCGGACGCCTCCTGCCGCACGTCCCGCTGAACCGCCGCCGAAACAACCGTTGCACCGGGGGAGTTGGAAGCACCCGTGACCACCTGGACCGACCACACCGCCGACCGACCCATCTCGCTCACCGCGCCCAGCGGCATCGACCGGGCCGCCCACCACCGGCTCGACGAGGCCTGGCTCGCCGCCGCGTGGAGCCACCCCTCGACGCGCTGCTTCGTGGTCTCCGGCGGTCAGGCCCTGATCGACGAGACACCTGACGGCCGGACCGAACTGGTCACGACGCCCTCCTTCGAGGCGCCCCTCACCGAGGCGCACCGCTACTTCCTCGGCACGGACGCGGAGGGCGTCAGCTACTTCGCCCTCCAGAAGGACTCGCTGCCCGGCCGCATGGACCAGTCCGCCCGCCCGGCCGGCCTGCGCGAGGCCGGCCTGCTGCTGTCACCCCGGGACGCCGGCTTGATGGCGCACGCGGTGGCCCTGGAGAACTGGCAGCGGCTGCACCGCTTCTGCTCCCGCTGCGGCGAGCGCACCGTGATCGCCGCGGCCGGACACATCCGCCGCTGCCCGGCCTGCGGCGCCGAGCACTACCCGCGCACCGACCCCGCCGTGATCATGGCGGTCACCGACGAGGAGGACCGCATCCTGCTCGGCCGCCAGGTGCACTGGCCCGAGGGCCGCTTCTCCACGCTCGCCGGCTTCGTCGAGCCCGGGGAGTCCATCGAGCAGTCGGTGCGCCGCGAGGTCCACGAGGAGGTGGGCGTCACCGTCGGCGAGGTCGAGTACGTCGCCAGTCAGCCCTGGCCGTTCCCCTCCAGCCTCATGCTGGGCTTCATGGCGCACGCCATCTCGACCGAGATCGCCGTCGACGGCGACGAGATCCACGAGGCCCGCTGGTTCTCCCGTGAGGAACTGCGCGCGGCCTTCGAGTCCGGCGAGGTCCTGCCGCCCTACGGCATCTCCATCGCGGCCCGGCTCATCGAGCTCTGGTACGGCAAGCCGCTGCCGACGAGGAGCGCCGTCTGAGGCCCCTGGACGACGAGAAGGCGGCCTTCCCGGGATGCCGGGGAGGCCGCCTTCGGCGTCTGCGGTGCGACGCGCCGTGATCAGGCGCCGACCTTCTCCTTGACCTGGGCCAGCGACGGGTTCGTGAGGGTCGAGCCGTCTGCGAAGAGCACGGTGGGAACCGTCTGGTTTCCGCCATTGGCCTTCTCGACGAAGGCCGCGGAATCCGGGTCCTGCTCGATGTTGATCTCGGTGTACGCGATGCCCTCGCGGTCCATCTGGCTCTTCAGCCGGCGGCAGTAGCCGCACCACGTGGTGCTGTACATCGTCACAGTGCCCGGCATGTCTCTCGCGCTCCTTCGGCGGCTCGGGGACGTATTGGTCGCAGGGGAGGAACGTACGCCATCGCTCCGGCATTCCCACCGGGGGTATCCGGCAGGGCGTGACGCGCGGCACGAGGACGCGCGGCGTCGCGTCAGCGCGCGGCATTAGTACGACCGCGGGGGCTGCCTGTGGACAACCGGCTCATGGGTCCCACGGCGACCTGGCAGCATGGCTGTGTGACAGCAGCAACGCACTCCCCGCTCTTCCCTCGGGTCCCGGACTCCGCCGACGCGGTGCTCGACGGGCTGGACCCCGAGCAGCGCGAGGTGGCCACGTCTCTGCACGGGCCGGTGTGCGTCCTGGCGGGCGCCGGCACGGGCAAGACCCGGGCGATCACCCACCGCATCGCCTACGGAGTGCGCGCGGGTGTCCTCCAGCCCTCCAGCGTGCTGGCCGTCACCTTCACCAACCGTGCCGCGGGGGAGATGCGAGGCCGGCTGCGCCAGCTCGGCGCGCACGGCGTGCAGGCCCGCACCTTCCACTCCGCCGCCCTGCGGCAGTTGCAGTACTTCTGGCCGAAAGCGATCGGTGGCGCCATGCCCCGGCTCGTCGATCGCAAGATCCAGCTCGTCGCGGACGCGGCCGCCGCCTGCCGCATCCGCCTGGACCGGGGCGAGCTGCGGGACGTCACCGCCGAGATCGAGTGGTCCAAGGTCACCCAGACCGTCCCTGCCGACTACGCCCTCGCGGCCGCGAAGGACGGCCGCACCGCCCCCCGCGACCCGGCCGAGATCGCCCAGCTGTACTCGGTGTACGAGGACCTCAAGCGAGACCGCTCGGTCATCGACTTCGAGGACGTCCTGCTGCTGACGGTCGCCGTCCTCCAGGACCGGGCCGACGTCGCCGAACAGGTCCGCGCCCAGTACCAGCACTTCGTGGTGGACGAGTACCAGGACGTCTCCCCGCTCCAGCAGCGACTGCTGGAGCTGTGGCTGGGCGACCGCGACAGCCTGTGCGTCGTCGGCGACGCCAGCCAGACGATCTACTCCTTCACCGGAGCGACCCCCGACCACCTGCTCGACTTCCGCACCCGTCATCCCGGCGCCACCGTCGTCAAGCTGGTCCGCGACTACCGCTCCACCCCGCAGGTCGTCCACCTCGCCAACGGACTGCTCGCCCAGGCCCGGGGCCGGGCCGCCGACCACCGGCTGGAACTGGTCTCCCAGCGCGCCCCCGGCCCCGAGCCCGCCTACACCGAGTACACCGACGAGCCCGCCGAGGCCGAGGGGGCCGCCCACCGCATCCACGACCTCATCGCCTCCGGCGTCCCGGCGAGCGAGATCGCCGTCCTGTTCCGGACGAACGCCCAGTCCGAGACCTACGAGCAGGCCCTCGCCGACGTCGGCGTGCCCTATCAGCTGCGCGGCGCCGAGCGCTTCTTCGACCGGCCCGAGGTGCGCAAGGCCGGCGTCGCCCTGCGGGCCGCCGCACGCTTCGGCGGCAACGACTCCCTCCTCGACGACGCCGTCGACCTGCCCTCACAGGTGCGTGCCGTGCTGTCGGGGGAGGGCTGGACCCCGCAGCCGCCGGCCGGCTCCGGCGCGGTCAGGGAACGCTGGGAGTCGCTGGCCGCCCTGGTGAACCTCGCACAGGACTTCGCCGCCGTCCGGCAGGGCGCGACGCTCGGCGACCTCGTGGCGGAACTCGACGAGCGGGCGAACGCCCAGCACGCCCCGACGGTCCAGGGCGTCACCCTCGCCTCCCTGCACTCGGCCAAGGGCCTGGAGTGGGACGTCGTCTTCCTGGCCGGCGTCGCCGAGGGCATGATCCCCATCACCTACGCCAGAACCGACGAACAGATCGAGGAGGAGCGCCGGCTCCTCTACGTCGGCGTCACCCGCGCCCGCGAGCGGCTGCACGTCTCCTGGTCGCTGTCCCGCTCACCCGGCGGCCGTCCCAGCCGCCGCCCGAGCCGCTTCCTCGACGGGCTGCGCCCCGGCTCGGCCGGTACGGCGGGCCGTACCGCGCCCGGCGGCTCCGGGGGCATCGAGCGCGGCTTCACCGCGGCCGTGGGGACGCGGGGAGCACCTGCCCCGCGGCGCACCCAGCGCACCCCGGCCCGGTGCCGGGTCTGCGGCCGCACGCTCGCCGACGCCGGCGAGATGAAGCTGATGCGCTGCGACGGCTGCCCCTCCGACATGGACGAGGGCCTGTACGAGCGGCTGCGCGAGTGGCGGGCGGGCCAGGCGGGGCGCAGCGGGCAGCCCGCCTTCTGCGTCTTCACCGACAAGACCTTGATGGCGATCGCCGAGACCGTCCCGGACGACGAGCGGGAACTGGCGCGCATCCCCGGAGTGGGGATGCGCAAGCTCCGCCGGTACGGATCGGATGTTCTCGCCATCTGCGCAGGCCGGGAGCCCGCGGGAGAAGCGACCGAGGACTGACCGAGGACGGACCGGGGACTGATGGGAACTCGTCGAAAAAATAGTTTGCGCACCCGCCGTCCGTCCCCATAGGTTCTTGGTCACGGGAACGGTGGCCTTCCTGAGGCCCTGATTCCGTGTTCTACTTGCATATCCGTACGGACTGGCTCACCCCAGTCCCCCAGACGCCGAGAGGAGGCGAGCCCAGTGATCACTATCAAGACCAGCTCCATCAGCACCGCCAAAATGACCGATCGCTCGGTCGTCTCCCTGTGCATGCTCGGCGCCTTCAACCAGGGCACCGGTCTGTCCGGCATTGCTGCCGCGCGTCCGGAGTCCTTTATGTCCCTCGCGGGTCTTCCCGTCCGTGAGCGTGACGAGCGACCGACCGAGGCACTGGAAGCAGTAGCGGCAAAGGTGCAGGCCTATGCCGTTCAGGCGGCCGGTGCCGGCAACCGGGAGCAGACGAAGCAGCACCACCTGACGTGGGCCTTCCGTGGGCCAGAACCCTGGAGTGATCCAGCCTGATCGCCGATCAGGCCGGCGCCTTCAGGGCCGCGGAACCCCATCCGGGATCCGCGGCCCTTCTGTTTTCCCCGAACGGGGACAGCGGAGCGAAGGGGCCTCGGGACAAGACAAGAACCCGGTAGCCGGCCGACACCCGGCCGACACCCGGCCGACCGGCCGACCCGAACAGACGAGGAAGACGAACCGTGCAACTCGAAGCGCACGTCCCGTCCGTACCGCCTTCCGACACGATCCCCAAGCCTGGTCTCACGGAGGACCCCGCCTTGACCCCGCTCACCCCGCTCACGCCGCTCACCGCGCTCACCGCGCTCGACGACGCCATCGAGAACCTCGGCGTGCCCGTCCCGTGCCGCTCCTACGACCCGGAGGTCTTCTTCGCCGAGTCGCCGGCGGACGTGGAGTACGCCAAGTCCCTCTGCCGCACCTGCCCGCTGATCGAGGCCTGCCTCGCCGGCGCCAAGGAGCGGCGTGAGCCCTGGGGCGTCTGGGGCGGCGAGCTGTTCGTCCAAGGTGTCGTCGTCGCCCGGAAGCGGCCGCGTGGCCGCCCGCGGAAGAACCCGGTCACGGCATGAACACCGCAGGAACGATCGACCGCCCCCTCACGCACGACCCCCAGAAGCAGGCCCCGATGAAGCCGTCCGCCAGCGAGCCCGCAGGCTCCGCGACCGAAGACGTCACCACCACCGGCGCGAACGAATCGCGTCAGAACAGGAACCGAGAGATGCAACTCATCCCAGAAGCGCTGGCTCGTGCGCATATGCGCGAGCGGCTGCACGAGGCGGAGAGGGAACGCCAGGCCGTACGCATGGCGGCCGCCCGCCGGATGCAGCGCCGCGCCGAGCGTGCCTCGCTGCGCGCCCGCCGCGCGCTCGCCATGGCAGTGATGCACTGACCGACAACGCCGTTCCACACCGCTTGGCGGTGACCTCCCGGTCCGGGAGGCCGGAACTCTCCCCGCGGGGGCCGGTCCGTTCGAACGGACCGGCCCCCGCGGTGCGTTGTTCCCGCCGATCAGCGGCCCGGCGGTATGGTCGCGGGGTGACGAGTCTTCCCGGAGGCACGAACCACGCGAGCGCGGCCCACGCGGGCACGGCGCACCACGGCACCGACCGTGACGGTACGGACCACGACGGCGGGAGCGCGCAATGTCCCGCCCTGGTGTGCGCGCGCTGCGGCACCCCGGCCGAGGGCCTGCCGCCCACGTGGACCTGCTCGGTGGAGAACGGTGCGCGGTGCTACTTCTGCGACGCCTGCTCCCGCGAGAACCTCCGCTCGATCGAGGGGCGCCTGGACTCCGCCTGGTGGTAGTCCCCCCGCGCGTTCACGCCTCGACGGCCGACTGCTCGTCGTCCGGCTCCTCGCCCTCCGGACGGGCGGCGAAACCCGGCAGCCACTCCTCCAGCTCCTCCCGCAGCCGCACCGTGGCCCCCAGCTGGCACAGCACACCGATGGTGCTGAGCGTGACCCGGTGGATGAGCAGGTACGACGGGGGCAGATTGAGCTGCTTGCCCAGTTGGTAGGCGGGGGAGCGGGGATCGGCGATCCGGGCCGCCTGGCTGCGCATCCAGCCGCGGGTGAAGGCGAACTCCTCCACCTGTGCCGGTTCGATGATCGGCAGGAGGTAGTCGAGGACGGCGTCCGGGTCCAGCTCGATGGACTCCTTCACGAAGCCCTCCGCGGAGAGCATCTCGTAGACCGCTTCCGCCTCTCCGTCGAGCGCCATGCCCAGGGCTGAGCCGATGGGCGCAGGCAGGCCGCCCGGAAGGCGGTCGACGGTGCCGAAGTCCAGGACGCCCAGGCGCCAGTCGTCCTCGCCGTCCGGTCCGCCGGGCAGAAGACGGAAGTTGCCGGGGTGCGGGTCGGCGTGCAGCAGGCCGGTGCGGGCCGGGCCGGAGAACAGGAAGCGGGCCAGCAGCTGGCCGGCCCGGTCACGCTGGGCCTGGGTGCCGTCCGCGATCACCTCGGACAGCGGAACGCCGTCCATCCACTCGGTGACCAGGACCTGCTCGCGCTGGTGGACGACCGCCGGGACGACGACGTCCGGGTCGTCGGCGAACTCCTCGGCGTGCGCCTGCTGGGCCTGCGCCTCCAGTCCGTAGTCCAGCTCCTCGGAGACGCGGTCCTTGAGCTCGGCGATCAGGGGCTTGATGTCCACGCCGGGAACCAGCGGCCCCAGCAGGCGGGCGAACCGGCTCAACTGGGTCAGATCGGATACGAGGGCGTCACCGGCGCCGGGGTACTGCACCTTGACCGCGACCTCGCGGCCGTCGTGCCACACCGCCCGGTGCACCTGCCCGATCGAGGCCGCCGCGGACGGCTTGTCCTCGAACTCCTCGAACAGCTCGCGCCAGTGCGCGCCGAGCCGCTCCTCCAGCACGGAGTGCACCGTGCGCGTCGGCATCGGCGGCGCCGCCTCCTGGAGCTTGGTCAGCGCGACCCGGTAGGGGCCGGCGACCTCCTCGGGGAGCGCCGACTCGAAGACGGACAGCGCCTGCCCGAACTTCATCGCCCCGCCCTTGAGCTCGCCGAGCACCTTGAACAACTGGTCGGCCGTGCGTTGCTGCAGCTCACGGCCGACGAGATCGGCTGACTCGCCCACGATCCGTTTGCCGAGTCCCCAGGTCGCTCTCCCGGCGAAACCGAGCGGGAGCGCGGCGAGCTTGGCGGTCCGGGTGACCGCCTTCCGGGGAAGATCAGACATGCGCCCTCCAAGTCCCAGCAAGCCGCGCCGCGTCTGCCCGACGGCAGGGCGTCGATGACGGCCGTTGCTCAGCCATTGTCGCGCGTGGCTCCCCGTTCTCTGAGGCCCGCTCCCTCTCGGTTTTCCCGGCCGCGCCGCACGGACAGGACGGATGCGGCCACACCGGTCGCGCGCGCCAGTTCAGTCCGGGCAGTGAAACCTCCCAGCGGGCGCCCGTGCTGGAGGGCGACTCCCCGTCCAGGAAGGCGAGTGCGTGCGCGGCCGACAGGGCGGCCACGGTCGCGGCGAGAGACAGATCACACGGACGTACGTGACGTGGCCCGCCCGAGCGCCACTGCGCCACCAGGCGCGGCCACGTCCCGTCCCGGTCCGTGCGGTCCCGGTGCAGGCAGCCGGCGCAGCCGGTCTCGCCGGGCAGGACGAGCGGGCCCACGACGCCCGTGCCCTCCACCACCCCGGCGTACAGATGAGGGGTGCCGGACTCGATCAGGGCGGCGGCCGCGGACGGGTCGGGCGCGTGCACGGCGATGTCGTCCCGCGGGGCGAGGACCACCAGGGTGAATCCCCGCTCCTCCCGCTCGGGCTGCGTCCGGGGGGTGCGGCGGGCCGGACGGTCCGGGGCCGCCGCTCGCACGGCCCGCCGCGCCGCGGTGTCCCGGCGCTCGCCGACGGCCTCGGCGGACAGTCCGCCCGGGGCGACGTCCCCCGGCTCCACGCAGCCGCCGTCCCGCACGTCCACCTCCCCGACTCCCGCCCCGGACAGCAGTGCGGCCAGGGCGGCGCCCACCCGGCCCGCGCCTTGGACCTGCACGCGCGTCTCACCTCGGGCGGCGAGGCGTTCCATCGCCTCGCCCGGTTCGCGGGTGATCAGGGAGAGGGAGGCGAGATCGGGCCCCAGCCGGTCCATGGCCTCCTTCCGCTCCCGCAGCGTGTCGGCCGCCGCGCCGCCGCCCCGGGCGTCGTCCAGGAGCCCGGCCCGGGCCAGCCGCTCCATCAGACGGTCGGCATGGCCGTCGGGCAGATCCATGCGGCGCGCCTCCTCCCGCAGCAGCGGCAGTCCGCGCGTGCCGTTGAGCAGGTCCAGGAAACTGCCCGTCGCGGTGTCCAGCGGGCCCAGTGTCATCGCGTGCGCGGGAGTCATCCCGAACTGCACGGTGCCGAGATCACGCCAGCCGCGCCGAAGCGCGGGTTTCACCATCGGATGCATGCGAGCCCCCGTAGCCCGTAGAAGGAGAAGCATCGAAAAGAACGAAGCGAACGAAAGCGAAGGAAACGAACGAAGCGAACGAAGCGAACGAAGCGAAGGGAACGAAGGAAGCGAAGGAAGCGAAGGAAAGGCATCGAAAACGTCCTCGTGCGCCGGGGTGAGCCGGTCCGAGCCGCCGCCGACGACTGTCACGACGGCCAGCATGCCGGGCCCGGACAGCGGGTGCCGGAAGTTGTCCACAGGCGGTGGGTACTCGTCGTACGAATCGGACCCTCGGTGGAGGATCCGCACGGAACCGCTCCGCACCCGGGACTTCTCGTCCTCGCACCCGGTAACGTCGGGGCGTGTCCGCCGACCCACTGAACCGTGCCGGAACGCCACAGCGCGGCAAGACGAGCCGGCCCCCGGAGGGCGCGGCGGCGAGCGAGATCGAGGTCCGCAGGAGCGCCCGGCGCCGCCGGACGGTCTCCGCGTACCGCGAGGGCGGTCGCACCGTCGTGCTCATCCCCGCCCGGATGTCCGAGGCGGAGGAGCGGCGCTGGGTGACCGTCATGCTCGACAAGCTGGCCGCCCAGGAGAGCCGGCGGACGCTCGGCGACACGGAGCTGGCCGAACGCGCCGAGCGGCTGTCCGCCCAGTACTTCGACGGCCGTGCCCGGCCCGCCTCGGTCCGCTGGGTCACCAACCAGAACACGCGCCGGGGCTCGTGCACCCCGGCGGAGGGCAGCATCCGTCTCTCCCACCGTCTTCAGGGGATGCCCGAGTACGTCGTCGACTACGTACTGCTGCACGAGCTGGCCCATCTGCTGGTCCCCGGACACGGCCCCGACTTCTGGCGGCTGCTGGAGGCGTACCCGCGCACCGAGCGGGCCCGGGGCTATCTGGAGGGGGTGGCCGCGGCCGCGCGGCTGCCGCATCCGCCGGGGACGCGCGACGAGTGACCGGGCCGCCGGGGGCGTCCGGTACCGCCGGACTGTGTTTGTGTACCGGGTCTGTACCGACTTCGTCCGGTGTCGGAGTTTGCCGTTAGCCTGGCGCGACGCACTCGCACTCGGGACGGGGGACGGTCGTTACGCATGCCCAGGGAATTCCAGCGCGGCCACAAGGCCAGGATCAGTGACCTGACCGCGGGGACGGATCTGTACGTAGGCGTGCAGATCTCGGCACCCGGACTGACCGTCGACATCAGCTGCTTCGGGCTGGACGCCGACGAACGCCTCTCGGACGACCGGTACTTCGTCTTCTTCAACCAGCCGCAGTCCCCCGAGGAGGCCATCCAGCTGCTGGGTGCCCAGGCAGGCGACACGGAGTCCTTCCGGGTCACGCTGGAGAAGATCCCGCCGCACATCCGGAAGCTGTCGTTCACGGCCGCCATCGACGGTGCCGGGCAGATGTCGCAGATCGACTCCGGATACCTGCGCATCGTGGCGGGCGGGGAGGAGGTGGCCCGGTACGCGTTCGACGGCTCGGAGTTCTCCACCGAACGGGCCGTGATGCTGGGCGACTTCTACCTCAAGGACGTGTGGCGGTTCGCGGCTGTCGGCCAGGGCTTCGACGGGGGCCTCGAGGCGCTGCTGAAGAACTTCGGCGGCGAGGTCCTGGAAGAGGAGGAGGACCCCGCCGCGGGCCAGGACCCGCAGCCCGGTGCCGCTCCGGCCTTCGCCCCGCCGGCCCAGACCACCGCGCCCCCGGAATTCGCCGTTCCCTCCGGGCCGGCCGCACCGGTTCCCGCCGCTCCCGCGCCGGCCGCACCTGCTCCACCCCCGGCCGCACCTGCTCCACCCCCGGCCGCCCCCGCGCCGCAACCCGCCGCGCACGGCTTCACACCGCCCCCGGGAGCCACCCCACCGCCCCCGCCCCCGGCGCCGGGTCCCGCGCCCTCGGTGCACGCGGCGCCGACCATCATCGCCCCCCTGACCCCGCCCGGCGGTCCGGTCCCGCCGCCCGCCCCGGCGCCCGCGCCCCACGGGCAGCCGCCGTACGGCCAGGCGCACGGTCGGACCCCGCCCCCGCCGCCCGCCCGGTACCAGGCGCCGCCCCCGCCTCCCGGCTACGGTCACCAGCCGCCGTTCGGCCAGGTCGCCGGCCAGTACGCGGCGCCGCAGGCCGCTCCCCAGGCCGCCGGGGTGTCCGCCGCGCTGAACCTGTACAAGGAGGCGCCCACCGGCCGGCGCTGGACCCTGCAGAACAGCAAGCTGATCCGCGCCGACCTCGGCACGGAGGGGGGCCGGCCCGTGCTGGCCCGGCAGGGCAGCATGGTGCTCTACCAGGGCAAGGTCGACTTCACCTACAAGGGCGCCGGCTTCGCGGGCCGGATCACGGGCAACGTCACGGGCCAGGAGATGCAGCTGATGCGCTGCACCGGCCAGGGCCAGGTGTTCTTCGCCGAGAACTCCACCCACCTGCATCCCGTCGAGCTCCAGGGCGACGCGATCTGCGTCTCCGCCGAGAACGTGCTCGCCTTCGACGAGAGCCTGGAGTACGAGGTCCGCCGCGTCGAGGGACACGGCATCCCCGGCGGCGCCCTGTTCACGATGCAGTTCCAGGGCACCGGCACGATCGTCGTCAAGACGCACGGCACACCGGTCGTCCTGCCCGTGACGCCGACGACGTTCGTCGACTCCAACGCCGTGGTCGCCTGGTCGGCCGCAGCCCAGGTGATCGTCTCCAGCCAGGTGCGGATGCGCCGCAACGCCTACCCGGGCGACACCGGAGAGGGCGTCAACCTCCAGTTCCGAGCCGCCCCCGGCAACTTCGTCGTCGTCCAGCCCTACGAGGTCTGAGGGAGCCCGTCATGAACCAGCCGCTCGCGGGTTACACCCCCGCACCCGTCACCGCCCGCATGGAGAACCACGGCAGCCACATGCTGAAGGTCGCCATGCAGACCGGGAACGACCTCTTCGCGCGCGTGGGGTCGATGGTCGCCTACGAAGGCTTCATCCAGTACGAGCCCAGCCCGTCGGCCGTGCGCCAGATCGCGCGCGACTGGGTCACCGGCGAGGGCGCCCCCCTGATGAAGTGCACCGGCGACGGACTGCTCTACCTCGCCGACTACGGAGCCAACGTCGTCGTCATCAACCTCGGCGGTGACGCGATCTCCGTCAACGCCACCAACCTGCTGGCCTTCGACGCCGGCCTGACCTGGGGCGTCGAGCGGGTCAAGGGGCTGGCGAAGTTCGCCGGGCAGGGCTTGTGGAACACCAGGATCTCCGGACAGGGCTGGGTGGCGCTGACCTCCCGGGGCGAGCCGATCGTCGTCGACTGCGGCGAGGGCGAGAACGAGACCTACGTCGACCCGGACGCGCTCGTCGCCTGGTCGCCGAACCTGAAGGTCAAGGGCAAGCGCAGCTTCCGGGCGCAGTCCCTGATCGGCCGGGGCAGCGGAGAGGCCTACCAGATGGCCTTCTCCGGTCAGGGCATCGTCGTCGTACAGCCCAGCGAGGACAGCACCGACCGCCTGCGGATGCGCGGCTGAAGGGGAGACAGGAGACCATGCAGAGCCCGCTTTTCGCCTTCAACGACGCCCAGACGCAGGAGCGCTGGAGCCTGCAGAACAAGCAGATGCTGCGCGTCACCCTGGAGGGCCACGACGACGTCCTCGCCCGCAAGGGCACGATGGTCGCCTACCAGGGCATGATCGAGTTCGACGCCGAGTACCAGACCGGCAGCCAGGCACGCACGCGCGCGTACACAGGCGAGGGCCTGGACCTGATGCGCTGCCACGGACAGGGCACGGTCTACCTCGCCAACCTCGCCCAGTACGTGCACATCATGGACGTCGAACAGGACGGCCTGACCGTCGACAGCAGCTATGTGCTGGCGATGGACTCCTCGCTGTACCACGAGGCCGTCGCCGTCGACAGCATGTACGGCATCTCCGGCTCGGGGAAGTACCAGCTGAACATCACAGGCCACGGCAGGGTCGCCCTGATGACCTCCGGCGCGCCGCTGCTGATGCAGGTGACGCCGGACAAGTACGTCAACTGCGACGCCGACGCGATCGTCGCCTGGTCCACCGGGCTGCGCGTACAGATGCAGGCCCAGACGCACTCCACCGGCGTGTGGCGGCGCCGCGGCAACACCGGCGAGGGCTGGGAGCTCAGCTTCATGGGCAGCGGCTACGCGCTCGTCCAGCCCAGCGAGCTGCTGCCGCCGCAGAACGCGGTGATCGGGCAGGGCCTCGCAGCACAGTTCGGCATGGGGCAGCAGGGGGCGCGGGGACAGAACCAGGGGAACGTCTGGGGCTGAGTCGAGGCCACGGGCAGGGGCGACCACCAAGGCGGTCGCCCCTCGCACGGTCGGAGCGGGGTCAGAGCCTGGCGCGCGTCGCCTCCAGCAAGCGGACGACCGACTTGTCCGCCACGTCCGGTACGTCGTCGTAGGCGAACCAGCGCAGATCCAGGGATTCGTCGCTGATGGCCGCCACCGCTTTGCTCGGCGCGAGCGCGGCGTACTGGACGTCGAGGTGCCAGGCGCACGGCGTGTGGTGGCGGTCGAGGCGGACGGGACCGCCGGGCAGCAGGGTGAGCCCCCCGATGCCCGACTCCTCGGTCGCCTCGCGCAGCGCGGCGTCCGCCAGCGTGGCGTCCTCCGGCTCGCAGTGGCCGCCCATCTGGAGCCACATGCGCAGCTTCCGGTGGAGGGTCAGCAGCACCCGGCCGTGCTCCGGGTCGATCACCAGGGCGCTCGCCGTGATGTGCCCGTCCGCGCAGGCCTTCCACATGCCGTCCGGACGCGTCCGCAGGTGCTCCAGGTAGAGCGGGCGCAGATCCTCCTGGTCCCCGTACTCCCGCAGGACGAGGACCGCGTCGTCATGGAGGCTCACTCGGCGCCGTCGCCCTTGTCGCCCTTGTCGCCGTTGTCGTTCTCGGCCTTCTTGTGCAGGTCCGGCTTCGGTGCGGAACCGCCTGCCGCCTCGCCGAGCATCCTGTCCAGCTCGGAGAAGTCCATCTGCTCGCGGTGCACGAAGCCGTCCGGGTCGTCCAGGTCGGCGGCGGTGGGCAGCATGTCCGGGTGCGCCCACAGGCCGTCGCGGCCCTCCACCCCGCGCGCGTCGGTGAGCGAGGCCCACAGACGGGAGGCGTCCCGCAGCCGGCGCGGGCGCAGCTCCAGGCCGATCAGCGTGGCGAACGTCTGCTCCGCAGGGCCGCCCGAGGCCCGGCGGCGGCGCAGCGTCTCGCGCAGCGCGTCGGCGGACGACAGGCGCGGCTTGGCCGCCGCGTGCACCACGGCGTCCACCCAGCCCTCGACGAGGGCCAGAGCGGTCTCCAGGCGGGCCAGGGCGGCCTTCTGCTCCGGGGTGTCCTCCGGCTGGAACATGCCCTGCTGGAGGGCGTCCTGCAACTGCTCGGGGTTCTGCGGGTCGAACTGGCCGACCACGTCCTCCAGCTTGGCGGTGTCGACCTTGATCCCGCGCGCGTACCCGTCGACCGCGCCGAACAGGTGCGAGCGCAGCCACGGCACGTGCGAGAACAGGCGCTGGTGGGCGGCCTCGCGCAGGGCGAGGTACAACCGCACCTCCTCCTTGGGCACGCCCAGGTCCTTGCCGAACGCCTCGATGTTCACCGGCAGCAGCGCGGCCTTGCCGGCCGGGCCGAGCGGCAGACCGATGTCGGTCGAGCCGACGACCTCGCCGGCCAGCACGCCGACGGCCTGGCCGATCTGCGTGCCGAACATGGCGCCGCCCATGGAGCGCATCATGCCGATCAGCGGGCCGGCCATGGCCTGCATCTCCTCCGGCAGCACGTCGCCCATGGCGGTGCCGACCCGCTCGGCGACCGGGTCGACGAGCTCCTGCCACGCCGGCAGGGTGGCCTCGACCCACTCCGCGCGGGACCATGCCACCGCGGAACCGGCACCCGACGGCAGGGACGTCACGTCGTCCAGCCACAGGTCGGCGAGCCGGACGGCGTCCTGGACCGCGGTGCGCTCGGCCGGGCCGACACTGGCGTCCTTGGTGCCGTCGGAGGTGCCCTGGGAGACCGTCTGGCGGGCGATCTGCTTGGCCATGTCCCAGTTCACCGGCCCGCCCTCGTAGGAGAGCATCTGGCCGAGCTGCTGGAACGCCGCGCCCAGGTCGGTGGGGTTCAGCGAACCGAACATGGCTGCGAGCGGATTGTCGGCGCCGGGCCCGCCAAAGCCTCCGGCTCCGGGCAGTCCGAAACCGAACGGGTTGGCCGGTCCCTGCTCACCGCCGCTCTGCTGGTCCTTCTTCTTGCCCTCGTCGCCGTCGTCCGGCTCCTCCGGCGGAAGGCCGAATCCGAATGGGGTGTCACTCACGGGGTTCCTCGGCTGGTAAGGCCACCGGTTCTCTCCGGCGGCGCGGCTGCCCGACAACACCACCCAGCGTAGACACCGCGAGCGGTTCGGGCCTCGGTGCTTCGCCGACAGAACGCCTGCGGCAGGATGGATGCCACCTGGTACGTACGCGTCATTCGCGCCCGTATGTGAAGACAACCGCTGGAGACGCCCGGTGAGTTCCCCAGATCCACAGGTTCGCGCAGCGCGAAACCACGAGAGCACTCCCGCCGCGCGCGGGCCCGTCGTCGCGGTCACCGGAGCCGCGCGCGGGGTCGGCGCGCTGCTCACCGAGCGGCTCGCCGAGTCCGCCGAGGTCAGGCAGGTCATCGCCATCGACGAGCGGCGCGGGGAGTGCGCGGCGGCGCAGTGGCACATCCTCGACGTGCGGGATCCGGCGATCGCGGAGAAGCTGCGCGGCGCGGACGTCGTGGTGCACCTGGCGCTCGACCTCGACCTGGAGACCGATTCGGCAGCCCGGACGGCGTACAACGTCCGGGGGACGCAGACCGTGCTGACCGCGGCGGCCGCGGCCGGGGTGCACCGCGTGGTGCTGTGCACCTCCGCGATGGTCTACGGGGCGCTGCCGGACAACGAGCTGCCGCTGTCGGAGGACGCGGAGCTGCGGGCGACCGCCGAGGCGACCGGGGTCGGGGACCTGCTGGAGATCGAGCGGCTGGCGCGGCGCGCGCCGCGGGCGCACCCCGGGCTGAACGTCTCCGTGGTCCGGCCCGCGGTGCTGGTCGGAGGTACGGACACCGCGCTGACCAGGTACTTCGAGTCGCCGCGCCTGCTGGTCGTGGCCGGGTCGCGGCCCGCGTGGCAGTTCTGCCATGTGGAGGACCTGTGCAGCGCCCTGGAGTACGCCGTGCTGGAGAAGGTCGACGGGGAGCTGGCCGTCGGGTGCGACGGGTGGCTGGAGCAGGAGGAGGTCGAGGAGCTCAGCGGGATCCGCCGGATGGAGCTGCCGTCGGCGGTCGCGCTGGGGGCGGCGGCCCGGCTGCACCGGATCGGGCTCACGCCGTCTCCGGCGGGGGACCTGGCGTACACGATGTACCCGTGGGTGGTGAGCGGCAGCCGGCTGCACGACGCCGGGTGGCGGCCGCGGTGGACCAACGAGGAGGTCCTCGAGGCGTTGCTGGAGGAGGTGTCCGGGCGGCACACGGTCGCCGGGCGGCGCCTGGGCCGCAAGGACGCGACGGCGGCGGGGGCGGCCGGGGCGACGGTGGCCCTGCTGGGCGCGGCGGCGGTGGTGCGGCGGGCCCGGAAGGCACGCCGGCGCTGAGAGGCGGGCCGCGGGACACTTCGGACGCGGCCGTCCCTGTCCGAGGCGGTCAAGGCGGTCCCTGTACGGGGGGCCGAGACCGTCCCAGTACGAGGCGCCCCCAGTACGAGGCATCCCCTGTACGAGACTCCGAACCGGCACGCGCGCGTGCCGGGTGATCGCGCTATTCCCCGGCCTTCCGCGTGTGCGGCACGATGGACACATGGCAGCCACCAACGATCATCCCGGCGAGTACGCCGCCGAGGACCCCATCAAGCTGATCGGCGTCAGGGAGACCCCGCTCTCCCTGGACGAGGTGTTCGAGGCGCTCGGGGACGACGCCGCCGGCGGTACCGCGCTGTTCGTGGGGACCGTGCGGAACCACGACGGGGGCGCCGGTGTCGACGCGCTCGGGTACTCCTGCCATCCCAGTGCGGAGGCGGAGATGCGCCGCGTCGCCGAGAAGGTCGCCGCCGGGTACCCGGTCCGGGCGCTGGCGGCCGTGCACCGCGTGGGGGACCTGAAGGTGGGGGACCTCGCCGTCGTCGTCGGGGTGTCGTGTCCCCACCGGGGCGAGGCCTTCGAGGCCTGCCGGAAGCTGATCGACGACCTCAAGCACGAGGTGCCGATCTGGAAGCACCAGAGGTTCTCGGACGGTACCGAGGAATGGGTCGGCGCCTAGCCCGCCGGCGCCCGGCTCGCCCATGCCCGGCGCTCGGAGCCCCGTCGCCGCGGCTCCGCTTGCGTAACCGAACCCCTGGCGTGAGCGTTGTCAGTACGGATGGTTAATCTGCTGATCAGTCAGTTGCTGTCGCTCTTTTGGGGTTGGGAGGCCGGCATGGCGGCGCTCGCCTGGTTGCTGATTCCGTTGATGGCTGGGATAGGCGGCGGCCTGTGGGGGAGCTGGGCGAACCGGACCCGCAAGGCGCGCAGCGACGGTCCCGAGCTGGACGGCTACGCCCGTTTCCGTGAGGCCATGGAGAGGTCCCACTCGGGTACATGAGCGTTCCGCCCTGACGATGCGCTGACAGAACCGTCCCGTACTGTCGAGACATGCCACGCCGCACCGCGACGATGCTCGCCTCCACCCTGATGCTGATCGCGCTCCTGTGCGCGGGAGTCCTGTTCCCCGTGCCCTATTCGGAGATGTCACCGGGGCCGACGGTCAACACCCTGGGCGAGCACGGCGGCGAGCCGGTGCTGCAGATCTCCGGCCACAAGACCTACCCGGCGGACGGCCACCTCAACATGACCACCGTCCGGGTCACCAGTGCCGACTACCGCATGAACCTCGTCGAGGCCGTCTACGGCTGGCTGGCGCACGACAGCAAGATCGTCCCGCACGACACGCTCTACCCCGACGGCAAGACGGAGGAGCAGTCGACCCAGGAGAACGCTGAGGAGTTCACCCTCTCCCAGGAGAGCGCCAAGGTCGCGGCCCTGAAGGAACTCCGCATCCCGGTGCAGTCCTGGGTGATCGTCTCCACGGTCGTCAAGGACACCCCGGCGCAGGGCAAGCTGCACGCGGGCGACGTCATCAGGGCCGTCGACGGCACGCCGGTCAAGCAGCCCTCCGACGTCTCCAAGCTGGTCACCAAGCACGAGCCCGGGCAGAACGTGCTCTTCACGATCGTGCCGGCCAAGGAGCAGGCCGACGCCGCGAAGCAGCACAGGACGGCGACCGTCACCAAGGACGTCACCATCACCACCACGCAGTCCGCCGACACCGGGGCCAAGCGGGCCATCGTCGGGATCTCCGCCGGGACCGATCACACGTTCCCGTTCACGATCGACATCAAGCTCGCCGACGTCGGCGGCCCGAGCGCGGGCCTGATGTTCGCGCTCGGGATCTACGACAAGCTCACGCCGGGCAGCCTGACCGGCGGGAAGTTCGTGGCCGGCACCGGGACGATAGACGACGACGGCAAGGTCGGCCCGATCGGCGGGATCGAGATGAAGACCGTCGGCGCACGCGGCAAGGGTGCCCGGTTCTTCCTCACCCCCGCCGAGAACTGCGCGGCCGCCGCCAAGGACACCCCCTCGGGGCTCACCCTCGTCAAGGTGCACACGCTCGACGACGCGCTCACCTCGCTGAAGGACATCCGCGGCGGCAAGACCGCCGATCTGCCGAAGTGCACGGCCAAGGGCTGACGGGCAGCGCCCCGGCCGTGTACCGGACGGGTACCGAAAAGCGGGCGGAGCTCAGTCCTCGAAGGTCGCGGCCAGGGCCTCGGCGAGCCCCGGCACCAGGTCGGCGCCGGTGAGGACCTCCGTCGCGGAGTCCTTCTCACGCAGGCGGAGCGCCGACTCCCGGGTGCCGTCGCGCAGGACCGCGACCGTCATGCGGACCTCCTGGCGCTCGGGGTGGCCGGCCACCCACTTCGCCAGCTTCGGCCCGTCCAGTCCCTGCGGGACCTGCGCCTCGGCGGACGGGGGCAGCATCAGGCGCTCCACGGTCAGCGCGCAGCCGGCCACCGCCCCGGGCCAGGCGATGGTGGCGAGGAACTCGTCGAGGGGCCGGTCGGCCGGGACCTCGTCCTGCTCGACCGGGGTGAGACCGGAGGTCTCCTGCTCGTCCTCCAGGCCGAGCTGGGCCGCGAGGGCGGGTTCCTGGGCCCGCAGCTGCGCGGTGTCTACGAGGGCGAAGAGGCGAGCGGGCTGGTCCCAGCCGAGGCCGGAGGCGTACTCGTCGATTTCGAGTACCGCCCGGGTGAGCGGGTTCGCTGCCATGGGAGTGTTGGACATGGTCACAATCCTGCCTCGTTCCTGGGCGGAATCGGGAACCGAGTAAACGGTGAGTAAGTTGCATAGGTGTGGGCCCACGATTCCGGGGGCCCACCGTACGGTCCACGGACTCGGGGGCCTGACGCAACGAAACCGAATCAACAGCGATTTTCGAGGTGCACACCTTGGCTTTCCAGATGCCGGACCGCGGCGGAGGCCCGACAGGGCCGCGGATGAGAGTGGGCCGTCCGTCCCGGCGTGCCAGGACCCTGCTCATGACACTGGGCGTCCTCGCCGTCCTCGGCATGGTCTTCGCCATGTTCGCGGGCTTCTGGACGGACTGGCTGTGGTACCGGTCGGTGCACTACTCGTCCGTGTTCACCACCACACTGTGGACCAAGATCGGACTGTTCTTCGTCTTCGGCCTGCTGATGGCGGCCGCGGTCGGCCTGAACATCTGGCTGGCTCACCGGCTGCGGCCGCCGCTGAGCGCCATGTCGATGGAGCAGCAGAGCCTGGACCGCTACCGGATGAGCATCGCGCCGTACAAGAAGTGGCTGCTGTGCGGCATCACGGCGCTCGTCGGGCTGATCGCCGGCGCCTCCGCCGCGAGCGAGTGGCGGACCTGGCTGATGTGGGTCAACGGCGTGCCGTTCGGCAAGCAGGACCCGCAGTTCCACCTGGACGTCTCGTTCTACGCCTTCGACCTGCCCTGGTACCGCTTCCTGCTGGGCTTCGGTTTCGCCGCCACGATCCTGTCCCTGATCGCGGCGGTGCTCACGCACTACCTGTACGGCGGGCTGCGCGTCACCAGCCCCGGCGCGCGGGCCACGGCCGCGGCGACCGGGCACCTGTCGGTGCTCCTCGGCGTCTTCGTGACGCTGAAGGCGGTGGCCTACTGGCTCGACCGGTACGGACTGGCGGTGAAGTCGAGCGACTTCAAGGCGACCGGCAACTGGACGGGCCTGAGGTACGTCGACGCCAACGCCTATCTGCCGGCCAAGACGATCCTGTTCTGCATCGCCGTCATCTGCGCGCTGCTGTTCTTCGCCACCCTGTGGCGGCGCACCTGGCAGTTGCCGGTCATCGGCTTCGGCCTGATGGTGCTCTCGGCCATACTCATCGGCGGCCTGTACCCGGCGATCGTGCAGAAGTTCCAGGTCGAGCCCAACGAGCAGGCCAAGGAAGCCCCGTACGTCCAGAAGAACCTCAAGGCGACCCGTGAGGCGTACGGCATCGACGACTCCAAGGTCGCCGACTATTCGGGCACGAGCAGCACCCAGGACAAGACGAAGCTGCGGGACGCGGCCGCCGACGCGGCCAGTTACCGGCTGATGGACCCGAACATCGTCTCGCCGACGTTCGAGCAGCTCCAGCAGGTGCGCAACTACTACGGGTTCCCGTCCAACCTGGCCGTCGACCGGTACAAGACCAAGGACGGCAAGGTCCAGGACACCGTCATCGGCCTGCGCGAGCTGAACCTCGCCGGGATCCCGAAGAACAACTGGATCAACGACCACTTCCGCTACACCCACGGCTACGGCGTGGTCGCGGCCAAGGGCACCGAGGCCGACTCCGAGGGCCGCCCGGTGTTCACCGAGTACAACCTGCCGTCCACGGGCGACCTCCCGCGGTACCAGCAGCGGATCTACTACGGCGAGAAGACCACCACCTACTCCATCGTCGGCGGTCCCCAGAAGGAGATCGACTACTCCGACGACAGCGGTGAGAAGACCACCAGCTACAAGGGGAACAGCGGTGTCAGCCTCTCCAACCCGCTGAACCGGGCCGCGTACGCGATGGCGTTCAGCGAGCCGCAGATCCTCTACTCCGGCGCGATCGGCGACGGTTCGCGGATCCTGTACAACCGCACGCCCAAGCAGCGCGTCGAGGCGGTCGCCCCGTGGCTGACGATCGACGGCGTCTCGTACCCGGCGGTGGTCGACGGGCGCGTCCAGTGGATCGTCGACGCCTACACGACCACCAACGGCTATCCGTACTCCTCGCGCACGACCCTCGGGGACACGACGCTGGACTCGCTGACGGCCGCCAACAACCAGCGGGTGGTGGCCCAGCAGAACCAGGTCAACTACATCCGCAACTCGGTCAAGGCGACCGTCGACGCCTACACGGGCGAGGTCAAGCTGTACCAGTGGGACACCAAGGACCCGGTCCTGAAGACCTGGATGAAGGCGTTCCCGGGCACGGTCGAGCCGAAGAAGGACATCTCTCCGGAGCTGATGTCCCACATCCGGTATCCGCAGGACCTGTTCAAGGTGCAGCGCGAGCTGCTCACGCGCTACCACGTCACGGACGCGCAGACCTTCCTCAGCGGCAGCGAGGTGTGGCAGATCCCCAACGACCCGACCAACAAGTCGGGCGACGCGGTGCCGCCGTACTACCTGAGCCTCAAGATGCCCGGTGAGTCGTCGCAGACGTTCTCGCTGACGACGACGATGACGCCGAACGGCCGTGACAACCTGAGCGCGTTCATGACGGTCAACGCCGACGCGAACACGAGCGACTACGGCAAGATCAGCATCCTGAAGCTGCCCACGGGCAAGACGATCGACGGCCCGAAGCGGGTGCAGAGCCAGTTCAACTCCGAACCCTCCATCGCCGAGTCCATCAGGCTGCTGAAGGGCGGGGACTCGGAGGTCGAGTACGGCAACCTGCTGACGGTGCCGCTCGACGGCGGACTGCTCTACGTGGAGCCGGTCTACCTGCGCGGCGGCGGTCTCAAGTACCCGTTGCTGCGCAAGGTCCTGGTGACGTACGGCGGGAACACCGCGTTCGAGGACACGCTCGACAAGGCGCTCAACAAGGTCTTCGGCACGGAGGGTTCGACCACCGAGCCACCCGGCCCCGAGACCGGCGGCGGTGGCACCGGCAGCGGCGAGACCAACCCGCCGCCGTCGAACAACCCGACGGTCCAGGAGGCGTTGAAGGACGCCCAGAAGGCCTTCGACGACGGTCAGACCGCCCTGAAGAACGGCGACTGGCAGGCGTACGGCCAGGCGCAGAAGGACCTTCAGGACGCGCTGAAGCGGGCCGAGGACGCGCAGGCGCAGGCGGAGAAGGCCGGCGGCAGCGGCAAGAACGGCGACGGCAAGGGCGGCGCGAGCCCGGGTGCGAGCGCCGGTCCGGCACCGGACAGCAGTCCGAGCGGTAGCCCGAGCGGGGGCTGATCGCTCCCCGTCGAGCCCGAGGGCCCGGATCCGTACCGCGGATCCGGGCCCTTCGCCGTGGGCGAACGCATGTGCCGACGTGCCCGGCGGCCGTGCCGCCGTGGGGAGTTGGGCGATCTGTGTTTGACTTGTCTCTCTGTGGGCATGTCGACAAAACGCTGAAGTGACCTCACTGGCTGGGGTATTACAGATGTACCCGGGTTGCAGGTGGTGCGACGATGGACGTTATGGGGGACAAGGCAACTCTGTTCGGGACGGGGCGATTTGTGCAGGCTTCCGACTCCGAGGAGACCGGAGGCGAAGCCCGGGACGAGACCCGGGTCGAGTCCGTGGCGGCCGCCGACGAGGCCGCGGAGCTGGCGCGCCGTCGCCTCGCCGCCGAGGCGGGCGACGTCGAGGCCATGAGCGTCCTCGGGGCCATGCTGCTGCGCCGCGGCGATCTCGACGGAGCCGAACCCCATCTGCGCTCCGCCACCGCGGGCGGTGACCGCGCCGCGGCCAACAACCTGGGAGTCCTGCTCCACCAGCGCGGATACGCCGACGAGGCCGCCGGGTGGTGGCGTATCGCCGCCGTCGCCGGATCCGCGGCGGCCGCGCACGCGCTCGGGCGGCACCACCGCGAGCGCGGCGACGAGCCCGCCGCCGAATACTGGCTGCGCCAGTCCGCCGAGCAGGGGCACGTCCTCGGCGCCTACGTCCTCGCCGATCTCCTGGAGCACCGCGGCGACACCGGGGCCGAGCGCTGGATGCGGGTCGCCGCGGAGCGGGGGCACCGGGAGGCGGAGTACCGGCTGGCGCGGGCGCTGGACCGGCGGGCCGGGGGGAAGCCCGGCGGTGACGGTGCCGGGCTGATGGCGGAGGCCGAGCAGTGGTACCGCCAGGCCGCGGCGCGCGGACACCGGCGGGCCGCCCTGCACCTGGGCGCCATCCTGGAGCGGCGCGGCGACCTCAAGGAGGCGGGCCGCTGGTACCTGACCTCCGCCAAGGACGGCGAGGCCAGGGCCGCCTGCGCGCTCGGGTTCCTGCTGCGGGACGCCGGCGACTCCGAGAGCGCCGCCCTGTGGTGGCTGCGGGCCGCGCAGGACGGCGACGGCAACGCGGCGAACGCGCTGGGCGCGCTGCACGCCGAGCGCGGCGAGACGCAGACCGCCGAGCGGTGGTACCGGGCGGCGATGGACGCGGGCGACATCAACGGCGCCTACAACCTCGGGCTGCTCTGTGCCGAGCAGGGCCGTACCGCGCAGGCCGAGCAGTGGTACCGGCGCGCGGCCTACGCCGGGCACCGGGAGGCGTCGAACGCGCTGGCCGTCCTGCTGCTCCAGGGCGGGGACACCGGCGGGGCCGAGCCGTGGTTCTCCAAGGCGGCGGAGGCCGGGAGCGTCGACGCCGCGTTCAACCTGGGGATCCTCTACGCCGGGCGGAACCTGGACGCCCAGGCCCTGCGGTGGTACGAGCGGGCGGCGGCGGCCGGGCACACGGAGGCCGCGTTGCAGGTGGGGATCGCCCGGCTGCGGGCGGGCGACGAGCGGGCGGCCGAGCGGCACCTGCGGTGCGCGGCCGGCGGCGGGAGCGCGGAGGCCGCGTACCGGCTGGCCACCGTGCTCGACGCCCGGCGGCCGCCGGCGCCCGCGCACGGGCTCGGGGAGCCGGCGATCCAGGAGAAGACCGAGTGCGAGGAGTGGTACGAGCGGGCGGCCGGCCAGGGGCACCGGCGGGCGCAGGTGCGGGTCGGGATGCTGGCCGCGGCCCGCGGGGACGCGGTCGAGGCGGCGCGGTGGTACCGCAGGGCGGCGGAGTCCGGCTCCCGCAACGGCGCCTTCAACCTGGGACTGCTGCTGGCCCGGGAGGGCAGTGAGCCCGAGGCGGCCGTGTGGTGGGCGCGGGCGGCCGACGCCGGGCACGGGCGGGCGGCGCTGCGGCTCGCCCTGGTGCACGCGCGGCGCGGCGAGCTGGCCGAGGGGCAGGGGTGGGCCGACCGGGCCGTGGCGCTGGGGCCGGCGGAGGTCGCCCAGCGGGCCGCCCGGCTGCGGGACGCGCTGCGCGAGGAGCTGTCGGCCTGACGTGATCACCGTCGCCCCCGTAAACGATTTGCCTCTCGGTCCGCCGTTCACGTAATGTTGCATTCACCGACGCGGGGTGGAGCAGCTCGGTAGCTCGCTGGGCTCATAACCCAGAGGTCGCAGGTTCAAATCCTGTCCCCGCTACTGAAGGCCGAGGGCCGGAATCCGATCAAGGATTCCGGCCCTCGGTGTTTTCGGAGACGCGCTTCCCGGGACGGATCACGAAAGAAGGACCCCCGGCACCGTCGAGGTGCCGGGGGTCCTTCTTTCACGAGTGTGGCCGTCAGGCCGCCGCGCAGTTCGGGCAGAGGCCCCGGTACGTGACCTCCACGTCCGACACCGTGAAGCCGAAGCGCTCCGAGTCGGGCAGGTCGGCCAGCGGGTTGCCGCTCGGATGGACGTCGCGGATCGCGCCGCAGCCGGCGCAGACCAGGTGGTGGTGCGGCTGGTGCGCGTTGGGGTCGTACCGCTTGGCGCGCTTGTCCGTGGCGACTTCCAGGACCTCGCCGAGCGAGACCAGCTCGCCCAGCGTGTTGTAGACGGTCGCCCGGGAGATCTCGGGCAGCTTGGCGACAGCCCTGGCGTGGACCTCGTCGGCCGTCAGGTGGACGTGTTCGCCGTCGAGGACCTCGGCCACCACACGCCGCTGCGCGGTCATCCGCCATCCGCGTCCGCGCAGCCGTTCCAGAAGGTCACTCATACCGACCAGCCTAACAGCAAGAGGAAACAGTTCCCGAACCAGTGTGACTTTGGAGCTTCACTTGACTTGGACTAAGTCCATTGTAGGATCGAGACTGGCTTTGGCCAAGAGACAGGCACGATGGAAATGACCCAGGAGGCGACGTGACCCAGGGGCCGCTCACGACGGAGGCCGGTGCTCCGGTTGCCGACAACCAGAACAGCCAGACGGCGGGCGTCGGCGGCCCGGTGCTCGTCCAGGACCAGCTCCTGCTGGAGAAGCTCGCCCACTTCAACCGCGAGCGCATCCCGGAGCGCGTGGTGCACGCCCGTGGCGCCGGCGCCTACGGCACCTTCACGGTCACGGCCGACGTCACCAAGTACACGCGTGCCAGGTTCCTCTCCGAGGTCGGCAAGCAGACGGAGACCTTCCTCCGCTTCTCGACCGTGGCGGGCAACCTCGGTGCCGCCGACGCGGTCCGCGACCCCCGCGGCTTCGCGCTGAAGTTCTACACCGAGGAGGGCAACTACGACCTCGTCGGCAACAACACCCCGGTGTTCTTCATCAAGGACGCCATCAAGTTCCCCGACTTCATCCACACCCAGAAGCGCGACCCCTACACGGGCAGCCAGGAGGCGGACAACGTCTGGGACTTCTGGGGCCTGTCCCCGGAGTCGACGCACCAGGTGACCTGGCTGTTCGGCGACCGCGGCATCCCGGCGTCGTACCGGCACATGAACGGCTACGGCTCCCACACCTACCAGTGGAGCAACGAGGCCGGCGAGGTCTTCTGGGTCAAGTACCACTTCAAGACCGACCAGGGGATCAAGAGCCTCACCGCCGAGGAGGCCGCCCGGATCGCCGGTGAGGACCCCGACTCCCACCAGCGCGACCTGCGTGAGGCCATCGAGCGCGGCGAGTACCCGACCTGGACCGTGCAGGTGCAGATCATGCCGGCGGCCGACGCGGCGACCTACCGCTTCAACCCGTTCGACCTCACCAAGGTGTGGCCGCACGAGGACTACCCGCCGATCGAGATCGGCAAGCTGGAGCTCAACCGCAACCCGGAGAACATCTTCGCCGAGGTCGAGCAGTCGATCTTCAGCCCCGCCCACTTCGTGCCGGGCATCGGTCCCTCCCCGGACAAGATGCTCCAGGGCCGCCTCTTCGCGTACGGCGACGCCCACCGCTACCGCGTCGGCATCAACGCCGACCACCTGCCGGTGAACCGTCCGCACGCCACCGAGGCGCGCACCAACTCCCGTGACGGCTACCTGTACGACGGCCGTCACAAGGGTGCGAAGAACTACGAGCCGAACAGCTTCGGCGGGCCGTTCCAGACGGACCGGCCGCTGTGGCAGCCCGTGCCGGTCTCCGGCGTCACCGGTGACCACGAGGCGGCGGTCCACGCCGAGGACAACGACTTCGTCCAGGCGGGCAACCTCTACCGCCTGATGTCGGACGAGGAGAAGGAGCGCCTGATCGGCAACCTGGCGGGCGCGATCTCGCAGGTCTCGCGCGAGGACATCGCCGAGCGCGCGATCGGCAACTTCCGTCAGGCCGACGACGACTTCGGCAAGCGGCTGGAGGCCGCGGTCCAGGCCCTGCGCGGCTGATCTCCAGCACTGGACCGCTTGTCGTGGACGGCGGGCCGGGTCCCTTCGGGGGCCCGGCCCGCCGGCGTGTGCTCAGACCGTGCCCGCACCCGCGGCCGCGGCGTGCTGCCGGACCGGCGCCCAGCAGCGGATGATGTCACGGACCGAGACGATGCCCGCCGGCTCGTCGTGGTCCAGGACGATGAGGTGCCGGAAGCCGCCGCGGGTCATGGCCCGGGCCGCCTCCTCCAGGGTCCAGGACGGCGCGGCGAACACGACGTCCGTGGTGGTGTGCGCGTGTACGCGCTCCGTGTCCGGGTTCTGGCCCAGGCCCACGGAGTTGAGGACGTCGCGTTCGGTGAGGATGCCGATGCCGCCTGCGTCCGGGTCGTGGACGACGGCGGCGCCGACGTGGCGCGCGGACATCAGCGCCGCCGCCTGTCGGAGGGTGTGTGCGGGACCGATGGTGAGGACCACCGTGCTCATGGCGTCGCGGACGAGCATGGGATGGAGCCACCTCCTCGGGGAATCCGGCCGATGCGTGCCCGGCGCCGAAGGCGCCTGTTGAGCACTGCACAAGTTCACAAGTGGGGGAACTCCCAGAGTCTCAGGCAAACCGGGGGTCAACAAGAGGGCGTGCGCGGCCGGCCGGAGGCGTGCGCAGGTGTTCCCCCTTCGCGCGTCAGCGCTGGTTGAGATACCCCAGCATCTCGTCGTGCAGCAGCCCGTTGGACGCGGCGGCGTTGCCGCTGTGCGGGCCGGGGCGGCCGTCGAGGCCCGTGAAGGTGCCCCCGGCCTCGGTCACGATGATCGCGTTCGCGGCCATGTCCCACAGGGACAGCTCCGGCTCGGCGCAGAAGTCGATGGATCCCTCGGCGACCATCATGTACGGCCAGAAGTCGCCGTAGGCACGGGTGCGCCAGACCGCGCGGGTCAGGTCGAGGAAGCCGTCCAGGCGGCCCTGCTCCTCCCAGCCGCCGAGCGAGGAGTACGCGAAGGAGGCGTCCGCGAGTTCCCCCACGCGGGACACCTGGAGCCTGCTCGCCTGCGCCAGGCTGCGGCCCGTGAAGGCGCCGTGGCCCTTGGCGGCCCACCAGCGGCGGCCCAGGGCGGGGGCGGAGACGACACCCACGACGGGCTGGTAGCCGCCCGCGCCGGCCTCCATCAGGGAGATGAGCGTGGCCCAGACCGGGACGCCGCGCACGTAGTTCTTGGTGCCGTCGATCGGGTCGACGACCCAGCGGCGGGGGCCGGTGCCCTCGATGCCGTACTCCTCGCCGAGGACCGCGTCGCGGGGGCGGGCGCGTTGCAACTGGCCGCGGATGAGTTCTTCCGCCGCCTTGTCCGCTTCGCTGACCGGGGTCATGTCCGGCTTCGTCTCGACCTTGAGGTCGAGGGCCTTGAAACGGTCCATGGTGGCGGCGTCGGCGGCGTCCGCGAGGACGTGGGCCAGGCGCAGGTCGTCCAGGTAGTCCGGCATGCGAGAACCGTATCCGCCTGGGGCGACACGGGGCTACGGGGGGCGGGGTGGCCCGGTGTGCGGAAGTGCCGCGCGACCCGGAAGAGGCCCAACGGCCGCGAGGGCGCGGTGCCCGCAGTGGCGCGCACATGCTGTCACGGACCCTTGACAGTGCGTTCGAGGGCGTCAAATCTGGGCGCAGAGCCGCTCGCCCCAGGGAGGCGATGATGCCTGCAGCGCGGGAATCCCTGCTGGACGCCGCCTACATGGCGCTGACACGGCGGCCGTGGGCCGCGGTGCGGATGGTCGACGTGGCCGCGGCGGCCGGGGTCTCCCGGCAGACGCTGTACAACGAGTTCGGCAGCAAGGAGGGGTTCGCGCGGGCCCTGGTCAGGCGGGAGGCGGACGGCTATCTCATCGGGGTCGACCGGGCCCTGACCACCCCCGCCGACCCGCGTGAGCGGCTCACCGCGGCCGCCGAGTGGACCGTGTCCGCCGCCCGGGACAACGCGCTGGTGAAGGCGATGCTCACCGGCTGCTGGAGCGAACGGCTGCCCTCGCCGACGCTGTCGGCGGTGCCGTCCTCCAGCGCGGTTCCGGCGCAGCGCCGGGCCGACGGCCCGCTGCCGTCGCCCGGCGACTTCGTGGCGATCGTCCGCGACCGCGCCGTCACCCTGCTCTCCGCCCCCGGCACACCCAGGGCGGACACCCTCGAACTGGCCCGCGCCTGCGAGCTGGTGATCCGCCTCGCCCTGTCGTGCGTGGCGGCGCCGCCGGACCGGGGCGGGGTCGCCGAACTGGTACGCGGCGCGCTCCCGCGCCAACCGGTCTGACCCGTCCGCCGTCCGCGCCGTCGCGTCAGTGCGCGGAACCGGACAGCTGGAGCCCGATCACCCCGATGACGACCAGGCTGATCGACACGAGCTTCAGCGTGGAGACCAGGTCGCCGAGGAAGACCATGCCGTAGATCGCGGTGCCCGCCGCGCCGATGCCGGTCCACACCGCGTACGCGGGGCCCACGTCGAGCTTCTTCAGGGACAGGGTGAGCAGACCGAAACTGCCCAGGGCGAAGCAGCAGAAGGCGATGGTCGGCCAGAGCCGGGTGAAGCCGTGCGACAGCTTCAGGCACACGGCGAAGCCGGTCTCCAGCAACCCGGCAACGATGACCAGCAGCCACGCCATGTGCTGTCCTCCCGTGGGTCCGCATGCCGTGACCGCTCGGTCGTGCTTGGGGCAGGTCATGATCCGGCTCCGTGCGATTATGCACTTGCCGGACCGCACCGCACCCAAACAACGCGGAGGTCAGTCGCCTTCCTTGCGCTCCCGCGTGGCCAGCAGCCGGCGCAGCGAGTACAGCCGGGCCGGGTCCGCGTGCCCCTCGGCGACCCACGCGTCCAGCGCGCAGTCCGGCTCGTCGTGGCTGCACGCGCGAGGGCAGCCCTCGGTGCCCGGTTCCAGGTCGGGGAAGGCGTGGATGACCCGGAACGGATCGATGTGCGCGAGCCCGAACGACCGTACGCCCGGGGTGTCCACGACCCAGCCGGCCGCGCCCGCCAGCGGCAGCGCGAGCGCGGAGGTGGTGGTGTGCCGGCCCCGGCCGGTCACCGCGTTCACATGCCCCGTCACCCGCCGCCGCTCCGCGGGCACCAGCGCGTTGACGAGCGTCGTCTTGCCCACGCCGGAGTGGCCGACGAACGCCGTGACCTTCCCGTCGAGATGCTCGCGCACCCGGTCCGCGGCGGCGCCGGCGTCCAGCTCCGCACGGCTCGTGACGACGTAGGGGATGTCCAGATCCCCGTACAGCTCCAGGAGTTTGTCCGGCGGGGCCAGGTCCGACTTCGTCAGGACCAGCAGCGGCTCCAGACCGCCGTCGTACGCCGCGACCAGGCAGCGGTCGATCAGCCGGGGGCGCGGTTCGGGGTCGGCGAGCGCGGTGACGACGGCCAGTTGGTCGGCGTTCGCGACGACCACGCGCTCGTAGGGGTCGTCGTCGTCCGCGGTGCGGCGCAGGACCGAGCTGCGCTCCTCGATGCGGACGATGCGCGCGAGGGTGTCCTTCGTCCCGGACAGGTCACCGACCAGGGCCACCCGGTCGCCCACGACGGCGGCCTTGCGACCGAGTTCGCGGGCCTTCATGGCGACGACCGCGCGGCCGTCGACGAGGCACGTCAGCCGTCCCCGGTCGACGGTGAGGACCATGCCCTCGGCGGCGTCCTCGTGCTTGGGGCGGATGTTCGTGCGCGGCCGGTTGCCCTTGCGGTTGGGGCGGCTGCGGATGTCGTCCTCGTCGGTGTGCTTGCCGTAGCGGCGCATGGCGTGATCCCCGCGTCCCTACGCCCCGAGCATCCCGGTCCACAGGTCCGGGAAGTCCGGCAGTGTCTTCGCCGTCGTCGCCACGTTCTCGATCTGCACGCCCTCGACGGCCAGGCCGATGACCGCGCCGGCCGTCGCCATGCGGTGGTCCTCGTAGGTGTGGAAGACCCCGCCGTGCAGGCGGCGCGGGCGGATGTGCAGGCCGTCGGCCGTCTCGGTCACGTCACCGCCGAGTTCGTTGATCTCCTTGGTCAGCGCGGCCAGGCGGTCGGTCTCGTGCAGCCGCAGATGGGCCACGCCCCGCAGGGTCGAGGGCGAGTCCGCGAGCGCGGCGACGGCCGCGATGCCCGGGGTCAGCTCGCCGACCTCGCCGAGGTCCACGTCGATGCCGTGCACGGCACCCGAACCGGTGAACACCAGGCCGTAGTCGGTGAGTTCGCAGGAACCCCCCATCTCGGTGAAGATCTGCCGCAGCCGGTCACCCGGCTGGGTCGTCCGGGCCGGCCAGTCGGGGACGACGACCTTGCCGCCGGTCACCAGCGCCGCCGCGAGGAAGGGCTGGGCGTTGGACAGGTCGGGCTCCACGACCAGGTCCCGGCCGAGCAGGGCGCCCGGGGTGACCCGCCAGACGTTGGGCTCGCCGCCCGACTCGGGGGTGTCCACCTGTGCGCCGACCGCTCGCAGCATGTCGACCGTCATCCGGATGTGCGGCAGCGACGGCAGCGACGGCCCGGTGTGCCGGACCTCCACGCCCTGGTTGAAGCGCGGTCCGGACAGCAGCAGGGCGCTGACGAACTGGGACGAGGAGGAGGCGTCGATCTCCACCGGCCCGCCGTCCAGCGCGCCGCTGCCGTGCACGGTCATCGGCAGCGCGCCGCGGCCGTCGTCGTCGATCCGGGCGCCGAGGACGCGCAGCGCGTCGATGACGCCGTCCAGCGGGCGCTCGTACGACCGCGGGTCGCCGTCGAAGCGGATGGGGCCGTCGGCCAGCGCGGCGACCGGCGGCAGGAAGCGCATCACCGTGCCTGCGTTGCCGACGTCGACCGTGGCCGGGCCGTGCAGCCCCGCGGGGATCACGCGCCAGGCCTCCCCGGTGCCGTCCGGCCCCACGCCCTCGTCGATGCCGACGCCCATGGCCCGCAGCGCGCCGGCCATCAGCAGCGTGTCGCGGGAGCGCAGCGGGCGGCGCAGCCAGCCCGGCTCGGAGGCGAGGGCGGCGAGCACCAGGGCGCGGTTGGTGACGGACTTCGACCCCGGCACGTGGACCGTCGCGTCGACGGCTCCGCTCGCGTGCGGGGCGGGCCAGAGGGCGGTGTGCGCGGGGTTCGGGGCCATGGTCCCCACCTTATGGCCTGTTCCGAGTTCCCTGCCTGCGCCCCGGCGCCCGGCACGCACGCTCGGCGCGCGGTGCCGCAGGACAGGTGGCTCCGCCACGTGACCTGGGACACCGTGCCCGGCGACGAGGGGCGGACGAGGGAGAGCGGAGGGACCGCCTCACCCCGTCAGCAGCCACCGCCCGCCGCCGATCAGCGAGCACAGCGACACCGCGTGGAACAGGAACAGCCACAGCGCCGCCGGGACGTGCGTCAGCCGCGACAACTGGTCCGCGTCCGAGTCCCCGGCGCCCCCGCGCGCCCGCTTGGCCTGGAGCTCGAAGGCCGGGCGCACCCCGCCGAGCAGCAGGAACCACACCACCGCGTACGCGAACGCGGCCTGTACCTGGGGCCCGGTCAGCCAGGACACCAGCAGGAACGTGCCGCCGGTGAGGAGCACGGTGAGCGCCCCGTAGGCGTTGCGGATCATCACCAGCATCGCGACCAGCAGCGCCGTGGCCACCCACAGCAGCAGCGTGATGCGACCGGTGGCGAGCAGGGCCGCGCCGCCCAGGCCCAGCAGCGGGGGAGCGGTGTAGCCGGCCGCCGCCGTGAGGATCATGCCGATGCCGTGCGGCTTGCCCCGGCTGACGGTCAGGCCGCTGGTGTCGGAGTGCAGGCGTATGCCGGTCAGCGTGCGTCCGGTGAGCAGCGCCACCAGCCCGTGCCCGCCCTCGTGCGCGATGGTGATCGCGTTGCGCGAGACGCGCCACAGGCCGTGCGGGACGACCACCGCGAGCGCGGCGGCCGCGGTGACGAGCACCACCCACACGTCGGGATCGGGCTGGGTGCCGACGAGCCGGTCCCAGAGATCGGGCAGCGCGGTGGCGGCGAGGATGTCCATGTTTCCGAGTGGCTCCCTGTCCGTGTGCGCGGTCTGGCAGTGTTGCACGTATGTGTGGACGGTATGCAGCCAGTCGCGGCCCCGAGGACCTCGCCGGGGTCTTCGAGATCCAGAAGTGGGACCCGGAGGAGACCCTGGAGCCCGACTACAACGTGGCCCCGACCAAGGAGGTCCACGTCGTCCTGGACCGTCCCTTGAAGGACGCGGACGACCGCCGCCCGGTTCGCCAGTTGCGGAAGCTGAGGTGGGGGCTCGTCCCGTCCTGGTCGAAGTCCCCCGAGGGCGCCGCCCGGATGATCAACGCGCGCGCGGAGACCGTGCACGAGAAGCCGTCGTACCGCCGCGCCTTCGCCACCCGGCGCTGTGTCGTGCCCGCCGACGGCTACTACGAGTGGGTCACCGGCACCCAGGAGCGGGACCTGGAGGTCGAGGGCAGGCGCAAGCGGCCGCGCAAGCAGCCCTACTTCGTGACCCCGGCCGACGGATCGGTCTTCGCGATGGCCGGGCTCTACGAGTTCTGGCGGGACCGGACGCTGCCCGACGACCACCCGCGCGCCTGGTGGGCGACCTGCTCGGTGATCACCACGGACGCCGAGCGGACCCCGCTGGCGGTGGCCCCGGCCGAGGGCCCGCGCTCGCTGGCGGACATCCACCCCCGGATGCCGCTGATGCTGGCCCCGGACCGCTGGGACGCCTGGCTGGACCCGGCCCGCACCGACCCGGACGACCTGCGCGCGCTGCTCACCCCGCCGGCCCCCGGCCTGATGCGCGCCTACCCGGTGTCCACGGCCGTCAGCAACGTCCGCAACAACGGACCGGAGCTGCTCGAGGAGCTCGAGGCACCGGAAGAGGGCACACTCTTCTGACGTGAGCGACGTGAGCGAGATCGCCGAGACGGAAGCGGGCGCGGCCCGGATCACCTGGCACCGGGCCCACGACGCACGCCTGGTGCTCGCCGTGAGCCACGGAGCCGGCGGCGGTGTCGAGGCCCGCGACCTCCAGGCCCTGGCGCGCACACTCCCCGCGCACGGGGTCACCGTCGCGCTGGTCGAGCAGCCCTGGCGGGTGGCCGGCAAGAAGGTGGCGCCCGCGCCGCGGACGCTGGACGCCGGCTGGCGCGGCCTGTGGCCCGCCCTCACCGGGCCGGGGCTGCCGGTGGTCGCCGGCGGCCGGAGCGCCGGGGCGCGCGTCGCCTGCCGTACGGCGGCCGAGCTGGGCGCGCACGCCGTGCTCGCCCTCAGCTTCCCGCTGCACCCGCCGGGCAGGCCCGAGAAGTCCCGCGCCGACGAACTGCTCGGCGCGGGGTTGCCCACGCTCGTCGTCCAGGGCGGCAACGACCCGTTCGGCAGGCCCGGGGAGTTCCCGGAGGGTTCCTACCGGCTCGTCGAGGTGCCGTACGGCGATCACGCCTTCGCCGTGCCGAAGCGGGCGGGGATCACGCAGGAGCAGGTCCTGGAGATCATCACCGAGGGTGTCGCCCAGTGGACCGCGTCACTCCCGTGACTCCCGGGAATGCCTGGCGGACCGCCGCTGTTGAGGCGGTCAGTAGTGCCGCTCAGCGGCGCCGACGTCAGACGAGAGGAAGTCCGCCGCATGGGTTCGACCGTTTGCCCGAGCCGCAGCAGCCGCACTGACCTGGACTGGACGGTGCTGCACGCGGCGAGGACCGCTCCTGTTCGAGCGGCGGCAGGCACGGGTCGTCGTCTATCCTCCGATTCGAGTGGAACCGCATTCGGTGCCACGACATCGCTTGAGGAGGTGGGTCCGGTTCCCGGTACCGACGCAGGGACCGACAACGGCCAGGCGGAGCAGCCCGAGGGCCGGGGCACGAGCGTGGGCGCATCCGTGGAGTCGACGGCCCAGCGCAGCGCGCGCTTCGAGCGGGACGCGCTGGAATTCCTCGACCAGATGTACTCGGCCGCCCTGCGCATGACGCGCAACCCGGCCGACGCCGAGGACCTGGTGCAGGAGACGTACGCCAAGGCGTACGCGTCCTTCCACCAGTTCCGTGAGGGCACGAACCTCAAGGCGTGGCTGTACCGCATCCTCACCAACACCTTCATCAACTCCTACCGCAAGAAGCAGCGCGAGCCGCAGCGCAGTGCCGCCGAGGAGATCGAGGACTGGCAGCTCGCCCGTGCCGAGTCGCACATGTCGACCGGTCTGCGCTCCGCCGAGTCGCAGGCGCTCGACCACCTGCCCGACTCGGACGTGAAGGAAGCGCTTCAGGCGATCCCCGAGGAATTCCGCATCGCCGTCTACCTCGCGGACGTAGAAGGCTTTGCGTACAAGGAGATCGCGGACATCATGGGGACACCCATCGGGACGGTGATGTCCCGGCTGCACCGGGGCCGCCGTCAGCTGCGCGGCATGCTCGAGGACTACGCCCGCGAGCGCGGACTGGTCCCGGCCGGCGCCGGAGAGTCGAACGAAGCGAAAGGCTCGGGCTCATGAGCTGCGGAGACCCGCACGAGACGGACTGCAGTGAGGTACTCGACCACCTCTACGAGTTCCTCGACAGTGAGATGCCGGACATCGATCGCACCAAGTTCGAGCACCACTTCGAGGAGTGCTCGCCGTGCCTCGAGAAGTACGGCCTGGAGCAGGCCGTGAAGAAGCTGGTCAAGCGGTGCTGCGGACATGACGACGTCCCCGCCGACCTGCGCGCCAAGGTCATGGGCCGGATCGATCTGATCCGCTCCGGCCAGACCGTCCCCGAGCACGACGTGACCGCGGCACCGGTGACTCAGCAGGAGTCCTGACCCGCCGCGCGCGGACACCCGCGCGGCGCCCCGTCGGCTCGTTTCGCGCCTGCCGCCCGCACCCGGCACCGCCCGCACCCGGCGTTCGCACAGACGTCGGACGCGCCTCGGACATGCTTGCGAACCCGCTTCGGGCGCCCACCCGGACGCTCTTCACCCGAACGTGCTAATCCCCGGGTCTTCGGCCCGTGGACTCCCGGCTGTGCGCCCTACGCTCCCCATGGGAGTGGCATGACGGGGGAGGGGCGGCATGGAGGCGGTTCCACCGCGGGCCCGTGCGTACGTCGCCTGTGTCGCCCTCGGTGCCCTGGCCTGTCTGCTGCCGCTGCCGGTGACGCACACCTCCTGGTGGGCGGTCGTCCTGCTCACCACGGTGTACGCCGGGTGCAGGCAGTTCGCCCGGTTCGGCTTCGCCGGACCCTTCTACCCCGTACTGCTCGCGGCGGCCTTCCTGCTGCCGCCGCCCGCCGCCGCGCTCGTCCCGCTGCCCGGCGTCCTGTTCGCCCGCGCCGGACGGCGGCCCGAGGGGCTGCGCCGGATCTGGCGGGCCGCGCAGCTCGCCCTCGCGGTGTGGGCGGCCGCCCGGGTGCACGGGGCGCTGGGCGGCCGGGACGCCGTCGGCGGATGCGACTTCCCCTACGTCCTGCTCCCCGCGGGTGCCGCCGTGCTCGCCTTCTGCCTGGTGCTGACGGCGCTGGACGGCGGGGTCCTCGCGCTCGCCGAGCACGTGCCGGTACGGCGGGCCTGGCAGGGGCTGTTCGCCCGGTCGCCGGCGCCCATCGCGGTGCACGGGCTCGCGGGACTGATGATGGCCGTGCTGTGGCGCAGCCCCTACGGACCGGTCGCCGCGCTGCTCGTGCTGCTGCCGATGTGCGTGTCCGGCTGGGTGTACGCCCAGTACCACCGGGAGCGGTCCGCGCACCGGGCCACCATCCGCGCGCTGGTGCAGGCCGTCGACATCAAGGACGGCTACACGCGCGGGCACAGCGAGCGGGTGGGCCAGGCCTCCATGATGATCGCGCGCGAGCTCGGCATGGACGACGAGCGGGTCGAGGTGCTGCGGTTCGCCGGCATCCTGCACGACGTGGGCAAGCTGGGCGTCCCCACCCGGCTGCTGCGCAAGGACGGGCCGCTGACCCCCGAGGAGCGGCGCGTGATCGAGCTGCACCCCGAGTACGGGCACGAGATGGTGCGCGGGATCTCCTTCCTGGGCGAGGCACGCTCGGCGATCCTGCACCACCACGAACGGCTCGACGGAGGCGGCTACCCGTACGGTCTGACAGGAGGTCAGATCCCGGAGAGCGCACGCGTGGTGGCCGTCGCGGACGCCTTCGACGCGATGACGTCCACCCGGTCCTACCGGCGGGCCCGGCCGGTGCCCGCCGCGCTGGCGGAGCTGGAGCGCTGCGCGGGGAGCCAGTTCGACCCGCGGATGGTCACGGCGCTGGTCCGGGCCCTGGACCGGTACGGCTGGCACCCGGCGGTCACCGCGCAGGACGGTACGCCCGTCGCCCCGCCGGCACCGTTCCGGGCAGTCCCCGGCACCACGGGCCCGACGGCGGCGGCTCCCGGCGGCGCGGAGGACACTCCCGTCGATCCGGCGGCGGGGGCCGCCGAGGACGGTGATCCCGGCGGCGCGCCGGAGCGGTCCGCGGACGACGGCCGTGGCGGCGCGCCGGAGCGGTCCGGGGGCGGCCGGCCGGAAGCCCGTCGATGAGCCGGTCCCTCCTGCTGCTCCTCATCCGCGGCTCGGCGGTCCTGGTCGCCCTGCTGTCCCTCGCCGTCACCCTGTGGACCGGCCTCGAGGAACGCGGGGCCGCCCTCGCCTTCGGGCTGCTGGTCCTCGTCGGCGAACTCACCCGGTGGACCGGGTCGGAGGCCCGGGAGGCCGCGCCGCTCGGCGCCGCCGGGGCGCTGTCGTACGCCCTGCTGGGCGAGGACGCCGGCCGATCCAGCCACCACGGCGCCTTCCAGGTCGTCGCCGTGGTGCTCGCCGCCTGCCTCCTGGGCAGTGTGCCGCACATCGCGCGCGGGTGCGGGCGGACGCCCGACCATCTCGTGCGGCGGATCCTCACCGTCGCCTTCGCCGCCGTCTGCTTCCAACCCCTCTACGGCAAAGGGGTGTTCCGGGGGTGGGTCGGCCCGGCGTACGCCCTGCTGCTGCTCGCGCTCCTGGTGCTCACCGCACTGTGCGGCACCGTGCTCGCCGCCGGGCAGGCGCACTGCCGCACCGGGTGGCCGTTCGGCCCGCTGCTGCGGGAGGAGTTGCGGAGCCTGCTCGGGATCGGCTCGGCGGTGTGCGCGACCGGCGCGGTCATGGCCCTGGCCGTCGCCGTGGCCGGACTGTGGGCGCTGCCCGTGTTCTCGCTGCCGCTGCTGCTCACCCAGCTGTCCCTCAGACGGTACGCGGCGGTGCGGAGGACCTACCGGCAGACCATCGCCTCCCTGGCCCGGGCCACCGAGGTCGCCGGGTACACCCCGGCCGGGCACGCCCGGCGGGTGGCCGCGCTCAGCCGGGCCGTGGGCCGGGACCTGGGCCTGACCGAACCGGAGCTGACCGTGCTGGAGCACGCGGCCCTGATGCACGACATCGGGCAGCTCAGCCTGGTCGACCCGGTGCCCGCCGGGGCCACCGCGGGGCTGCCCGCCGAGGAGCAGCGGCGGATCGCGCTGCTCGGCGGGGCCGTGGTGCGCCAGACCGGGGTCGGCTCCCGGGTCGCGGTGGTGGTGGAGCGGCAGGCCGACCCCTGCCGGGAGCAGCCGCTGCCCGCGCGGATCGTGCGGGCGGTCAACGCCTATGAGGAGAGGGCGCGCGACGCCGGGCCCGGCGGCCCGCTCAGGGCCCTGGAGGAACTGCGGCTGGCGGGGGCCGGCGCGTACGCCCCCGAGGTGGTGGAGTCACTGGGCCGGGTGCTGTCGCGGGACGGTCTGACGCTTCCCGCCGAGGGGTAACCCATGGGTAATGAGCGTCCCTCCAGTCGTACGTGGTTGGATGCGAATGAGAGGGTGTCCGGGGGCAGAAGCCGACCCACTCGACGGAACTGGCAGGCGGGAATCGTGAGGATCTTCGGCAAGGGACGGCACCGGCCCTCCGCCTCCTGGCGGCAGGCCACCGACCGGGCGTTCACGCTGATCGGCGACGGCCGGTACGAGGACGCGGGCGCGCTGCTGACACGCGCCGCCGACCTGGAGCCCTGGCTGGCCGAGTCCTGGTTCAACCTCGCCCTGCTGCACAAGTTCCGGCACGACTGGGAGCAGGCGAGGGCGGCCGGCCTGCGGGCCGTGGCCCTGCTGGAGAAGGAGACCGGGGCGCCCGACTGGTGGAACGTCGGCATCGCCGCCACCGCCCTCCAGGACTGGCCGCTGGCCCGGCGGGCCTGGCAGGCGTACGGACTGAAGGTGCCCGGGGGCGCGGCCGCCGCCGGGGAGCCGATGGGCATGGAACTGGGCAGCGCGGCCGTGCGGCTGTCGCCGGAGGGCGAGGCCGAGGTGGTCTGGGGCCGGCGCCTGGATCCGGCCCGGATCGAGGTGCTGTCCATCCCGCTGCCCTCCTCGGGGCGGCGCTGGGGCGAGGTCGTACTGCACGACGGCGTGCCCCACGGGGAGCGGACCACCGCGGCCGGCCACACCTACCCCGTGTTCGACGAGATCGAGCTGTGGGCGCCCTCGCCGGTGCCCACCTGGGTGGTCCTGCTGGAGGCCGCCACCGAGGCCGATCGGGACGCGCTGGAGCAGCTCGCCGCCGACGCCGGCTTCGCGGCCGAGGACTGGTCGTCGTCCGTACGGCTGCTGTGCCGGATGTGCTCGGAGTCGCGGATGCCGTCCGACGAGGGCGACGGCGTGCACCTCGATCCGCACGACCACAGCGAGCCGGGGCACCCCGGACCGCTCGGGCACCGCACCGACGGGCAGCTGTGGGTGCCGGAGCGGGAGTGCGGAGTGGCCGCTCCGGCTTCCCTGGTCCGCGGGCTGCTGGACGGGTGGGTGGCCGACAGCCCGGACTCGCGGGACTGGCGGGATCTGGAAGAGGTCTGTTGAGGACGCCGCTCCGCCCCGGGCCCGCGTGCGGGCCCGTTCTGGCCGGCGGGGTCCTGCCGGCACAGTCGCATATCGGACAGTCCTGGGCCGGGGCGGGGGCGCGGGCCCCGTACCCTGTATCAGAATTCACTCCCCGTTCTTGTCAGGAAGGCGTACGTCGGTCATGGCGCAGCAGGACACCGATCAGCAGCACCCGGGCGTGCTCCCCGTCGACGACGAGGGGTACGTCGTCGACACGGAGGACTGCGAGGAGCGCGAGACGGCCTGGCGTGAGCGCGGCACCTCCCGGCCGATCACGGTCGTCGGGAACCCCGTGCTGCACAAGGAGTGCAAGGACGTCACCGACTTCGGCGAGGAGCTCCAGCAGCTGGTCGCCGACATGTTCGCCAGCCAGCACACCGCCGAGGGCGTGGGCCTGGCCGCCAACCAGATCGGCGTGGACCTGAAGGTCTTCGTCTACGACTGCCCGGACGACGAGGGCGCCCGGCACGTCGGGGTCGTCTGCAACCCCCGGCTGGTCGAGCTGCCCGCCGAGCGGCGCCGGCTGGACGACAGCAACGAGGGCTGCCTGTCCGTGCCCACCGCCTACGCTCCGCTCGCCCGCCCCGACTACGCCGAGGTGACCGGGCAGGACGAGCAGGGCAACCCGATCAAGGTGCGGGGCACCGGCTACTTCGCGCGGTGCCTCCAGCACGAGACGGACCACCTCTACGGCTACCTCTACATCGACCGGCTCTCCAAGCGCGAGCGCAAGGACGCCCTGCGGCAGATGGCCGAGAACGAGCCGCGCTACCCCGTGGTCGCCAACGACTGATCCCCTGCCGCCCGTTGGGGCGCGAGTGGCCCGTGCGCACGGCGCCCGACCGGAACGTCCGGCCGGGCGCCGTACTTGTGTCCGCCACGCATTCGACCCCTTGTGCGCTTCTGGTGATTCGTAATCAGTCACACAAGGGGAGATTCTCGGCATCCCGGGGTGATGAATGGAGCAAATCCATTCCCAGAACGGTCAGTTGTGGTGCTGAATGGGGGTGCGGGGATACGCGACGGCGTGCGCCCGGCACGGCGGAAGGGTGTGCGCCACCGGCGGCTGAGAGGGGTTTGTTCGTGCCAGCTTTCCCATACAGCACCACACCGACAACGACAGCGGTCGTAGTCCCACCAACGCTCGCGCTTCCGGTGATCGAGGCCGAGTTTCCCAGGCAGTTGCACGGGTATTGGCCCCAACTCCAGGAGAAGACACGCGGCTGGCTGCTGGAAAAGCGGCTCATGTCCGCGGACAAGGTGGAGGAACACGTCGACAGCCTCTGCTACACGGACCTCATGGCGGGGTACTACATCGGCGCCCCCGACGAGGTGGTCCAGGCGATAGCGGACTTCAGCGCGTGGTTCTTCCTCTGGGACGACCGTCAGGACCGCGACGTCGTCCACGGGCGGCCGGCGGCCTGGGAGCGGCTGTGCCACGCGCTGCACACGGCCCTGGACTCCCCCCAGGACCACCTGCACCACCAGGACGCCCTGGTCGCGGGGTTCGCGGACAGTGTGCTGCGCTTCTACTCGTTCCTGTCGGCGCGGTGGAACGCCCGCTTCGCGCGGCACTTCCACGCGGTGATCGACGCCTACGACCGGGAATTCCAGAACCGCATCGGGGACGTTGTGCCCACGGTCGAGGAATATCTCGCGCTGCGCCGGTTCACCTTCGCCCACTGGATCTGGACCGACCTGCTGGAGTCGAGCGCCGGCTGTGAACTCCCGGACTCCGTCCGGAAGAATCCCGCGTACCGGCGTCCGGCGCTGCTCAGTCAGGAATTCGCCGCCTGGTACAACGATCTGTGCTCGCTGCCCAAGGAAATGGCGGGCGACGAAGTGCACAATCTCGGGATCAGTCTCGTCAAACACGACGGGCTGAGCCTGGAGGAGGCGACAGCGGAAATGCGCGGGCGCATCGAGGAATGTGTATCCGAATTCCTGCTCGCGGAGCAGGAGGGATTGATCTTCGCCGACGGCCTCGCGGACGGCACGGTACGGGGAAAGGAACTGAGCGCCGCCGCAAGGGCGTGCCTCGGCAACATGCGGAACTGGTTCAGTTCCGTCTACTGGTTCCACCACGAGTCCGGCCGGTACATGGTCGACAACTGGGAGGACCCGGCCACACCCCCGTACGTCGACAACGAAGGGGCGGGTGGGAAATGACCGCCGAATCAGTGCAGTCGGAAACCCGGCACAACGCCCCGGGACCACAGGAACCACCGGTGGCCGGGGGCGGGGTGCCGCTTCTCGGCCACGGTCTGAAACTGGTCCGCGATCCGCTGGCCTTCATGTCCCAACTGCGCGACCACGGCGACGTCGTCCGGCTCAAGCTCGGCCCGAAGACGGTCTACGCCGTCACCACGCCCGCCCTCACCGGCGCGGTGGCCCTCAGCCCCGACTACATCATCTCCGGCCCGCTGTGGGAGTCCTTGGAGGGCCTGGTCGGCAAGGAGGGGGTGGCCACCTCCAACGGCGCGCTGCACCGGCGCCAGCGCCGCACCATCCAGCCCGCGTTCCGGCTCGACGCCATCCCCGCCTACGGGCCGGTCATGGAGGAGGAGGCGCACGCGCTGACCGAGCGCTGGCGGCCCGGGGAGACGATCGACTGCGCCTCGGAGGCCTTCCGGATCGCCGTGCGGATCGCGGCCCGCTGCCTGCTGCGCGGCCGGTACATGGACGAGTGCGCCGACCGGTTGTGCGACGCGCTGGCCACCGTCTTCCGCGGGATGTACCAGCGGATGGTGGTGCCGCTCGGGCCGCTGTACCGGCTGCCGCTGCCGGCCAACCGCGAATTCAACCGGGCGCTCGCCGATCTGCATCTCCTCGTCGACGAGATCATCGCCGAGCGCCGGGCGTCCGGCCGGAATCCGGACGATTTGCTGACGGCATTGCTGACGGCCGAGGACGACAATGGCGAGCCCATCGGGGAACAGGAGATCCACGACCAGGTGGTCGCGATACTCACCCCGGGCAGCGAAACGGTGGGCGCCACGATCATGTGGCTGCTCCGAGTGCTCGCGATACACCCGGAACACGGTGACCGGATCCGTGCGGAGGTCGAATCCGTCACCGGCGGCCGCCCGGTCGGATTCGACGACGTCCGCAGACTCACCCACACCAACAATGTCATCGTGGAGACGATGCGTTTGCGGCCGGCCGTATGGGTATTGACGCGGCGGGCGGTGACCGAGACCGAACTCGGTGGCTATCGCATTCCGGCCGGGGCCGACATCATCTACAGCCCGTACGCCGTCCAGCGAGATCGGCGCTCGTATCCGGACAACCTGGAGTTCGACCCCGACCGCTGGCTTCCTGAACGCGCCAAGGACGTACCGAAATACGCCATGAGCCCGTTCAGCGTGGGCAACCGCAAGTGCCCCAGCGATCACTTCTCGATGGCGCTTTTGAGTCTGTTCACCGCCGCGGTGGCGACGAAGTTCCGCTTCGAGGAGGCTCCCGGTTCGGACGGCACGCCCCGGGTCGGCATCACCCTGCGCCCGGAGAGGATGCTGGTGCGGCCGGTGCTCAGGTGACGTGAGCGGCACGGCGCGCGTTCAGGCGGCCTGCGGGCCCCGGAACGCGCGCCGGTAGGAGTTCGGGGTGGTGCCCAGCGCGCGGACGAACTGGTGCCGCAGCGCCGCCGCGGTCCCGAACCCCGTACGGTCCGCGATCGTGTCCATGGTCTCGTCCGTCGCCTCCAGCAACCGCTGTGCCAGCAGCACGCGTTGGCGCAGCAGCCAGCGGTACGGAGTGGTACCCGTCTCCTGCTGGAAGCGGCGGGCGAAGGTCCGCGGCGACATATGGGCGCGGGCGGCGAGCTGTTCGACGGTGACCTCCTGGTCGAGGTGCTCCTCCATCCAGACCAGCACCTCGCCGATGGTGTCGCAGGAGGACTTCGGCAGCGGCCGCTCGATGTACTGGGCCTGCCCGCCGTCGCGGTGCGGGGGCACCACCATCCGCCGGGCGATCTTGTTGGCGACCTCCGGGCCCTGTTCCTTGCGCACGATGTGCAGGCAGGCGTCGATGCCGGAGGCGGTGCCGGCCGAGGTGATCACCGGGTCCGCGTCCACGTACAGCACGTCCGGCTCGACCACCGCCCGGGGGAAGCGCCGGGCCAGTTCCTCCGCGTGCCTCCAGTGCGCCGCGCAGCGCCGCCCGTCCAGCAGACCGGCGGCGCCCAGCACGAAGACGCCCGAGCAGACGCTGAGCACCCGCGCGCCCCGGTCCACCGCCCGGCGCAGCGCGTCGAGGAGCTCGGGCGGGTAGCCGCGCGAGGTGATGGCGTCGGCGGCCGGCACCGTGATCAGGTCGGCCTCCTCCAGCCGGTCCAGGCCGTGCGGTGTCGAGACCGTGAGGCCGGGGACATGGGTGCTCAGCGCCGGGCCCTCCGCGGAGACGACCGCGAAGTCGTACACCGGCAGTCCCTCGTCACTGCGGTCGAGTCCGAACACCTCGCAGACCACGCCGAGCTCGAAGGGGTGCACTCCGTCCAGCAGCACGGTGGCCACGTTCTTCAGCATGGCTCCAGTGTGCCCCCGTGGTGGCAGGATTTTGAAGGTGTACGGCAGTCCTGCCACTCACGGTAAGGAGCATCCGGCGCCACAGTGGTGTCCATGACCACGACACAGCTGCAAGGACTGATCTCGATGCTCGCCGTCCTGGGACTCCTGGTCCTCATGGTCCTGCCGTCGGTGATCGGCATCGTCCACGACCGACGTGCCGACCGCCGGATCCGCCAGGCCCACGAGGACCGGGAGGCCCGCGAGAGCCGCGACGAGGCTCAGAAGTCCTCGTCCAGGTCGACGGTGCCCTCCACCGCCACCTGGTACGCCGACGGGCGCCGCTCGAAGAAGTTGGTCAGCTCCTGAACGCCCTGGAGCTCCATGAAGGAGAAGGGGTTCTCGGAGCCGTACACCGGAGCGAAGCCGAGGCGCGTCAGGCGCTGATCGGCGACGCACTCCAGGTACTGCCGCATCGAGTCGGTGTTCATCCCCGGGAGGCCGTCACCGCACAGGTCGCGCGCGAACTGCAGCTCGGCCTCGACGGCCTCCCGCAGCATGTCGGTGACCTGCCGCTGGAGGTCGTCGTCGAAGAGGTCCGGCTCCTCCTTGCGCACGGTGTCGACCACGTCGAAGGCGAAGGACATGTGCATCGTCTCGTCACGGAACACCCAGTTGGTGCCGGTGGCCAGACCGTGCAGCAGGCCGCGGCTGCGGAACCAGTAGACGTAGGCGAAGGCGCCGTAGAAGAACAGGCCCTCGATGCACGCGGCGAAGCAGACGAGGTTGAGCAGGAAGCGCCGGCGGTCCGCCTTCGTCTCCAGCCGGTCCAGCTTCTCCACCGAGTCCATCCACTTGAAGCAGAACTCGGCCTTCTCCCGGATGGAGGGGATGTTCTCCACCGCGTCGAAGGCGGCGGCGCGGTCGTCCGGGTCGGGGAGGTAGGTGTCCAGCAGCGTCAGATAGAACTGGACGTGCACGGCCTCCTCGAACAGCTGCCTGCTCAAGTACAGGCGTGCCTCGGGGGAGTTGATGTGCTTGTAGAGCGTGAGCACCAGGTTGTTGGCGACGATCGAGTCGCCCGTCGCGAAGAACGCGACCAGCCGGCCGATGAGGTGCTGCTCGCCCGGGGTCAGCTTGGCGAGGTCGGCGACGTCCGAGTGGAGGTCGACCTCCTCCACGGTCCAGGTGTTCTTGATGGCGTCCCGGTAGCGCTCGTAGAAGTCGGGGTAGCGCATCGGGCGCAGGGTCAGCTCGAAGCCCGGGTCGAGCAGGTTCTGGCGTCGGTCGGTGCTGGTCATCACTGGCAGGCCTCGCAGGACTCGGGGTTCTCAAGGGAGCAGGCGATCGCGTCGGCGTCCGGCGCCGCCTGCTGGACGGGGACGGTGGCGGGAGCCTGCGCCCGGGCGGCGCGGGCGATGCGGGTCGCCGGGCGGGAACGCAGGTAGTACGTCGTCTTCAGGCCCTGCTTCCAGGCGTAGGCGTACATCGAGGAGAGCTTGCCGATGGTCGGCGTCTCCATGAACAGGTTCAGGGACTGGGACTGGTCCAGGAACGCGGTGCGGGCCGCGGCCATGTCGATCAGACCGCGCTGCGGGATCTCCCACGCCGTGCGGTACAGCGTCCGCACGTCCTCGGGGATCCAGGCGAAGTCCTGCACCGAGCCGTTCGCCTCGCGCAGCGCCTCGCGGGTGCGGGCGTCCCAGACGCCGAGCGCCTTCAGATCGTTCACCAGGTACGAGTTGACCTGCAAGAACTCCCCGGAGAGCGTCTCGCGCTTGAAGAGGTTGGAGACCTGCGGCTCGATGCACTCGTACACGCCCGCGATCGAGGCGATGGTCGCGGTCGGGGCGATGGCGAGCAGCAGCGAGTTGCGCATGCCGACGGCGGCGATCCGCTCGCGCAGCGCCGCCCAGCGCTCCGGCCAGGTCAGCTCGACGTCGTAGTGGTCGGAGTGCAGCACGCCCCGGGCGGTACGGGTCTTCTCCCACGCGGGCAGTGGGCCGCTGCGCTCGGCGAGGTCGGCGGACGCCTCGTACGCGGCGAGCATGATCCGCTCGGCGATGCGGGTGGACAGGGCCTTCGCCTCCGGGGAGTCGAAGGGCAGCCGCAGCTTGAAGAAGACGTCCTGAAGGCCCATGGCGCCCAGGCCCACCGGCCGCCAGCGGGCGTTGGAGCGGCCCGCCTGCTCGGTCGGGTAGAAGTTGATGTCCACCACGCGGTCGAGGAAGGTGACGGCGGTGCGGACGGTCTCGTCCAGCCGCTCCCAGTCGATGTCACCGCCGGCCACGAACGCGCCGAGGTTGACCGAACCCAGGTTGCACACCGCCGTCTCGCCGTCGTCGGTGACCTCCAGGATCTCCGTGCAGAGGTTGGAGGAGTGGACGACGTGGCCCGGCTGCGCCGTCTGGTTGGCGGTGCGGTTGGCGGCGTCCTTGAAGGTCATCCAGCCGTTGCCGGTCTGCGCGAGGGTGCGCATCATACGGCCGTACAGGTCGCGGGCCGGCATGGTCTTCCTGGCCAGGCCCCGCGCCTCCGCGGCGCGGTACGCGGCGTCGAACTCCTCGCCCCACAGGTCGGTCAGCTCCGGCACGTCCGAGGGGGAGAACAGCGACCACTGCCCGTCGGCGTTCACCCGGCGCATGAACTCGTCCGGGACCCAGTGCGCGAGGTTGAGGTTGTGCGTACGGCGGGCGTCCTCACCGGTGTTGTCGCGCAGCTCCAGGAACTCCTCGATGTCCGAGTGCCAGGTCTCCAGGTAGACCGCGGCGGCACCCTTGCGCCGGCCGCCCTGGTTCACGGCGGCCACCGAGGCGTCCAGGGTCTTCAGGAACGGCACGATGCCGTTGGAGTGCCCGTTGGTGCCGCGGATCAGCGAACCGCGGGAGCGGATGCGGGAGTAGGCGATGCCGATGCCGCCGGCGTGCTTGGACAGCCGCGCGACCTGGAGGTAGCGCTCGTAGATCGAGTCCAGCTCGTCCCTGGGGGAGTCGAGCAGGTAGCAGGACGACATCTGGGGGTGACGCGTACCGGAGTTGAAGAGCGTGGGGGAGGAGGGCAGGTAGTCGAGGCGGCTCATCAGCCCGTAGAGCGCCTCGACCTCGTCGGCCGACCGTGCGGTGTCGTCCTGCGCGAGACCCGCCGCGACCCGCAGCAGGAAGTGCTGCGGCGTCTCGATCACCTTGCGGGTGATCGGGTGCCGCAGCAGGTACCGGCTGTGCAGGGTGCGCAGGCCGAAGTAGCCGAAGCGGTCGTCGGCGCCCGGGTCGATCAGCGCGTCGAGGCGGTCGGCGTACCGGTGTGCGAACTCGGCGGTCCGGTCGGCGAGAAGGCCCTCGCGGTGGCCGACGGCGACGGAGTCGGTGAAGGACACGACGCCCTGGGAGGCGGCCTCGGCGCGGATGGCGAGGGTCAGCAGCCTGGCCGCGAGCCGGGAGTAGGCGGGGTCCTCGGAGATGAGCCCGGCGGCCGCCTCCGTGGCCAGCTCGCGCAACTCGGCCTCGTCGGCCCGTGCCGACCGGCCGCGCAGCGCGGCGGCGGCGACCCGGCCGGGGTCGGCGTCGGGGAGGTCGGCGGTCAGCTCGGTCAGGGTCCGCAGCAGTACGGCACCTGGACCGTCGGTTTCCGGAGCTGTGGCTGAAACCGGGTCTGCTGGCGCGATGGTCACGTTGGAGCTCTCCCTCGCTCGGCACGGGGCCTCGCCGAGGGCAGGGGGCAGCACACGAGCGCACGCGGCGCCGCGTCCACCGGCCCATTCCACGAAGCCCGGACGTCAGGGCACCCGGACCGGACGGCCGGGCGCACTGTCGGCAGGTCCTCGGACTGACGCTCGTGGCGGCCCATGGGGGCATACGCGCACGAGTACACCGTTGCGGGACAGTTCCGGATTCGCACCGGATTCCCCTGCGGCGACAGCGAGCACGAGCATACATCTTGTGCTGAGTGAGTCGGGCACCCCCATATGTTGTGCCGTGTCGCTTCCGGTACGTGTCAGAATGTCAACTCGTAGGTCAGCAGCATGATGTCGTCCAGGTGCGGGAGGGGGTTCCAGTCCCGGCCCGGCGTGCGGACGAAGCCCAGACGCTCGTAGATGCGGTGGGCGGTGTGCATGGAGCTCTGGGTGGACAGCACCACGCGGACACAGCCCTCCACGGCCCGTGCCCGGTCCAGACAGGCCCGTACGAGGGCCTCGCCGACGCCTCGGCCGCGCGCCGCGTGCCCGACCGCGAGCATCCGTATCTCGGTCTCCCCGGGACCGGCGAGGTCGGCCATGGGGCCCGTGCCGGGGACGAAGGTCACGCCGCCGAGCACCTCCCCGTCCGCCACCGCCACCAGTACCTCGGCGGCGGCCGCCCGCTTGGCCACGTCCCGCAGCTCGCCGAGATACTCGTCGCTCTCACCGAAGTCGAGGAGCCCGTCCCGGAGGTAGGCCTGCGCGGTGATCTCACCGAGGGTGCCGTACTCGCCGGGTTCCACCGGCCGGATCACGATGTCCATGCGCCCGAGTGTGCCGCACGGGCACGGCGACGGGCCGCCGGATTTCTCCGGCGGCCCGTCGGATGCGCCTCCTGGTCGTCAGTGCGGGGCCGCCGCCGTGGCCGGCGGGAGTTCCACCTCGACGCCCGGGTCGCCGGCGTCCGCCGTGTAGTCCTCCGGCCGGGTCTCGTCCACGCCCTCAGGCGCCTTGACCGCCCTCAGCACGAGCGTCAGGACCACCGCGACGGCCGCGTTGAGCACGAACGCCGTCAGACCGATGTAGCCGATCTCGCCGATGCCCGGGATCTCCTTCGCCGAGCCGCCGAAGTGCTTCTGCGTCGGCGAGGCGACCCCGTAGGCGGCGACCGTGCCGTAGACCATGCCGACCGCCCAGCCCGCCAGCAGCGCCCAGCGGTGGAACCAGCGGGTGAACAGGCCGCCGACCAGGGCCGGGAAGGTCTGCAGGATCCAGATGCCGCCGAGCAACTGGAAGTTGATGGCGACCGTCTTGTCCATGGTCAGGACGAAGACCAGTGCGCCCACCTTGACCAGCAACGACACGATCTTGGATACCCGGGTCTCCTCCTTCGGCGTCGCGTGCGGGCGGAGGAAGTCCTTGTAGATGTTGCGGGTGAACAGGTTCGCGGCGGCGATCGACATGATGGCCGCCGGCACCAGCGCGCCGATGGCGATCGCCGCGAACGCCACCCCCGCGAACCAGTCCGGGAACATGTTCTCGAACAGCTGCGGAATGGCCAGCTGGCCGTTCTTCACCTGCACGCCCGCCGCGATCGCCATGAAGCCCAGCAGCGCGAGCAGGCCCAGCATCAGCGAGTACAGCGGCAGGATCGTGGTGTTGCGGCGGATCACCTCGCGGCTGCGCGAGGACAGCGTCGCGGTGATCGAGTGCGGGTACATGAACAGCGCGAGCGCGGAACCCAGGGCCAGCGTGGCGTACGTCCACTGGCCGGCCGCCGCCGGCACCAGACCGCCCGTCCCCGACTCGCTGAACTTCTGGTCCGCCTTGGCGAACACCTCGCCGAAGCCGCCCAGCTTGATCGGGATGTAGATGATGGCCACCGCGATCACGATGTAGATCAGGGTGTCCTTCACGAACGCGATCAGCGCGGGCGCGCGCAGTCCCGAGGAGTAGGTGTAGGCCGCCAGCACACCGAAGGCGATCAGCAGCGGCAGGTCCTTCACGAACCAGTGGGTGCTGTCGCCGCCGCCGACGCCCATCACGTCCAGCACGGCCTGGATGCCGACCAGCTGGAGCGCGATGTACGGCATGGTCGCGAGGATGCCGGTGAGCGCCACCGCCAGCGACAGGCTCTTGGAGCCGAACCGGCCGCGGACGAAGTCCGAGGTGGTCACGTATCCGTGCCGGTGGGACACCGACCACAGCCGCGGCAGGAACGTGAAGATCAGCGGGTAGACCAGGATCGTGTACGGCACCGCGAAGAAGCCGGCCGCGCCCGTGGCGTAGACGGCGGCCGGCACGGCCACGAAGGTGTAGGCGGTGTACAGATCGCCGCCGAGCAGGAACCAGGTCACCCAGGTGCCGAACGACCGGCCGCCCAGGCCCCATTCGTCCAGGCTGTGCTCGTTCTCGGCACGACGCCAGCGCGCGGCCAGGAAGCCCATGACGGTGACGAGCAGGAAGAAGAAGAGACAGACGCCGAGCGCGACGCCGTTGACGCCGTCCTTCACTTCACCGCACCCCCGTCCTCGGGCGTGGCGGTACGGGCCGTCCGGGCGGCCCGTACCGTGCGCCGGTCACGCAGCCACAGCCGGTACGCGGTCATCGTCAGGGCCGCGGAGAGGACCACCCACAGCATCTGGTACCAGTAGAAGAACGGGATCCCGATGAACGCCGGATCCGTCTTCGCGTACGACCCCACCCATAACAGCGCCCCGAAGGGGGCGACGAGGCAGAGGGCGATGACGACCCGTAAGGGCGTCACCACCGCTCTGGTGGTTTCCGGGGCATTCGACATGTGGCGACTCCGTCCCCTAGCTGATCACCGGCGAGCGTCCGTGCGGTGCGCAGGCAATCTAGGTCACGGTGTCACACGTGCGGAATCCCTCGCGCGCATCACGCCGCGGACCGCCACGAGATTCTTACGCCGTCACAAGGCCCTTACTCCTGCGGGCGCTTGAGACGGGCCACGAACTTGTAGCGGTCCCCGCGGTAGACCGACCGCACCCACTCCACCGGACGGCCCTCGCGGTCCAGGGAGTGCCGGGACAGCAGCAGCATCGGCAGGCCCACGTCGGTGCCGAGCAGGCCCGCCTCGCGCGGAGTGGCCAGGGAGGTCTCGATGGTCTCCTCGGCCTCGGCGAGATGGACGTCGTAGACCTCGGCGAGGGCGGTGTAGAGGGAGGTGTACTTCACCAGGCTGCGCCGCAGCGCAGGGAAGCGCTTGGCCGACAAATGGGTGGTCTCGATGGCCATCGGCTCGCCGTTGGCCATGCGCAGCCGCTCGATGCGCAGCACCCGCCCCCCGGCGGTGATGTCGAGCAGTTCGGCCAGGCGGTCGTCGGCGGTGACGTAGCCGACGTCCAGCAGCTGCGAGGTCGGCTCCAGGCCCTGGGCGCGCATGTCCTCGGTGTAGGACGTCAGTTGCAGCGCCTGGGAGACCTTCGGCTTGGCGACGAAGGTGCCCTTGCCCTGGATGCGCTCCAGCCGTCCCTCGACGACGAGCTCCTGAAGCGCCTGCCGCACCGTGGTGCGCGAGGTGTCGAACTCGGCCGCCAGGGTCCGCTCCGGCGGGACCGGAGTGCCGGGCGGCAGCGTCTGGGTGATGTCGAGCAGGTGCTTCTTCAGGCGGTAGTACTTGGGCACGCGCGCGGTACGGACGGTCGCCCCACCCTCGTTCTCCGCACTGCTGACGTCGGTGCTCATGCTCCGCCTTCCCGGCTCCAGTGCCGAAGCGGCCGACGTCCCGTCGGCCCCGCTCACATCGTGGCACGGCTTCGCGTGCCGGGTGGTCACCCGTACGCTCCGTGATCTCCTCTGTATACCGTCGTGACTCCGGATGGTCTAGTCCATCACCCCGGCCAGGATCGGTGGTCCACGCGGCCGGCGCGGTCGGCGGGTGGCGTACGGTCGCCACTGGTCCAGTGGAACGCGAGCGTCCATTTTGCCGGACGAACAATGAAAGGTCCCTGCATATCGCGGTCCCATAACGGACCACCTGAGCGGGTCGGCGCACTCTTGACAGCCCTATTGGTCTGGGCCAAGCTCCCCGTACTGGTCTACACCATTGGTCCAGGTCCCGGCCCCACGGGCGGTTACGCCGACGCTCGGATGTCGCTCAACCGCGGGGAGGCAGGGGGGTTTGTGGCATCCCTGAGGAGGGTGGCGTGAAGCGCAAGCTGGTAGCCGCGATCGGTATCGCGGGAATGATGGTCTCCATCGCGGCGTGTGGGGGCGGCAAGGACGACGGGAGCTCCGGCAAGGGCGGCGCCGACGCCAAGGAGCTGACCGTCTGGCTCACCGTGGACGCGCAGAACAACTGGCCCGAGCTGGTCAAGGCGGCCGACGACGCGGTGACGAAGAAGCACCCAGGTCTGAAGATCAAGCACGAGTACTACGGCTGGCCGGACAAGAACACCAAGCTCGATGCGGTCCTCGCCACCGACAAGGCCCCCGACGTGGTCGAGATGGGCAACACCGAGATGCTCGGGTACATGGTCAAGGGTGCCTTCGCCCCCGTCGACCCCGCCGACTTCACCGGATCCGACGCCTGGCTCGACGGCCTGAAGGCCTCGGTGACCTACGACGGCAAGACCTACGGCGTTCCCTACTACGCGGGCGGCCGGGTTGCCAACTGGCGCAAGGACGTCATCGCCGCGGCCGGCGTGAAGTCCGTCCCGAAGACCTACCAGGAGCTCACGGCCGACCTGGACAAGGTTCAGAAGAAGCAGGGTGACAAGTTCAACGCCTGGTACCAGCCCACGCGCGACTGGTACGCGGCCATGTCCTTCGTCTACGACGCCGGCGGCTCCATCGCCAAGGAGGAGGGCGGCCAGTGGAAGGCCAACCTCTCCTCGCCCGAGTCCCTCAAGGGCCTGAACGAGTTCAAGAACGTCGTCGACAAGTACATGCACGGCGACAAGACCAAGGACGAGTCCGACCGTTACATCGTCTACGGCCAGGGCAAGTCCGGCATGATCTTCGGCGCCGCCTGGGAAGGCGCGGCCGCGTCCGACCCGGAGCAGGACAAGACCGGCAAGCTTAAGGACAACAACGAGAACTTCGTGATGCCCGGCCCGTCCGGCAAGAACATGCCGGTCTTCCTCGGCGGCTCCGACCTGGCCGTCCCGGTGAAGTCCAAGGCACAGGCGCTCGCCGCTGAGTGGATCAACGCGTTCACCGGCCCGTCCGGCCAGAAGGGTCTGATGGGCAAGGGCAACCTGCCCAACAACAAGACCGACCTCGCGACGCTGAAGGACGACCCCGCGACGGCGGTCCCGGCCACCGCGGCCGAGTCCAACTGGTTCGTCCCGATGGCCCCGGGCTGGGGTCAGGTCGAGAAGGCCCAGGTGCTGCAGACCATGCTGCAGAACATCGGCACCGGCAAGAAGTCGGTCGAGGCGGCCGCCAAGGAGGCGGACGCCGCGATCGACAAGGTGATCAACACCAAGTGACAGGAACGCGGGGTCCTGCGACCGCAGCGGGGCCCTGCTTCCCGTACGACCGTGCGCCAGCCCGTGCATTCGTACGGGGCTTGGCCTTCGTACGACCTGAGGGACCGCTGAGGAGCGCGCGATGAGTGCCGCAGACACGACCACCCCTGCCAAGGTGCCGCCACCGCGGCAGGCACCGCCACCCGCCGTCCCCGACCGGCCACGGGGACCGCGCACCTCCGGCGGGGCCGCGACGCCGTGGCTGCTGCTCGCGCCCTGCTTGCTGGTTCTGGCCCTGGTCATGGCGTATCCGCTGGCGCGCCTGGTCAGCCTGTCCTTCCAGAAGTTCGGCCAGCCGCAGCTCTGGGGCTTTCAACCGGCCGAGTGGGTCGGGTTCGCCAACTTCACGGGCGTGCTGGGCGACAGCGAGTTCTGGGCGGTCGTCCTGCGCACGATCGTCTTCGCCGCCGGCTGCGTGGTCCTCACCATGGTCGCCGGCATGGCGCTCGCGCTGCTGCTGCAGCGGGTGTCCGGCTGGGTGAAGGTCCTGATCAACATTGTGCTGGTGGCCAGCTGGGGCATGCCCGTCATCGTGGCCACCACGGTCTTCAAGTGGCTCTTCGACTCCGACTACGGTGTCCTCAACGCGCTGCTCAGCAGGCTGCCCGGGATCGACATGGTCGGCCACAACTGGTTCGCGAGCGGCCCCGAGGGACTGGCCGTGATCATGCTCCTGGTGGTGTGGGGCGCCGTGCCCTTCGTCACCATCACGCTCAGCGCGGGCCTGACCCAGGTGCCCAGTGAGCTGGAGGAGGCCGCGCGGCTGGACGGTGCGGGCGCCTGGGGCGTCTTCCGCCATGTCACCCTGCCGATCCTCAAGCCGGTCATCGTGATGCTCACGACCCTGTCGGTGATCTGGGACATGGGGGTCTTCCCGCAGGTGTTCGTGATGCGGGGCGGCCATCCCGAGGCGGAGTTCCAGGTCCTCAACACCTATTCCTACGACCGCGCGTTCGTGGTCAACGACTACGCGCAGGGCTCGGCGATCGCCCTGATCACCGTGTTGCTGCTGCTCGGCGTGGTCGCCGTGTACATGCGCCAGATGCTGAAGATCGGAGAAGTCGAATGAGCGGGACGAGTGCCCTCGCAGCTCCCCGCCGCCGGAGGGGGAGGCTCGGCTGGAACCTGCTCGGCCTGCTCGCCTTCGTCACCGTCGGCTTCCCCTTCTACTGGATGCTCAACACCGCCTTCAAGCCGGCCAAGGACGCCATCGACCCGGACCCGAGCCTGCTGCCCACCGGGCTCTCCCTGGCGAACTTCCGCCGGGCGCTGGACATCGCCGACTTCTGGGGCCCGGTCGGCCGCAGCCTGATCGTGTCGTTGTCGGTGGTGGCGATCGGCGTGGTCGTGGGCATGCTGGCCGCGCTCGCCATCTCCCGCTTCGCCTTCCGCGGCCGCAAGGTCGTGATCGTGGGCATCCTGGCGGTGCAGATGGTGCCGCTGGTCGCCATGATAATCCCGATCTTCCTGCTGCTGAACGACCTTGGGCAGTACGACAAGCTCACCGGTCTGCTCCTCACCTACCTGACCTTCATCCTCCCCTTCACTGTGTGGACGCTGCGCGGCTTCATCGTCAACATCCCCCGGGAACTGGAGGAGGCCGCCATGGTCGACGGCTGCTCCCGCACCGGCGCCTTCATCCGGGTTGTCTTCCCGCTGCTCGCCCCCGGCCTGGTCGCCACCTCGGTCTACGGCTTCATCCAGGCCTGGAACGAGTACCTGTACGCCCTCATGCTGCTCAGCCAGGAGCACCAGACCGCGACGGTCTGGCTCGCCAACTTCACCACCAAGCACGGCACCGAATACGCCCCGATGATGGCCGGAGCCACGATGATGGCCATACCGATCGTCGTCCTGTTCCTGCTCGTCCAGCGCAAGATGGCCGCGGGCCTGACCGCGGGCGCCGTGAAGGGATAACGCCACCCGATGACGACAATCGCCAGCGGCACCGACACACTCACCCGCGACGCGCTGACGGTCCTCCAGCCCGGCTTCACCGGGACCACGGCCCCCGACTGGCTGCTCCGGCGCCTGGGTGAGGGCCTGTCCTCGGTCGGACTGTTCGGCCGGAACATCGCCTCGCCCGAACAACTGGCCGCCCTCACCGCCCAGTTGCGCGCCGAACGCGAGGACGTTCTGGTCGCCATCGACGAGGAGGGCGGCGACGTCACCCGTCTGGAGGTGCGCACCGGCTCCAGCTTCCCCGGCAACCACGCGCTGGGCGCGGTGGACGACGTGGAACTGACCCAGGCCGTCGCCCGCGAACTCGGCAGGCGGCTCGCCGAGTGCGGAGTGAACTTCAACTGGGCGCCCTCCGCGGACGTCAACTCCAACCCCGGCAACCCGGTCATCGGCGTACGGTCCTTCGGGGCCTCCACCGACCTGGTCGCCCGGCACACCGCCGCCTACGTCACCGGCCTCCAGTCCGCGGGGGTCGCCGCCTGCACCAAGCACTTCCCCGGGCACGGCGACACCGCCGTGGACTCCCACCACGCGATGCCCCGCATCGACGTGGGCGCCGAGGTGCTCCAGGAGCGCGAACTGACCCCGTTCCGCGCGGCGATCGCCGCCGGCAGCAAGGCCGTGATGAGCGCCCACATCCTGGTGCCGGCCCTGGACCCGGAGCTTCCGGCAACGTTGTCCCGCCGGGTGCTGACCGACCTGCTGCGCGGCGAACTGGGCTACGAGGGCCTGATCGTCACCGACGGCATGGAGATGCGGGCCATCGCGGACAACTACGGCATCCGGCGTGGCAGCGTCCTGGCCATCGCCGCCGGAGCCGACGCGATCTGCGTGGGCGGCGGACTGGCCGACGACGAGACCGTGACCGGTCTGCGCGACGCCCTGGTCGCCGCGGTCCACTCCGGCGAACTGCCCGAGGAACGGCTGGCGGACGCGGCCGACCGGGTCCGCGCCCTCGCCCGCTGGACCGCCGCGGCCGCGGGCCCGGCCGGAACGCACGGCGACGCCGATCCGGTGGTCGGGCTGCGAGCGGCCCGGCGCGCGCTGCGCGTCACCGCCGCGGAGGGCTTCACCCCGCTCACGGATCCGCCCTACGTCGCCGCCCTCACCCCCGTCGCCAACATCGCCGTCGGCGACGAGACCCCGTGGGGCGTGGCCGCCGAGCTCTGCCGCCTCCTGCCGGGCACCCGGACGGGCAGTTTCGCCGGCGAGGACGCGGGCCGCGCGGCCCTTCAGGAGGCCGGCACCCGGCGTGTGGTGGCCGTCGTCCGCGACGAGCACCGCCACCCCTGGATGGCGGCCGCCCTGGACACCCTGCTCGCGGCCCGCCCGGACACGGTGATCGTCGAGATGGGCGTCCCCCAGGCGCCCCCACGCGGCGCCCTCCACATCGCCACCCACGGCGCGGCCCGCGTCTGCGGCCGAGCGGCGGCGGAGATCATCACGGGCGAGTGAACCACCTGCCGGCGCCCACACCGCCGCTGTCGGCCACTCGACCGCCCGGGTCCGTGCCCCCCGGCGCGCCACCGGTGACACACAGCAGACAGCGGCGCCCTCGTGGGCCAGGAGCGGGGCGGTACTGGTCACTGCGGAACCGGTCCGCGAGGCCTTCCGTAGGCCCGGGAGCCGGGATGTGTTCCTCCGGGCGGACCTGAGCGGTCGTGGCGGGGTCGCGACCACCGCGGCGGGCAGTCCCCGAGACACGGCTGCGCCGGGCGACCGTCCCGCCGGCGGGCGCCGAGCGGGGCCGGCGCCTCCCCGCCCTCATCTCGCCACGAAAGCCCGAGCCGGCACGCCCGGGTCCGCCAGGGAGGAATCCCGGGGCGGGTCGGCCGCCACGCCCGGCTCCCGGCCCTGCGGGAGGCCTCGCGGACCGGGTCCCAGTCGGCCACTTCCCAGGTCAGCCGGAAGGGAACACCTCCCCCGCTCCCGGCCCTGCGGGCCACCTCACCGGCCCGGTCCCGGACCGCGACCGTCCGCGCCGCCAGGGAGAAACACCTCCCCGCTCCGGGCCCTGCGAAAGGCCTCGCGGGCCCGGTCCCAGGCAGTAGCCGCCCGAGCCCGGGGCGAATGCCCCGCCCCGGGTCCGGGGGGCACCAGGCGGCACCCACCCGGGCTCCCCGGGACCGGCACCACCTCGCCCCCTCCCACTCCGCGTAACGCCTCCCGGGCCGGGCCCAGGCAGCGCCCGCCGCCGTGGCGGCACCATGCATGTGAGGTTGCCCCCGCCACGCCTTACGGCGGTCGACGCGGCGACGCCGGCCACCCCCCGCGGGTTGGCCGGCGTCGCCGTGCATCGGTGCCGTGCGAGTGGCTAAATGCCCTGCCAGTCCGGCTTGTTGTTGTAGGCGTGGCGGAAGTAGTCGGCGAGCTTCAGCTTGGACGCGGCGGCCTCGTCGACGACGACCGTCGCGTGCGGGTGGAGCTGGAGTGCCGAGGCGGGGCAGACGGCGGCCAGCGGGCCCTCGACGGTCGCCGCGACCGCGTCCGCCTTGCCCTCGCCCGTCGCCAGCAGCACCAGGTGCCGCGCCTCCAGGATCGTCCCGATGCCCTGCGTGATGACGTGGTGCGGCACCTGGTCGACGTCGCCGTCGAAGAAGCGCGCGTTGTCGGCGCGGGTCTGCTCGGTCAGGGTCTTGATCCGGGTGCGCGAGGCGAGCGACGAACACGGCTCGTTGAACCCGATGTGCCCGTCGGTCCCGATCCCGAGCAGTTGCAGGTCGACACCGCCGGCCTCGGCCAGGGCCCGGTCGTAGGCCGCGCAGGCCGACCGGACGTCCTCGGCGGTGCCGTCGGGGCCGAGGAAGGCGTCCATGCCGATACCGAGGGGCTCCAGCACCTCCCGGCGCAGCACCGAGCGGTAGGACTCGGGGTGGTCGGCGGGCAGCCCCACGTACTCGTCGAGCTGGGCGATCCGCACCCGCGAGATGTCCGCGGCACCGGAGCGCACCTTGGCCGCCAGCGCCTCGTACACGGGCAGGGGAGTGGAGCCCGTGGCCACGCCGAGCAGGGCGTCGGGCTTGCTCCGGAGCAGCCGCTCCATCGCCTCGGCGATGAGTTCGCCGCCCGCTCTGGCATCCGGAACGATGACAACTTCCACGCTGGGCCTGCCGATCTGAGGAGGATCTGAAGGGGACGGACCCGGTAACGGGGGTCGTGTGGTTTAGACCAATCCAAGCCCAATCTAACAGAGTCGAGCCCGTCCGTGCCGGGCTCCTCCACCCGCGTGCCCGAAGCGGTGGGGGCGGTCGCCCGGGGCGGATCGCGACCGGCGTGCGACGGCGTGAGCCGGGCGAAGCCGAGGCTGTCACGGAGATCCACCTCGCCATCCGGCCCCGCCGCCGAGCCGGGCGGGCTAGGCTGCGGGGAGCGCGCCGGGAGATCCGGTCCGCAGGCCGGCCCGGCTCCGTTCCGACCGGTCGTTCGGTGAAGAAAACACAACAACCGCCGTCCCGCACATGGACAGGGCAAGTGGTCTAGTCCAGAATGCTGTGAGACGTCTAGAAGAGCGCACGCGCGCGGCACCGTCCGCGCACGACAGGTGAACGCACGAGCCTCCGTCTTCCCCGCACAGGAAGGCGGACCGAGGACCCGGAGCTCTCTGCCCTGACTGCCCCGGTCCTCATCCTTCGGCCGACCGGGACCGCACGCCCACGGCCGATATTGCTCCGGGCTGCGGTGCCGGGAGGGTTGAGGGTCCCTCTCAGGCGCCGCGGCCCGCGGGTGTCTCCGGGGCCCCGCGCCTCCGCATATTTCAGGACCGTACAAACGCCCGGGTACGCTCGCAGACGTGCCCTCCATGAACGAACTCGTACGCCAGCACACCGCGCTCGACGACTCCGATCTCGAGTGGCTGCACATGCTGGTCTCGGAGTGGCAGCTGCTCTCCGACCTCTCCTTCGCCGACCTCGTCCTGTGGGTCCCCACCCTGGACGGCACCCGGTACGTCTCGGTCGCCCAGATGCGGCCCAACACCGGACCCACCTCCTACCAGAACGACATGGTCGGCCACCTCGTCCCGCGCGGCCGCCGCCCGATGCTGGACGCCGCCCTCGACGAGGGCCGGATCGTGCGGGAGGGCGACCCCGAGTGGCGCGAGGAGGTCCCGGTCCGCGTCGAGTCCATCCCGGTGCGGCGGGAGGGGCGCGTCCTCGGCGTCATCGCGCGCAACACCAACCTGCTGACCGTGCGCACCCCGAGCCGGCTGGAGCTGACGTATCTGCAGAGCGCCTCGGACCTGGCGCAGATGATCGCGGCCGGTTCGTTCCCGTTCCCGGACCAGCAGGTCGACATGGACGCCTCGCCGCGCGTCGGCGACGGCCTGATCCGGCTGGACGCGGACGGCATCGTCCAGTACGCCTCGCCCAACGCGCTCTCCGCCTACCACCGCCTCGGCCTCGCCGCCGACCTCGTCGGCCATCACCTGGGTGAAACCACCGCCGAACTCGCGCCCTCCCGGGCCCCGGTGGACGAGGCGCTGGTGAAGCTGGCGAGCGGCTGGGCGCCCCGGGAGTTCGAGATCGAGGCCCACGACGGCGTGATCCAGTTCCGGGCGATCCCGCTCAAGCCCAAGGGCACGCGCATAGGTTCGCTGGTACTGCTCCGGGACGTGACCGAACTGCGCCGACGCGAACGGGAGTTGATCACCAAGGACGCGACGATCCGGGAGATCCACCACCGGGTCAAGAACAACCTCCAGACGGTGGCGGCCCTGCTCAGGCTTCAGGCCCGGCGCATCGAGTCGGAGCGCGGCCGGGAGGCCCTGGAGGAGGCGGTCCGCCGGGTCGGCTCGATCGCCATCGTGCACGAGACGCTGTCCCAGAACCTGGACGAACGCGTGGAGTTCGACGAGATCGCCGACCGGGTGCTGGCGATGGTCGCCGAGATCTCCCCGGGCAAGGTGACCGGGCGGCGCAGCGGCCGCTTCGGGATCCTGGACGCCGAGGTGGCCACCCCGCTGTCGATGGTGCTGACCGAGGTTCTGCAGAACGCCCTGGAACACGGCTTCGGCGAGGGCGAGACGGGGACGGTGGAGGTCTCCGCGGTCCGCGGCGGCACCTCGCGCGAGGCCCGACTGCTCGTCACCGTGCAGGACGACGGCGTGGGTCTGCCCGACGGCTTCGACCCGCACAGCTCCGGCAACCTCGGCCTCCAGATCGTACGGACCCTGGTCGAGGGGGAGTTGGGCGGAACCTTCGACATGGTGCCGGCCCCGGAGCGCGGCACCCGGGTGATCCTCGACATTCCCGTGCAAGCGCACAAGTAGCCCGCACAGCAAAGAGCCTCGGACCGAAAATCGGTCCGAGGCCAGTCGCTCGTTGCGGCTTGTGTGCGCATCGGGGGTACTGCGCGCTGCGGCTCGGGGGCGGGAGATGCGTACTCGCTGTACGCGCCGCCAAGCTCAGGCTGTCAGCGGGGTGGCTGTGGTCAGGCGGAGGCCTGACGAGCCCGGTTGCGGGCGGCGCGGCGCTTCATCGCGCGGCGCTCGTCCTCGCTGAGACCACCCCAGACGCCGGAGTCCTGACCGGACTCGAGCGCCCACTGCAGGCACTGCTCCATAACCGGGCAGCGACGGCAGACGGCCTTGGCTTCCTCGATCTGCAGCAGCGCAGGACCGGTGTTGCCGATGGGGAAGAACAGCTCGGGGTCTTCCTCGCGGCAAACGGCGTTGTGACGCCAGTCCATGGCTGCTACCTCTCTTGGTGTTACGTGCGGTTGCTTGTGAATGTGAACGCTTTCACGAATCCCTCAACAAGGGAAGGGCCGACTGCCAGGTTCCCTGGCGTGGTCCTGTGATTTGGAGAGGGGTTCCGGTGACCTCTGGGGCCCGTGTGGTGGGCCGCCCCGATCACCACGTAGAGACTCGCAAACCTCAGCGGCGGATACAACCCCTTCCGGAAAGTTTTTTTTGATTCCTCGGTGTCGACTAGGTCACAGCCGTACTTCCATGGGGTGGATCCTGGCCTAAACGTTCGAGTGAAAGGACTTTGGGCCCTTCTACTCACACAATCACACGCAGTGCACGGCGTACGCCTGTGAACGTCACGCTTCTACGCAGCCCCAGGTGGTCACCGTCCATCTGGAGGGGGAGCGGCACCTTCGAATGCAAGGTGAAGCGGCTCAGATCGTGCAGGGAGGCCGCATGCCTGCCGTAGGGGCCGCGCTCGGGGGACGAAGTGAGCAACTGGGTGCCATACCGGGCAACCGCGGCGGTGGACAGACGGCTGAGACCGAGCACGTCGAGCCCGGTATCGAACGAGGCCTTAGGCGACGTGTACATCGGGCGATTGCCGAGATACGTCCACGGCGAGGTGTTCGAGACTATCGCCACCACCAGCTCGGTGAGCGGGTCCTTCCCGGGCCGCTCCAGGGTGATCGTCCCGTGCCGGCGGCTCGGCTCCCCGAGGAACTGGCGGATCACCTGCCGTACGTACAGGGCGTGCGTGGACTTCTTGCCGCGCTCGCGCTGCTGTTCCACCCGGCCGACCACGCCGGCGTCGAAGCCGAGCCCGGCGTTGAAGGTGAACCAGCGTTCCGGCACCGCCGCGTCGTCGGTGCCGGGCGTGCCCGAGGCCAGCCCCAGGCCGACCGTGCGCTCGCCGCCCCGGCGCAGGGCGTCCAGGATGGCGCCAGTGGCCTCCACGGCGTCGTTGGGCAGGCCCAGGGCGCGGGCGAAGACGTTGGTGGAACCGCCGGGCACCACCGCCAGGCGCGGCAGGCGCTCGGGATCCGGGCCGCGGTGCAGCAGGCCGTTGACGACCTCGTTGACCGTGCCGTCGCCGCCGAGGGCCACCACCATGTCGATGTCGTCGCTGTCAGCGGCCTGCCGGCCCAGATCGCGGGCGTGGCCGCGGTACTCGGTGGTGACCGCGTCCAGCTTCATCTCGCTGGCGAGCGCGTGGATCAGGACGTCGCGCGTACGTGCGCTTGTGGTGGTTGCCGCCGGGTTGACCACGAGTAGTGCACGCATGAGGTGCAGCGTACCTACCGGACAGTACCGGCCCCACCCCGAGGTAGGGATCCGGTAAGAGACAGGGACGTGAGCCTGCACACGGTGCTCCGTGCCGCGAGGGCTACGCTGCTGGGGTGAGCAGTGACCGCAACCCCACCCCCAGGACCACGGACGGCACGGACGCCCCGGACACAGCGGGTCCGCGCCCGCGCCGGCTGACGTACGCGGCGGCGCTTGCCGCGCTGGAAGGGCTCGTGCTGGTGGCCGGCGGGATCTGGTTGCTCGTCGCGGGCATCACCGGCCACGAGGGCGACCGGCAGACCGGGGTCACCGGCGGCATCACGGTGATCGTGCTCGCGCTGCTGCCGCTGCTCGCCGCCCGCGGACTGCTGCTGCGCCGCAGCTGGAGCCGGGGACCCGCGGTCATCACGCAGATCATGGCGCTGCCCGTCGCCTACACCCTGCTGCGGGCCGACGGCGCGGCCATCCCGGCCGGCATCGCGCTCGCCGTGGTGGCCGTGGCGTCGCTGGTGCTGCTCGTGAACCCGGAGACGACCAGGGCCCTCGGCATCAAGGGCCCGGGCCGGGCCGAGGAGACCGGGCAGCGATAGCCCTGCGGCCGGCCTCCGCCCCGGCCGTCCCGGTCCCCGCGGTCCTCGCGGCCCTTCCGCTACTCCTCCACCAGCAGCTTCTCCCGCAGCTGGGCCAGTGTGCGGGCCAGCAGCCGGGAGACGTGCATCTGCGAGATGCCGACCTCCTGGGCGATCTGTGACTGGGTCATGTTGCCGAAGAAGCGCAGCAGCAGGATCCGCTTCTCGCGCGGCGGGAGATCCTCCAGCAGCGGCTTCAGCGACTCCCGGTACTCCACGCCCTCCAGCGCCTCGTCCTCGGCGCCGAGGGTGTCCGCGACCGCGGGGGACTCGTCGTCCGTGTCGGGGACGTCCAGTGACAGGGTGGAGTAGGCGTTGGCGGACTCCAGGCCCTCCAGGACCTCCTCCTCGGAGATGGCGAGCTTCTCGGCGAGCTCGTGCACCGTCGGGGAGCGGCCGTGCAGCTGGGACAGCTCGGCCGTCGCGGTGGTCAGTGCCAGGCGCAGCTCCTGGAGCCGGCGCGGCACGCGCACCGCCCAGCCCTTGTCCCGGAAGTGCCGCTTGATCTCGCCGACGACCGTCGGGGTCGCGTACGTGGAGAACTCCACGCCGCGGTCCGGGTCGAAGCGGTCGACGGACTTGATCAGTCCGATGGTGGCGACCTGCGTGAGGTCGTCCAGGGGCTCGCCGCGGTTGCGGAAGCGGCGTGCGAGGTGCTCCACGAGCGGCAGGTGCATGCGGACCAGCTGGTTGCGCAGCTCGGCGTACTGCGGGCTGCCCTCCTTCAGGGAGCGCAGTTCGACGAACATGGCACGCGCCCCGCTGCGGTCCTGAGGGTCGTGCCGCGCGTTGCGCACGATCGGAGCGGCCCGCGACCCGTCCTCGGAGTTTCGCTCGTGCTCGCTCATCGTCCCGCCCGCTGCCCTTCCCCGAGCCCTCGCCTCCTTCCCCGCGCTGTCGCCGGTCTCACCGGTCTCGCCGGTCTCACCGTTCGCGCCTTCGCTCGGACAGGGGGAGTCCCCGTGAGGGGGAGGACCGCCGTGGCCGGCGACCAGCGGCTCGTCCTCCGGGTGCGGCCTGGCCTGCTCGGGGATGCCGTCGATACCGTCCGCCGCGCGCCGGGCCGCGGCCGGACCGCCCCGGGCTGCCCCGCCCGGGGCTCCGGTCCCGTCCGCGCGCGCGGGAGTCCCGCCCTCGGCCGGCATCTCCCGTGTGCCGCGCTCTTCGTCCCGCACCGGCCCGTCCCCGTTCCTCACGCCGGCCCGGGTCCCGCGCCGCGCTGTTTGTAGAGGCTGATCGACACGGTCCTGTCGTCGTCCACGGCGGAGGAGACCTTGCCCGCGAGGGCGGACAGGACGGTCCAGGCGAACGTGTCCCGCGAAGGCGCGTGACCGTCCGTCGTCGGGGCCGAGACGGTGACCTCGAGCGAGTCGTCGACCAGCCGGAAGACACAACTGAGCACCGAGCCGGGCACGGCCTGCTGGAGCAGGATCGCGCAGGCCTCGTCCACCGCGATGCGCAGGTCCTCGATCTCGTCGAGGGTGAAGTCCAAACGGGCCGCGAGACCGGCCGTGGCCGTCCGCAGCACCGACAGGTAGGCACCCGCAGCCGGCAGCCGGACCTCCACGAAGTCCTGGTTCGCCGCGGGCTCGCCTGCGATCTGGGACACCCTCACCTCCAAGGTGGTACAAGCTCTCTCAGGGCCGGGGGCATCCCCCCGGGACAACGCGATACATGGTTCAGCGGTGACGCTACCGCGCGCTCGGCCTTCCTGTCCCGGGGCCCCATCCCCACTGCTGTCACTCATAGTAAAGCTACGGATACGCTCCGTGGCTAGGGGTTCTGCGGGCCCAAATGGGAACGGCGGGCGCCGGGTTGACGTACCCAGACGTCAGACGGTCGAACCGTCCCCGATTCCGGTCACACCAGTACGTGGTCCACGAAGCACCAACGCCAGTCCTCGCCGGGCTCGAAGGTCCGCATCACCGGGTGTCCGGTGTCCTTGTGGTGCTTGGTCGCATGCTGTCCCGGCGACGAGTCGCAGCATCCGACGTGACCACAGGACAGGCACAGCCGCAACTGCACCGGATGCGTGCCCTCCGCCAGGCACTCCGGACACGTCTCGCTCACGGGGCCGGGCTCCGGATGCGGCAGCGTGCCGGCGTGCGTGCACTGTTTCATGATTGCCAGATTACGACGGGCGTGCGGGTGACCGCGCGGAAAGCGGACGGGCGACGAACGATGGGTGGGCGAGGAGCATGGACGTAGTGCCGCTGCTGTTCCTGGTGGCGGGAAGTGCCGTGGTGGCCGGGGCCGCCCGGCGCACCCCCGTGCCGGCGCCCCTGCTGCTGGTCGCGGTCGGACTGGTGGTCTCCTACCTCCCCGGGGTCCCCGCCTACGCCCTCGACCCCGGCGTGGTCCTGCCCCTGCTGCTGCCGCCGCTGCTGTACACCTCCGCCATCGACAGCTCCTACCTCGACCTGCGCGCGCAACTGCGGCCCGTGGCGTTGCTCTCCGTCGGGTACGTGCTGTTCGCGACCTTCGTGGTCGGCTGGGCCGTGTACCTGCTCGTGCCGGGACTGCCGCTGACCGCGGCGCTGGTGCTGGGCGCGGTGGTGGCGCCGCCGGACGCGGTCGCGGCGACGGCGGTGGCCCGCCGGGTCGGGCTGCCCTCGCGGATCACCACGATCCTCCAGGGCGAGTCCCTGCTCAACGACGCCACCGCGATCACCGCCTACCGGGTGGCGCTGGCCGCCGCGGTCGGCGAGGGCGCGACCTGGGCCGGCGGCGTGAGCGAGTTCCTGGTCGCGGCGATCGGCGGCGTCGGGATCGGGCTGGTGCTGATGGCACCGCTGCACTGGCTGCGCACCCACCTGAAGGAGGCGCTGCTGCAGAACACGCTCTCCCTGCTGATCCCGTTCGTCGCCTACGGCGTCGCCGAGCAGGTGCACGCCTCCGGCGTCCTGGCCGTCGTCACCGTCGCCCTCTACCTCGGCCACCGCGCGTGGGAGGTCGACTTCGCCACCCGGCTCCAGGAGGACGCGGTGTGGCGGATGGTGGCGTTCGTCCTGGAGTCGTCGGTGTTCGCCCTCATCGGGCTGCAGCTGCCGGTCGTCCTCAAGGGCCTCGGGGCGTACTCCGGGCCCGAGGCCGCCTGGTACGCGGTCGCCGTCTTCCTGGTGGTCGTCGTCACCCGGTTCGTATGGGTGTACCCGGCAACGTTCCTGCCCCGGCTGCTGTCCCGGCGTGTCCGGGAGCGCGAGGAGAACCCCACCTGGAGGGGCGCGATGGTCACCGCGTGGGCCGGGATGCGGGGCGTGGTGTCCCTGGCCATCGCGTTCTCGATCCCGGTCACCCTGCACGACGGCACGCCCTTCCCGAAGCGCAACCTGCTGCTGTTCCTGACCTTCACGACGGTCATCGGGACCCTGGTGGTGCAGGGACTGACGCTGCCGCCGCTGATCCGCGTTCTGAGGTTCCCCGGCCGCGACGCACGGGCGGAGACCCTGGCCGAGGCGAACGCGCAGGCGCAGGCGTCCCTGGCCGCCGAGCGGCGCCTGGACGAACTCCTGGCCGACGAGCGCAACGCCCTGCCCCCGCCGCTCGCCGACCGGCTCCGCACGGTCCTGGAACGCCGCCGCAACTCCGTCTGGGAGCGGCTCGGCCAGGTCAACCCGGTCACCGGCGAGTCGGTCGACGACACCTACCGCCGGCTGTCCCGGGACGTGATCAGCGCCGAGCGCGAGGTCTTCGTGCGCCTGCGGGACGGCCGCTACATCGACGACGAGATGCTGCGCACCCTGCTGCGCAGGCTGGACCTGGAGGAGGCGGCCGCCTACCGGGAGGCGGCGTGAGGGGGCGGGCGGGGGCCTCCGGGTCGAGAGGCCGGGTGGTGGCGTCCGGGTTGCCGGGCAGTGTGGTGAGGGCGGGGTGGGGTCTCCCGGAGGCCGGGTGGTGGCGTCCGGGTTGAGGGTCTCGGGTGCGGGGTGCGGGGTGCGGGGTGCGGGGTGCGGGGTGCCGGGTGCCGGGTCCCGGGGGCGGCTCAGGCGGGCGCGGGGTGCGGGGGTGGTGGCGGGGTGGTTCGGGCGGGTGCGGGGGTGACGGCCGGGTGGCGGCGCCGGGTTGACGGGCGGCTCAGGCGGGTGCCGGGAAGGGCCTGCCCGTGACGACCGCGGCGATGGTCGTCCCGCGCGGGAAGGCGCCCTCGCCGGCCAGGGCGACCAGGCCGTACAGCAGCTTGGCGACGTAGAGGCGCTCGACGGGGACGCCGTGCCGGGCGGTGAAGTCCTCGGCGAAGGCGTCGAGTTCGGCCGGGACAAGGGCGTAGCCGCCGAAGTGGAAGCGCTCGTCGAGCGACCACGTGCCCTGGCGGGCGCCGAAGGCCCGCTCCTGGAGGGCCTCGATGTCCGCGGCCAGGAAGCCGCCCCTGAGGACCGGTATGCCCAGGGCGCGCCGGCCCGGTGCGAGCCCGGCGGCCAGGCCGGCCAGGGTGCCGCCGGTGCCGCAGGCCAGGGCGACGACGTCCGCGTGCTCGCCCAGTTCCTCGCCCAGCGCCCGGCAGCCGCGTACCGCCAGGGCGTTGCTGCCGCCCTCGGGGACCACATGGGCCTCCTCGGCGCCCGCGGCACGCAGCAGGGCCGCCAGCGTCCCGGGTTCGGCCTTGCGGCGGTACGTCGACCGGTCGACGAAGTGCAGCCGCATCCCGTCGGCCACGCAACGCGCCAGGGAGGGGTTCAGCGGGCGCTCGGCCAGCTCCTGGCCGCGGACCACGCCGACCGTCGGCAGGCCCAGCAGACGGCCCGCGGCGGCCGTCGCACGAAGGTGGTTGGAGTAGGCGCCGCCGAAGGTCACGACCGTCCGGCCGGCCGCGGCCCGCAGGTTCGGGGCGAGTTTGCGCCACTTGTTGCCGGTCAGCTCCGGATGGATCAGGTCGTCGCGCTTGAGGAGCAGCCGCAGGCCGCGACGGGTGAAGCGATCGTCGGCGACCTCCTGGAGAGGCGAGGGCAGCCGGGGGGACAGCGCGGCGAGGCCGGGGGCGGCGGAGCTGGTCACCCGGCCATTGTCCCCGCCCGGCCCGGACGGTGGCACGGCCGCCGGGGTGCCGCGAATCCGCTGGTCACGGAAGGGGAATCCGCCATTTCTGCCCGGGGCGGCGGTGATCCATTCCCGCTCTTTCGGGTAATAGCACGACCACGCTCCGTGCTGGAAGGCTGGCGCACGCAAATCGATGCACGGCGCCGAGCGTGCCGGGCATGAGCGGGAAGGCAATTCTCTATGTCGGTAGGCGAAGAGGTCCGCACGGAGCAGGACCGGCCGCAGCAGAGCCTCGGCACCGCGGCCGCGCGGAACCTGGCCACCACCACCAAGTCGGTTCCCCAGATGCAGGAGATCAGCTCGCGCTGGCTGCTGCGCATGCTGCCCTGGGTCGACGTGCAGGGCGGCACGTACCGGGTGAACCGGCGGCTCACCTACGCCGTCGGCGACGGCCGCATCACCTTCGTGAAGACCGGCGACCGCGTCGAGGTCATCCCGGCCGAACTCGGCGAACTGCCGGCACTGCGGGGCTACGAGGACGACGACGTGCTCTCGGAGCTCGCCCAGCGCTGCCGCCAGCGCGAGATCGAGGCGGGCCAGGTGATCGCCTCCTTCGGCAACCAGACCGAGGAGGTGTACCTGCTGGCGCACGGCAGGGTCCAGAAGGTCGGCACCGGCCCCTACGGCGACGACCAGGTCCTCGGCGTCCTCGCCAACGGCGCGTACTTCGGTGAGCAGTCGCTCCTCGACCCGGACGCCATCTGGGAGTACACGGCCCGCGCGGACACCGCGTGCACCGTCCTCGTGCTGTCCCGCCACGACTTCGAACAGGTCGCCGACCGCGCCGAATCGCTGCGCGCCCACCTCCGGCAGCGGGTCTCGATCCCCGAGCAGGGCGCCAACAAGTACGGGGAGAAGGCGGTCGAACTCGCCGCCGGACACAGCGGTGAGCCGGACATCCCGCACACCTTCGTCGACTACGAGGCCAGCCCCCGCGAGTACGAGCTGAGCATCGCGCAGACCGTTCTGCGCATGCACTCGCGCGTGGCCGACCTCTACAACCAGCCGATGAACCAAACGGAGCAGCAACTCCGGCTGACCGTCGAGGCGTTGAAGGAGCGCCAGGAGCACGAGCTGATCAACAACCGCGACTTCGGCCTGCTCCACAACTGCGAGTACGACCAGCGGATCCACCCGCACGACGGCGTGCCGAGCCCCGACGACATGGACGAGCTGCTCAGCCGGCGGCGCGGCACCAAGCTGTTCCTCGCCCATCCGCGCGCGATCGCCGCGTTCGGCCGCGAGCTGAACAAGCGGGGCCTGGTCCCGGAGACCATCGACATGGGCGGCAACCGCATCCCCACCTGGCGCGGTGTGCCGATCTTCCCGTGCAACAAGATCCCGGTCACCGAGGCGCGGACCAGCTCGATCATCGCCCTGCGGACCGGCGAGGACGATCAGGGTGTCATCGGGCTGCGCGCGAAGGGCATCCCCGACGAGATCGAGCCGAGCCTGTCCGTGCGGTTCATGGGCATCAACGAGCAGGCGGTCATCAAGTACCTGGTGACGGCCTACTTCTCGGCGGCGGTGCTGGTGCCGGACGCGCTGGGCGTCCTGGAGAACATCGAGGTCGGCCGTTGGCGCTGACCACGCGCGCCGGCTCCCGGTGTCCCGGCCCGCCGGGCCGGGTACATCCGGGGGGTAGGTGCCCAGTTCCGGCTGCGGGAAGCGCCACCGTCCGCGGTCTCTTCGCGGGGGATCGGATGCGGATCGGATGGTTGAGTTCATGACGGAGACGACGCGGCGCCCGGCCGGCGTGCCCCGCCCCGCCGGGGCCAGGTGGCCGACGGGAGCCGGCTCCGCCGAGGCCCTTGTCCGGCCCGCCGCCGGCGGTGGCACGGGCGGACCGGCAGCGTTCGACGGGCACGACGCGACGGTGATCCTCGAACGGTCCCGGGCGTCGGTCGAGCCCGAACTGCGGGCGGCCGTCGCCTCCCTGCCCGCCTCGATGCGCCGGATCGCGCGCTACCACTTCGGCTGGGAGCACGCGGACGGCAGCCCGGCAGCGGGCAACGGGGGCAAGGCCATCCGTCCGACACTGGTCCTCACGGCGGCCACCGCGCTCGGCGGGCCACCCGCGCGGGCGGTGGCGGCGCGGGCCGCGGCGGCGGTGGAGCTGGTGCACAACTTCACGTTGCTGCACGACGACGTGATGGACCGGGACGCCACCCGACGGCACCGGCCCACGGCGTGGACGGTGTTCGGCGAGAACGACGCGATCCTCGCCGGGGACGCGCTCCAGGCCCTGGCCCTGGGACTGCTCGCCGAGAACCCGCATCCGGCGTCACCGGCCGCCGCCGCCCGGCTCGCGGCCTGCGTCGTCGAACTGTGCGAGGGCCAGCGGGCGGACACCGCCCTGGAACGGCGCGCCCCCGGCGAGGTCACGCTCGCCGAGGTGCTCGCCATGGCCGAGGCCAAGACCGGCGCGCTGCTCGGCTGCGCCTGTGCCGTGGGCGCCCTGTACGCGGGAGCGGGGGAAGAGGAGGTCGGGGCGCTCGACGCGTTCGGCCGCCAGGCGGGGCTCGCCTTCCAGCTGATCGACGACGTGATCGGCATATGGGGCGATCCGGCCCGCACCGGGAAACCGGTCGGCGCCGACCTCGCCGCCCGCAAGAAGTCCCTGCCGGTGGTCGCCGCGCTGACCTCCGGCACCCCGGCCGCCGCCGAACTGGCCGAGCTGTACGCCCGGCCCCACCAGGAGGGGGAGGAGGAGCGTATGACGCTGGTGGTGGAGCGGGCCGGCGGCCGGGACTGGGCACAGGCCCAGGCGGCCGACCGGATGGCCCGGGCCGTGGACGACCTGGCCCGCGCCGTACCGGATCCGGCGAACGCGGGCGGCCTGCTGGCCCTGGCCGAGTTCGTGACCAGACGCACCAGCTGACCTCGCCGGGAAAGTCCCCGGAGCCACCGGGCCCGTACGGCTCCTGACCCCGTACGGCCGCCGGCGGCTCCGGTGCGGCGGGCCCCGCACTGCCCCACGGTGTGCGGGGCCCGCCGCATTCCCTTAGGCTCAACTCCCGTAAATCGAACGGGACTTGAGTCGAGAGGGCGGAAGATGGGCGTGGGGATCCGAGCGGCGGGGGAAGACGACCGGCAACTGGTCGTGCGGCTGCTGGACGAGGCATTCCAGGACGATCCCGTGAGCGGCTGGGTCTTCCCGGAGCGGGAGTACCGCCGGACGACCCACCACCGGCTGATGGCCGCCTTCACCGACATCGTGCTCGCCGAGGGCCGGATCGACGTGACCGAGGACGGCACGGCGTGCGCGCTGTGGCTGTCGATGCCGGCGGCCGACGGCGACGGTCCGGACGGCGGGGACGGCCCGGACGAGGGCGACGAGGCCGACGACGCCGTGCGGCTGCGCGAGAGCGTCGACCCGGCGAACGCGCGGGTCGAGGAGATCGCCCGGCTGATGGCCGAGTCGCATCCGGCGGACCGTGCCCACGAGTACCTGTGGATGATCGGCGTCGCACCGGCCCGCCAGGGGGAGGGCCTGGGCAGCGCCCTCGTCCAGCACGTCCTCGACCGCTGCGACCGCGAGGGCCTGCCCGCCTATCTGGAGGCCAGCAGCGAGCGCAGCACGAAGCTCTACGAACGCCTGGGCTTCACCTACGCCGACCGCACCCTCGACATTCCGGACGGCCCCCGGATGTGGCCGATGTGGCGCGAACCCGTCACCGGCAGGGACAGGCCCTGACCCCGAGGACCCGCCGGGCTCAGGACCGCTGGTCCTCCGACCGCTCCAGGAAACGCAGCATGTTCCCGGCCGGATCGCGGAAGGCGCAGTCGCGCACCCCGTACGGCTGGTCCATCGGCTCCTGGACGACGTCGGCGCCGTACTCCTGGACGCGGGCGAAGAGGGCGTCGCAGTCGGCGGTGGTGAAGATGACCCCGCGCAGCATGCCCTTGGCCAGCAGCCGGGCCATGGCCTCCCGGTCGGCGGGGGAGGCGTCCGGATTCGCCGCGGGCGGCTCCAGGACGATCTCCACGTCCGGTTGCAGCGGCGACCCCACGGTGACCCACCGCATCCCCTCGAAACCGACGTCGTTGCGGACTTCCAGCCCCAGCACGTCGCGGTAGAAGGTGAGCGCCTTGTCGTGGTCGTCGACGGCGATGAAGCACTGGCGCAGTTTGAGGTCCATGTCCTCACGCTAGTGCCGTGACCGGAAAGGTTCACCGGCTTCAGGGCGCGGGCGGCGGTCCCGCTCGTCTGGGGCGGGTGAAGGTCCGGGCCACGCAGGCCGGGATCGCGGCGCTGTCGTCGTGCGACCGCGCCCGGTAGGCGCTCGGGGTCTCGCCGACGATCTCGGTGAACCGCGAGCTGAAGGACCCCAGCGACGTACAGCCCACCGCCAGGCACACCTCCGTCACGCTCATGTCGCCCCGCCTGAGCAGCGCCTTCGCCCGCTCGATACGCCGCGTCATCAGGTACCCGTACGGAGTCTCCCCGTACTCGGCCCGGAAACTGCGCTGGAAGTGCCCCGGCGACATCAGCGCGGTCCGCGCGAGCGCCGCCACGTCCAGCGGCTCGGCGTACTCACGGTCCATCCGGTCACGGGCCCGCCGCAGCCGCACCAGATCCTCGGGCGTCACTTTGCCAGCATGCCACGTCGGCCACCGGCCACGCGGGCGGGAGAAAAGGACCGCACCCGGGCCGCGTGGACGCCGTGTGCGGCGTTTCTGCGGGCCGGGTGCGGGCCTGGGGACCGTGTGGTCGAGGAGACCGCGGGTCGGAAAACGTGACCGAAGGTCAGGCCTTCTTGGTCTCCTAGTAATGGGCCGAGTCGGTGACCTGCGGCGATGGTGGCCGCAGGCCGCTGACCTGGCCTTTTGCTGTTGGCTGGCGACGGGGTGCGACGGTCCTGATCGGGTGTCCTGCGGACTGTGTGCGGACTGCTCGGACAGTCGAAGATCCGCTTCGGATGAGGCTTCCTGCCGCTGGACGTTGAGGGGCCAGAAAGAGAAATCCTGCTGGAGTACTAGCGAGCGCGGCGCTTGGATCTTTTGCCGTGCCGAGTCTGTGCCGCAGCCCATGCCGTCAGCTGGTGGATGGCCATGACTGGTACGTCCGATGTCAGGACGCGTGACGAAATCAGGTCGCGGCTGGTGACCACGACGGGGGCGACAGTCCAACCTCGGGTGTCGGTGCTGTTGGTGAAGTGGTTCAGTGTGGGGGCCAGGTGGGTGCGGATCCATTGGGCTCGTCTTGCGATCTTGAAGACGGCGCTCTTGTCTCCTCGCAAGAGTGCATCAGCTTCGTTGGCCAGCTCAGAGGGGTTCCGGGCCATCTCGAAGTCCTTGGATTCCACGATGAAGATGATCCTTTGATCCAGGTTGATGCCCAGGGCGTCGATGTCGCCGAGGTCGTCTCCCTGGGGTGACATGAGACGTCGCCCTGCGATCTTGCCCACGCTGTGGGCCGTGATGGAACAGCCTGCGTCAGCCAGGGCTCTTTCGGATTCTTTCTCAAACTCCTTGTTGTGGTCCTGCCGGATGGACCCCATGAGCTTCTTCATTGTCGCCGAGGTGGCTTTGAGCCTGCCGGAATACACGAGGTCGACCCAGTAGGGGCCCGTGCTCCATACGTGCCTGGGTGCCCATGTCAGCACATCGCCGTCCACTCCAGTCAAGCGGACCAGCGGACGTCGTGTGTAGGACCATTCACGGTTATAGCGCCAGGGCCACGCGTCGGCGCCCACGGACAGGAACTTGGCGCGTGGGCGCAGGCTAAGGCGATCGAGGAAGGCGTGTGCTTTGTCGTCGGCCCAACCGAGGGCAGAACCAAGGTGCTGTTGGACGCGGGTGACAGGGAGGGTGAATGGTTCGTCATCGCACGCTTCATCGCCCAAAGCGATGATCTCGCCCATGCCGTGAGCGAGTTCGGTTAGGGTGAACCCGAATTCGGCGAGCATGGCTTCTTCAACCTTCATAGAAGGGGCTGCGGCCGTGCGGGGCGCCGAAGGGGCGGAAATCTGGTCAGCTGTTGCCATGGCTGCGCGGGCTCGGTCCAATGCCAAGGCATCGGTTCCCGTTTCGTACTGATCACCGCGAGAGACGCCGAGCCGGCCCGACTCCAGTAGGGACAGCTGTGCGGTGGAGAAGTCGTGCCGGATGGCATCGGACAGCGTGGCTCGAGAGATCAGGTCAGCGGCGATCGCCAAGAGTGTGTCGTAGGTGTCCAGGGTCAGGGGTTGGTCGCCTGAAGGTGGGGTAGCGGCCGCGTACTCGATGAGGAAACGGCTTGCCTGCGCGGCGGCCACTCGTTTTCTGCTGTCCTTGGCGATCTGTGTGGCGGGCTGGCTGGATGTTCCGAAACAGGCGAGTCTGGACCGCAGGACCTGATCATCGTGAGCCTCTGCGCGGATGAGCGCCTCGTGCCGTGCCATGAGCTGGTTCATCAGACCTTCGGGGGCCAAGCTGGCGATCAGGTCCTGAATGCGCTGGAAGTAGTGTTGGACTGTCTTGTTGAGCACATCAAGGCGTTTCTCTTCTGAGACGATCCCCTGCGGGATTCCCTCAGCGGCGAGCCATTCACCCAGTTTGTCCAACATGACTGCGGATACAGCTGGCTGCACAAGTCGGGCGGCAGGTAGCCGCCCTGGGCGCAACAGCATCGGTCGGGCTTGTGCGTGCAGCATCTTCTTGTGGCCGACAGGAGCGAGACGTTCGACAAGGTCGCTGACCACGAGGTCGCTGTCGTTGCCAACCATGGCTTCAGTCAGGACCTGGACGATCACGCGGTCGGCGCTGTTGTCCTCCACCAGGAGGGAAGCTACGCCGGCGGCCAGCAGCTCAAGGTGAATGAGCCCTGCGCTACGCGCTTGCCGCGCGATCCAGGGGGCCTTCTTGCCGGGCTGGGTGACATGTCCTGCCAGAGCCTTCAACCAGGCGTCCGCGTTGTCGAAGGACACCGTGATCCGCACACGTCCCAGGTCGTCGGCCATTGCGAGTAGTTCGTTGGGCGCCGCGAGCGAGACCTGCCAGGCCCAGTAGGCGACTGCTTCGATGACCATCTCTTGGAAGGATTCCAGGGCATCTGCCGTGTCCTGACTAGGTCCGATCCAGACCTGAAGGCCGGCGGTTTCAACAAGCAGTTCGTCTTCTGGGACAGTGGGATGTGTCCGGTAGATCGGTGCGGTGTCCACGCCGTAGAGGGCGAGAACCGGAACGAGAGCAGGGCGGTGAGGGCTGGCAACCACGTGATGGTCGTACCGCTGGTGGGCCTCGACTCGCAGCGCCTGGCTGAAGTCGGAGTTGACCATAACGGCGTTCGGCCTGCGCTCATCCGACAGGTAGTAGCTGTACTCGTGGTCACGGTACATGCCGTAGTTGTCGAGCGTGCCGAAGGAGTGGACCATGGCGTCGGCGTGCAGCTTTTCGTCCGCTTGAGCGAAGCGCCACAGAAACAGTGGGTCCGTGCCGTCGAGCTCCGCCATAACGCGGAGGTCGTCGACGGTGGTGGCGAGACGAGGGCCGACTCGTGACGACTTGCGAAGGCCGAAGAACGAAGAGCGCCCCAGACCTTGGTTGATGATGAGCCGCAGGCAATGCGCGTCATCCTGTAGAGGATGGACTCGTGTTTCGTGCAGTTTATGCAGCTGTTGCATGACTCCGGCAGCATGCCAGTGCCCGTAGGGGGTCTGGGCATCGTAGTCAGACAGGTCATCGGTCACGACTGCCAGGTCGAGGCGCTTGTCATCGGCGAAGGCGAACTGGCGGCGGCTGATCTGCGGATCATCATCGACTTGTGCCGCCGGGGGCAGCGGCGTTGCCCCGCAGCCGATCAGGATTTCGGTGGCTTCGTTCAGGACGCATGCACGTACGAGCTGGACAAGCTGGGGGCCGCAGCCATGTTCTGTGGCGAGGACGAGGAGACGATGGCGCAGGGTTGCGGACAGTTCACCTGGATTTGCGATGACCACGGTAGGACCGACGGTCAGCAGCGGCGTGAGAATCATTCCGTCGTCGGGACCGAGCTCCGCTGTGAAAGTGTGCGTGCCTGGTCGGACACTCAGGCTGTCCAAAACCTGCAACGTTTGCGGCGGCGCGATCCGGGACAGGGCGGCTTCGTCGAAGGTGACGGCTTCGCATAGCGCGCTCAGCGCATGCTCTCCTGGTACGAATACCTCCTCCCTGGTCGCTGTAGGCGGGATGACACCACGAGCGAGCCCTGCACGGAGAAGCGCCGTGTTGCTCAGGCGTAGTACCACCTGGACCAGCCGGCTTGCCTCGCGCCGGAAGGTGGCGGGAAGCGTCTTGCCCTCCGGCCCGAAGACGCTGCGCAGGATCAGGCCGAGTGTGTACGCCGACCTTTCCGTCAGCCCCTGGGCGACTAGGTAGGGACCGCCGTGGAACGGCACGTCTGCTGTGTACAGGTCGTTGTATGGATCTTCCTGAGATCGGACCGCCGCACTGCCGATCACCGGATCCTTCAGCAGTGACCGGATCCTGCTCGGCGACAGGCGAGGGGCTTCAGGACGGCTTGGCAGGCAGGCGCCGACAGCAGCAAGCCGCTGCAGCCTGACCAGGCAAGGGATGTTCTCGGGAATCAGCTGCAACGCGGCGGCCGATCGCACCAGGGAAGGACCGTCCACCGTATTCCACGGCTTTGCGTCAGAAACGAACTTTGTCACGGCCGCTCCTCTTCCAGTGCCCGGAACGCTCCTGTTACCGAGGCCACACGGTGACGCTACCGGCCTCCACTGACAGAGCCCGTCAGACGAAGGGAGGGCACTACGGCTGGCTGGCGAAGAAGCCCCTTCGTCTTCCCGCTCAGTGCGCCCTGTTGGACCCAGAGATCTCGATGGCGAGGGCGCCGAGGGCTTCCTTCTCGGGGCCGTAGATCGTGCGGATGTTGGCGAGTTGCTGGTCGCGGGTGGCAGTCGGGTTGACGTTGGACGGGCCCTCGCCGGCGAGGAGGGCCTCGAAGTCGGGGTACTCGGTGACGCGGAGGATCTTCACGTCGCAGGTCTCGTCGGTGCCCTTGATACGGAAGCGGATGGTGTCGCCGGCGGCGAGGTCGGCGAGGTGCGGGTACTTGACCCGCACCTCGATGGTCTTGGTGCCCGCGGCGACGAGCTCGAAGTACTGGCGGTAGAGGTTGAGCTCGCGGACGCGAGCGGTGCGGTTGGTCATCGGGAGGTAACGCTCCTGGGGGATGGTGCGGTGATCAGGCGGCCGATCTCGGCGGCCGAGTACGAGCGGAAGAAGTGGCGGGGGTCGGAGAGCAGGATCTCGGTCATGGTGAGCAGCTGGTCGGCGTACTCGGTGACGGTGCCGGGCCACTGCCGGGTGTCGAGCATCCAAGGGGCGGCGCCCTCGGGCAAGGGGGCACGGCCTTCTCGTATGAGGGATTTCGACAGCTTGGCGCCGGTGTCGGTGACGACCTGGGGGCAGAACAGGCGGGCCGGGAGCTGGGCTCGGGTGAGACCCACGGCCTGGAGGGCCTCGTCGACGAGGTGGGAGCCGAAGACCCAGTCGCCGCCCTTGACCATTACGTGCAGGGTGCCCTGAGGGCTGGTCAGGGCGAGTTCCTTGACCAGGTTGCGGTAGAGGGTGGCCAGGTCGAGGTAGCCGCCGGCGGTGGGCGTGATGGTGACCTCGTACGGGCCGTGGTGGAGGCAGACGGCGGAGACTACCGCTGACTCGGGACCGGCGAGGAGGACCCGCGTGCGTGCGGCGTGCTTCTCGGCCCAGCCACAGTCGGGGTGCGGGCAGGGGACGCGGAGGTGCGGTGTGCCGGTGGAGGGAGCGAGCCACCAGCGGGCGGCGTCGATGCGGGGGAGGAGACGGAGCCAGGTGCGGCGGTAGTGCTCGCCGGCCTGCTGCTGGGTGTAGGTCTCGATGCGGTGCGGGATGCCCAGGCGCCTGGACAGAGCGGTGAAGAGGGGCTGGTAGAGGGCGGTGACGAGGTCGAGCAGGGCCTGCTCACCGAGGGCCTGGGCGTAGGCGCGTTGGTAGCGGTGGCCGCTGGCGGGGTCGGTGGCGAGCTCGTACGGGGCGTTGTCGAGAGCGCTGAAGAGCACCTCGGTGGGGAGGCCAAAGCGGTCGCGTAGGCGGGCGGCCATGGCGAAGGCCAGGGACTGCACGAGCGAGGTGCCGATGTGCGGGGCGCCGTTGATCTGGGTGCCGACGACCAGCACGATCCGCTCGGGCGGGGCAGCCAGGATCCGCGGGGTCAGGACGTCCTCGGCGTGGTGGAGGGCGTTGGCGAGAACGGTGTTCGGCGAGACGGGATGGGTGGTCACGAGGTGTCTCCCTGGGGGCCGGTGGTGTGGGGCGGCATGGGCGCGGCCCCGCTCGTGGCACGGTCGAATGCGGCCCAGACGCACTTTCCGGGGCCCGTTCGCTCCTTCACGCCCCAGCTGTCGGCGGTCGCGGCGACGATCAGCAGACCGCGACCGTCGACGGCGGATTCCTCGGGAACCCGCTGTGTCGGCCTGTTCTCGCCGCTGTCGTGGACCTCGATCCGCAGCTCCTCGTCGAGGGACTCGACGCGTACGAGGACCAGCCGGCCCACGGGTGCTCCGTGCAGCACCGCGTTGGTGACCAGCTCTGAGGCGCACAGTCGCATGTCTTCGAGGCGGCTCGTCTCACTCCACTCGGTCAGTGTGGCGGCGACGAAGTCGCGAGCGGTGCGCGGTGTGGTCCGGCGGCGGGGGAACAGCATCGTGCGGTGCCGACCCGAGGCCGGAAGGAGATCCGGGGCGGCGTCGGTCGCCTCGTTGGTGAGTCTGCTTGCCATGGTCAACAGCAAAGCGACTTAACTCATTTGGGTCGGGAGCCAGCACGGGGGCCAAGGCGGGGGCCACTATGGGGGCCAGAGGTCACATGTTCCTGGGGGACGGCATGGGCGACACCGGGATCGGCGCCTTGCTCGTCCGGCTGCGCACCGCGCGCGGCTGGAGCCAGCAGAGGGTTGCCGACGAGTACAACGCCCTGGAGGGGCGCTCCGCGAAGACCGGCAAGGAGATCGGGCGGTACGAGCGCGAAGCCCGAGTCCCTGTCCCCTACACCCGGAAGTACCTGGCGCAGGTCTTCAGCGTCGATGTCGCCGTACTCGACCAAGCCGTTGCCGTCAGCAAGAGGCAGCGGGACGGGGCTGAGGCCGCCGAGGTCGAGACCGTGCCGTCGGTGCTGCCGCCCAAAGACACTCACGTCCGTGGAGACCCGCTCTCCGAGGACGCTGTGCTGTCGGCCGAGTTCGCCCGCTTCGTCGCGCAGCGCAACGCCGACGAGTTCGTCGTCGAGCAACTGGAGGCCGACGTCGGCCGACTCGCCCGTACGTACGTCAGCCACCCGCTGATGGAGCAGTACGTCGAGATCAAGCGGTTACGGGACGGGGCCTTCGACCTGCTGCGCGGACGCCAACACCCCCGACAGACCACCGACCTCTACCTCTCCGCCTCTCGCCTCTGCGGCCTGTCCGCGCACGTCTGCCTCGACCTCGGCGACTACGACTCCGCCGCCACCCATGCCCGCACCGCACGCGCCTGTGCCGAAGCGGCTGGGCACGAGGGGATGCTGGCCTGGGTACGGTCCGTGGAGTCATTGATTGCGTACTGGACCGGGCGGTACGAGCAGGCGGCTCGGCTGGCGCAGGTCGGCCGTCGGCACAGGGCGAGCGGCAGCATCGGGGCACGGCTGGCGAGTTTGGAGGCGCGGGCGTTGGCGATAGTCGGCGACACGGCAGGTGCGCTCGCTGCCTTGTCGGATGCCGAACGATCTCGTGAGGCGATCTCGGGTCGGGACGAGGTACTGGGAGTCTTCGACTTCCCCGCGGCCAAGCAGTTCGCGTATGCCGGAACGACCCTCCTGGCCGTGGCCGGGCAGGAGCACGTCCACCGGGCCATCGTCAGCGCGGAGACGGCGATCCGCCTCTACCGCAGCGCGGACGGAGATGACCAGTCGGTCGGTGACCTGTTCGCCGCGCACCTCGACCTCGCACGCGGGCACCTGCTCCTGGGCGACCTGGACGGCACGGAGGAGATGCTCGGCTTCGTGCTCCAGTCCGCGCCGGAGCGCATGTCGGCCAGTATCGTGCGCCGGCTCACCGTTCTCGGGCGGGAGCTGGAAGGGCCGCAGTACGGTGGAGCCGCGCAGGCGGGGCACCTGCGCGACCGACTCCAACACACCTCCGCCCGTGCGTCCCTGCCCGCCGCCCATCCTTCGGAGTTGCCGACGTGACCGACCTGTCCGCCGCCCATGACGCCGCTGTCACCGACCGGGCCCGCTTGGCGGGCAGCGCCTACAACGGAGACCGGGACCTGGCCGCCCGGCAGTCGCTCTACCAGTGGCAGACACCCCGGTACGACCTGCCCGGCCTCGTCGCCGAGCGGCTGGGCGACGTACGCGGGCGAGTAGTCGACATTGGCTGCGGCAACGGCAAGTTCATCCAGCGGCTCCGTCAGGACCGCCCGGACCTGTCCCTGTTCGGCCTCGACATCGCGCCCGGCATCCTTGCCGGTGTCCCCGGCCCGGTTGCCGTGGCGGACGCCACGCGGCTTCCGCTGATGGCGGGCAGCGTCGACGCCGCTCTCGCGCTCCACATGCTGTACCACGTACCCGACATCCCCCAGGCGGTCAGGGAACTGGCCCGTGTCGTCGCCCGTGACGGGCTGGTGGTCGCCTCCACCAACAGTGACCGTGACAAGGCCGAACTCGACGACCTCTGGCAGCGGGCCGCAGGCGACGTCCTCGGCATCGACCGAGGCCCGGCCCGCATCTCGCTCAGTGCCCGTTTCTCCCTGGAGAAGGCCCCGGCCTTCCTCGGCGAGGAGTTCGGACAGGTGGAGGTCACCGAACTGCCGGGGACCATCACGGTCCGCGACCCCGAGCCGGTCATCGCTCACATGGCCTCTTATCGCGCCTGGTCGGACCAGCACGACGTGCCCTTCGACGCGACCATCGACCGGGCCCGTGCCCTCGTCGCCGACGACATTGCCCGCAATGGCGCGTACGAGATCACCTGCCTTGGCGGCATCCTCGTCTGCCGCCGGTGAGGTCAGCCCAGTGGTGGCCAGGGCCCGGCGAGCAGGCGTCCTGCCTCCTCGGTGATCTCTTCCGCCAGAGGTTCCCAGTCGCCGCGTTGGATCGCTGCCCAGTCGTTGTAGGCGTCGGTCTTGTCGACCAGGGGTCTGAGTGACTGTGGGTGGGCCAGTGCGCCCCATCCTTCGTACGTGATCAGGTCACCGCCGGCGCCGGGGTCCAGGCTGCCGTTCACGATCAGCTGGAGCCACCAGCGGACGAGTTCCCAGCGCGCCGCTTCCCACGGGAGGTCGGTGGTGTCGGCCGGGAGGTCCTGGAGCAGGCCAAGTTCGTCCAGCACCTGGCCGAAGAAGGCGTCGGCCTGCGCGTGCTCGGAGCGTGACAGGCCAGCGAGGAGGGGGAGAGACTCCGTCTCGACGTCGAGAACCAGGGCCGTGAGGCCGGCTTCGATGAGCTGCTCTGGGTGGTGCCGGCGTCCGATCAGGCGTTCCAGGGCCAGCATTCTGATGCAGCCGACTGCCTCCTGCGCGCTCCTGGCGTACGGCGTGAACGGCGTGGGCAGGGAGACGTCGATGCCCGGACCGCCCTCGACGAAGTACGACCAGAAGTCGACTGTCGTACGGGCGTGGAGGTCGCTCGATCGGCCGGCGAACTCGTGGTGGATGTAGTCGGCGAGGTCGTTCCCGTACAGGATGATGTCGGTCTGGTAGACGGACAGGACGGGGTGCCCGTGCTCGCCCGCCGTGCCGGGCAGGTAGCGGTGTCCGTAGACCGGGACCAGCTGCGGCACGCTCTCCAGCTCGGTCCTCGCGACGCGCAGTGCCTCGGATGTCTCCGCCGGCCTCGACGGCCAGGCGGGATGCCAGAACACGTTGTGCTCCACGTCGAAGAGCATGCCGTCCACCGGCCACGCCAGTCGCCCGGCCAGGTCCTCGGGGTTGCCGTTGCGCCAGTCGGGCCACCCCGGCGAGCCGTGCGGGAGGCCGGCGGAGAGGAAGACGCGGTGGTCGGCCGCGAAGGTGAAGCCGAACCGTGTCTCGACCGCGTCGAGTTCCTGCTCGGTGAGCCCCGGTCCGATCGCGGTTCGGAGCATGCCCTGAAGGGCACGGGCGGCGTCCAGAGTCAGTCGTGGGGTCGGCGGCGTGGTCACGCCTGCCAGCGTAGTGAGCGGTACGGCCGCACATGCCAGGAGGTTGTGAGCATGCTCTCCCCACGGCTACTGGGTAGCGTCCCTCGGGTGAATCTTCACCTCATCAACGATGTGCCCGACGGCCTGACCCGCCGAGCTCGATCCTTTGTCGCCGCGCATGGCATCAAGGTCGACGTTCGCCCCGTCGAGGGGCACAGACAGTGGTGGCTTGAGCGGGACATCCCAGCAGTGGTGATCGATCGCATGGCGGCCTTCCAAGAGCGATGGGGCGGTCTGCTCTTGCCACCCGCACCGCAGTACGACGGAGGCCCCAAGTACCTCGATCCGGACTCGCCCGAAGCAGACTCTGCAGGGTGGTGGTTCGAAGCTGGAATGCAGCGGACCGCAGTCCCCTACTCATTCATGATCAGTCCGTCTGGTGAGTTCGGTATCCAGGGAGATGAATGGGCGCCCCTCCACGCGACCATCGAGGGCTGGGTGGAGTCGCTCGCTTTGGCTCACCACGCATCCATCTGGGCAAGGCAGGTCACCAAGCTCGTCGGCGATGACGTCGATGGCATCGGCCTGAACGGCTATGCGTCGGTGCGCGAGGTGATGGGCCTGGCGGACACGTGGTGGAGAGGGCCCGACTCGCTGGTAGCCCTCTATAGCGGGGAGGCCACGGCGTTCGACTTCCCCAGGAGCCGCATCGCAGTGATCTACTCCGGCCTTGATGATTGGGGACTGCGAGGAGGCGTGGACGACGATGGCTGACCTTGTCGTTCAGCCTCGTTTCGGCTGGGGCGGATCTGGAGCAGGCGGTGCCGCCAAGCCCAAGCCGATCGCTACTCTCTTTGCATGATCGCGAACGGAGATCGCCAGTTCCCCGCCGCGCTTGCCGCTGCCATGGCGGTCCGGCTCGAGTGCATTGGCGAGGACGGTGTCGACTTCGAACCCTACGAGTCCTTTCTGACTGCTGATGAGACCACCGAGTGGTTCCGCGCGTGGACAGGCAACGGCGAGCTGGACGGCGACGACTTCCGTGTATTCGGCCAGGACGGCACCGGCGGGAACGCGGCGCTCTGGCTGGTTCGTCCAGGTTGGGAACTGGTGGAGCAGCCCATTGTCTTTCTGGGCTCCGAAGGAGAGACAGGCGTCGTCGCTCGCGACCTGGGTGCCTTCCTGTGGCTGCTGGCTGACGGATTCGGCCCGTGGGAAGCAGCCACCTCCTACGAGCCCGAGCCGGATTGGGCTCCCCGGGTCAATCGCGACCTGGCGGCTATCGCGGAGCAATTCGCTCCGGACCGCCGTGCGTCGGCAGCGGCGATCATCGCGCAGGCCGCACAGGAGTTTCCTGACTTCGACGACACCATCATGGAGCTCTGCCGTTGAGCTGGACCCGATGCCCCGCCACGAGGCGTGGCGGGGCATCTGACCAGGGTCAGCGGTGTCGACTGCGCTCTTCGGGCCTCATGGCCACTGGTGTGACCGGAGGGTGTGGCGTGGCGGACATGGCCGAGGTGCCGCTGGTGGTGCTTCGCATCCGAGCCGCTTGCGTCCGCCGGTTCGGCTGAGCGGTGATGCGCCAGTTGAGGACCTCGGCGGGGTGCTCGGCGCTGTCGAGCTCTCGTTGGGTGCCCACCTCGGTCAGGAGCCGTCGGGGGGTGTGGCCGGCGGTTTCGGCCTGGGCGAGGGTTGTGGTCAGGGCGGTCCAAGTGGGGTCGGTGAGGATCCGGTCGGCGTGGTCGGGGAGGGCCGCGCGAACGTCCTGTTCGAAGCGGCGGGCGGTTGCGGCTCGTGGTGCGCGGCGGGCCAAGTCCGCCAGGACGGGTGGGGCGGCCTGCTGGTAGCCCGCCTGGAGGTGGCGGAGGGCTTCTTCGGCCGCAGCGGCCTGCTGTTCGTGCCACTTGGCGGCGGCGCGGGCCAGGTGCACGGTGGCGAAGAGCAGGGCGATCGCGAGCCCGCCCGGCTCGCCGGAGGCGTAGGCGAGTTCCTTGGCGGCCTTGCGTAGAGCGGTGGCGGCCTGGTGGTCGGCGCGGGTGGCGGAGCGGCGGGCGCGGTTGAACGCCATCGCCGCGGCCCGCAGTTCCGCCCGGTGTGGGCCGGTCGTGGCGCTGGCGATGTTGTACAGGGCATCGCCGAAGGCGGCCAGGTGGCCCTGGACGGCGGCATCGTCACCGGAGTCGAGGACGGTGCGTGCCGTGTGTATGGCAGTGCTGGTCTGACGCCATGGCTCGGCGGGGTCCGCCACATACCGCGGGTGGTCGGCCACCTTCTGGTCGGGGAGGCGTTCGCGTAGGCGGTTGATGGAGAGGTCAGGGGCGAGTTTCGAGCCGCCGTACCAGACGGGTTTGCCGGCCGCGTTGGTGTCGCCGGGGGCGGCGAGGCTGTAGCCGATCACGTCACCGGTCTCGGGGCCGAGGCGCATCTTGACCTTGATGCCGAGTGACTGCAGCACGGTGAAGTAGTCGGCTTCGTTGCGTACGGCGGCGGCGACCGCGTACGCCTGCTCGCGCAGCCACTGCCGTGCCGTGACCGTCTGGCCCTGGCGCTCGGCCTTGGCGCGTTCGGCGCCAGTGGGGGTGCGGGGCGCGGTGAGGTCGCTGGACTTCAGGCGGCGCAGGCCGAACTCGGCTTCGATCTTGCGGCATTCGGCTTGGGCCCGCTGTCCGTCGCGGTGGGTGCGCGGGCGGCGCCCGTCGGCGCGGACGGTGGTGGCCATGATGTGAATGTGGTCGTCGGCGTGGCGCACCGCGATCCACCGGCATGCCTTCTCGTCGCCTTCGGGGGCGATGCCTGTGGCGTGAACGATGCGGCGGGCAACCTCGGCCCACTCGGCGTCGGTGAGGTAGCGGTCGCCGGGCGCGGTGCGGACCGGGCAGTGCCAGACGTGCTGAGGTGGCTTCTTGCCGCCCAGCTCGCGGGTGCGCAGGTCGACGTGGTGGTCGAGGCGCTTGGCGAGCTGGGAGTAGGTGGCTGCCGGGTCGCGGCCGGGGTCGGGGGCGCCGGCCATGTCCCAGGCGGCGACGATGTGAGGGTCGGTGTGCTCGTCTCGGCGGCCGGGGCCGAAGAGGTAGACGATCAGTCCGCGGGTGTCGGAGCCGGTGGAGACGTCAGGAACCATGCGCGGTGCCTTCCGTCAGGAGCTGGTCGATCAGTCGGTAGCTGTTCTGGGCCGCTTGTTCGACGCGGTCCAGCACCGCCTCGGCGCGCTCGGGCACGGTTCCTCGGTGGATGACTGCGGTGATCTGGTTGAGGTTCCTGCCGATGCGGTTCAGCGCGACTGCGTGTGCCTCGACGGCCTCGATCAGCGGGCGGACCGGGTCGTCCTCCGGGCTGCCGACCAGCCCTGCCTTGCCGAGGGCGACGGCGAGGGCGGCGTCCCCGACGAATCCGGCGAACTTCTGACCGCGCTGGTGAGCGGCGGCGCTGATCACGCTCACAGCGGTCCGCGTGAAGCGGATGGTCTTCTCCTGGTCGCGCTTCTCCACCGTCCGCTTGCGGTTCATCAGTGCGGGCAGGACGGGGGCATCGAGGTCCCGCCAGGAGAGCTGCTCGACGGGCGGCTGGACATCGGCCGGCGGCTGAGTGCGAGGGGCGACGGAGTCGGCTGCGGGCGGGCAGCTGGTCTCGGCTACACCCTCCTCCGGCTCGGGCGCCCCCTGGCGCTCGGCCTTCTCCTCCGCCACCCCTGGGGCGGGGGCAAGCGCGGACGAAGCCTCGTTAGAGGCTCGTTCGCTCCAGCTTGCTGCTGATCGGCGGGTCAAGCCGAAGAATCCCTTGAGGCGGTGGGTGGGGGCGTTGTCGGTGCTCGTTTCGGGCATGGTGGTGCTCCGGTGGTCGTGTGGGGTGGGGCTTCGTCACGTCCGTTGCATCCGTCCCGTAGCTGGTCAGGACAGGTACGGAGACGGTCGCAGGTACGGAGTGATCCGTATCGGCAAGGAACTCCGTCCCCGCGCTGACCTGCGCGGGGACGGATGCGACGGATTGATACGGAGCTGGTGTCAGCGCGTGGGCTTGGGGCCGGCAGGCCCGCCAGGCGGACCGACAGGCAGCGTCCCCGTCGGAGGGGGCGGTGGCTTGCCCGGGACTCGACGTGCGACCACGGTCTCCTCTGCTGCGGGTGCCGGTTGGGCAGGGTCGGGGCAGTAGCGCGCCCAGGCGTCGAGGAACTGGTTACGGGCGTACGACTTGGCCTGCCTGCCGTTCTCGAAGCGGTGGTTGGCCGGGCTGATGCCGAAGTCGCGCAGCAGGTTGGCCAGGTGGTAGGCGTTCAGGCCCTTCGTCCCGTACTCGGCCCACGGTGCCTCGGCGTCCTGGACGAGGGCGGCGAGCAGGTCGTGGCTGCGCAGTGCTTCCTGGTCGCCCTGTTGCTCGAAGACTCGTCGGATGTCCCGGAGCAACCGGGTCTTCAGCGTCGTCTGCTCGTCCTGGACCACCTCGTTGCGCGTCATCGCCAGGCAGGCCGCACGGGCCTGGGCGGGCCAGTGCCCGCCGGCCAGGTCGGCGACGATCACCAGCGGCTCCCACGTGTCGGCGGCGCGGTCCTCGACCGGCATCTGCCGAACCAAGCCCTCTGCGGTGCTCCGCAGCGGTGCCAGCCAGGCGGTCAGCCGGTCGCGCAGCGCGTTCAGTTCCGGAACGGAGTACCGCGAGCGGAACGGGGCGATGCGCTCGCCCGGCTTGCGCTTCTGCATGCGGAGCACGACCGCCCGGTCCATGATCGTGTCTGGCAGGTCGCCGATCCCGGCGAGCGCGGCCATGGCGAAGGTGGGAAACGCCGTCGGCTTGTGCTCCGGGCCGGAGATCCGCCAGGCGGGGCGGTTGCGCTGGTGCCCGGCGTTCAGCAGGCCGCGCAGGTCCTCCTTGTCGCCGGCCTTGGGACCGAAGATGGTGTCGGCTTCGTCCACCAGCAGCGTCGGCGGGTTCTTGCCGATGACGCGGAAGACCACCGCCGGCGAGGTGTTCACCGTCATCATCGGCTGGTGCACGGTCTCGTGGAGCACGTCCAGGACGCGGGACTTGCCGCACCCTTTGGTCGGCCCCACCACCGCCAGCCGTGGCGCGTGCTGGAGGGCCGGCTGGATGTGGGAGGCCGCCACCCACAGCGTGACCGCCGTCAGGGCCTCGTCGCTCGGTAGCACCACGTACCGGCCGATCGCCGCACGTAGGTCATCCAGCAGCGCGGCTCCCTCGTCGGCCGTCCCGCCGCCCGTACCGGCGCGGTCCCCGGTCCCCGATCCGCCGTCGGGGACCACGGTCCCCGCAGACACGTGGGGACCGTGGCTCTCGCCATCGGCTCGGACTACGGCGCGCTCGCCCGGGAATCGGGGACCGGGTTCGGGGACCAGGGGACCGAAAGCCTCCGTCCGGTCCCCGGCCTCCGCTCCTGCGGGACCGGCCCCCAGGGCGCTGACCTGCACATGTGCTGCGCTGGGGGTGCTTCCGTCCCCGACCGGAACACCCGGCGCAGCATCGCCGCTGGCGGGTGCCGCCGGGGACCGTGACTCCGTTCGGTCCCCGGCCAGGGCATGCCCTGGCCGGGGACCGCAGCGACAGGCCAGACGGCCTTGTCGGATACTTTCGAGGTGGCGGGGGACGTAGGGTCCTCCATAGACGTTCCTCTCAGGTGAGGGACGGGACGGGCAAGGTCCCGGCCCTCACCGGTTCGTTCGTTCAGGGATGGGCAACGTGCAGGGGAATCCTCGGCCCTCGGCGTTGGCGCGCCGGGGGCCGTTGCTGTGTCCCGGGCGGCCGGCGGTTCATGAGGCCAGACCCCACTCGTCCTGGCCGTCGATCAGCGTGCGCTCGTAGCGCAGCAGCTCCGCCTCGGGGTACAGCACCCGCTTGCCGACCTTGATGCCGCGCGGCCCCTTCTTGGTGTGGCGCCAGTAGCGGACGGTGCTCTCCGCCGTGCGGTAGCGCTCGGCGACCTCGGCGGTGGTCAGGTATCGCATGCATTCCCATTCGACTAGGTGACGATTCGATCTGCATAAGGTTGTATCCCAGGATCGCCGGTTACCCAAATCGGGAAGCTCATGTTTCAATTGGGATAGCGACGGTGGCGATGGAGGTTCAATGGCAGGCGACAGGCCCGAAGGCGGCGAGGTGCCGCTGCTCTACAGCGAAGGGAACGTGGCCGCGCGCGTGGCCCTGGAGCGCGAGGTCAGAGGGTGGAGCACGACCGAGCTGGCGGATCGGGTGACCAGAGCCGGCGTCAAGATGAACCAGACGGCGATCTGGCGCATCGAGAACGGCACGCCTCGCCGGCGCATCAACCTCGACGAGGCCCTCGCCTTCAGCCGCGTCTTCGAGCTCCCCCTGGAAGAGCTGATGTCCCCGCCCTTGGAGGGGCTCGACATCGACAGTCGGCGGCTCGTCCAAGAGGCCGTCGAGGCGTTCTACGAAGCCCGAGACGCGCGCGACCGTCTACACCACGCCGTGGTTGCCATCGCCGACCACATCAAGGCCCACCCAGACAGCTCGCGGGCGATCCACGAGCAGTGCCTCCGCCTCATGGGCGACGAGCGGGACGCTCGCACCCTCAGCAACGACATCGAGGACGGCGGCCACTACTGACAATCGACACGAAGGAGGGGCCACTTGGCCAACATCCAGAAGCGCCCCAACGGCAAATGGCGGGCCCGCTACCGAGACCTCGACGGCAAGGAGCACGCCCGCCACTTCGACCGCAAGCTCGACGCCCAGCGCTGGCTCGACGAGGTCACGGCCAGCATGGTCACCGGCCAGTACGTCGACCCGCGCGCCGGCCGCGTCACGTTCGAGAAGTACGCCGAGAAGTGGGAGGGCTCGCTGATCGCCAGCGAGGCGGGCGAGCGCATCACCGACAACGCGCTGCGGCTCCACCTCGTACCGGCGTTGGGAGCCCGCTCCATGGCGGCGATACGCCGTAACGACATACAGGTGCTCTTCAAGAGCCTGTCCGAACAGCTCGGCCCCGGCAGCGTGCGCAACGTCTACGACGTCCTCGTGCGCGTTATGACCGCGGCCGTCGAGGGCAAGGTCATCGCGTCCAGCCCGTACCGCCGGATCACCCTCCCGCCCATGCCGGACGAGGAGGTCACTCCGCCCACAGTCGCGCAGGTTGAGGCCATGGCCCGCGTGATGCCGCCGTACATCCGCGCCGCCATTGTCACGCTCGCCGGCTCAGGCTTGCGTATAGGCGAGCTGCTCGGTCTCAAGGTGTCGGATGTCGACTTCAAGGCCGGCGCCATCCGCGTCGAGCGGCAGCGTCTCCAGTCCGGGAAGATCGGCCCGCCGAAGACCGCCAAGTCCCGGCGGACGGTCCCGGTCGGCGAGGTCGTCACGGATGCCCTCCTGGCGCACTTGGCCGCACGGCCCTCCAAGGAGTGGCTCTTCACCATGGAGGAGGGCGAGCCTCTCAACTACCGCCGCTGGAAGACGGAGTGGAACTGCGCCCGCAGGGCGCTCCAGGCGGCGGAGAACGAGGCAGCCGACCGCGAGGGCCGCAAGGCCGTCGAGCTGCCGCACATGGTGACCCACGACCTGCGGCACTTCTATGCCTCCGCGCTCATCGCCGGCGGCGCGAGCGTCAAGCAGGTCCGGCTGGTCCTCGGCCACGCTTCCGCAGTCATCACGCTGCGGATCTACGCCCACCTGTGGCCGGGCGAAGAAGACCGCACCCGGTCCGTCATGGACGCCGTGCTCGGCGGACTGCGGACCGGGTGCGGACCGATAGACCAGGCGGTCAAGGAAACCGCAGGTCAACGGGCGTGATACAAGATCAAGCCTTCTTGGTCTCCCAGAAGATCTTGTCGATCTGGGCGATGTAGTCCAGCGCCTTCTGGCCCGTGGCCGGGTCGGTCGAGGCCTTGGCGGCGGAGAGGGCCTTCAGCGTGTCGTTGACCAGCTGGTGGAGCTCCGGGTACTTCTCGAAGTGCGGGGGCTTGAAGTAGTCGCTCCACAGCACGGAGACGTGGTGCTTGGCCAGCTCGGCGCGCTGCTCCTTGATGACGGTGGCGCGCGCCTGGAAGTGCGGGTCGTCGTTCGCGGCCATCTTCTCCTGGACGGCCTTCACCGACTCCGCCTCGATGCGGGCCTGGGCCGGGTCGTACACACCGCAGGGAAGGTCGCAGTGCGCGCTGACCTTGACCTTGGGGGCAAACAGGCGGGAAAGCATGGAGCCATCCTTCCTCGTGATCGTCTTCTCAGGTGGGACATTACTCCCTGCCAGGCGTGTTTTCGCGAGTGCCCCCTAGGGCTTAGGACAAAAGTCCGGGGTGAGACTGAGACTGGTGGAGGAACGTGACCGGGGAGGTGCCGGGGATGCCGGAGCTGTCGCAGGAGACCGAGCGCAGGGGCGCCGCGCTGCCCTTCGGGCTGGCCGAGGTGACCGGGCCGTCCATGGTGCCCACGCTGCACCACGGGGACCGGCTCGTGGTGCAGTACGGCGCCCGGATCCGGCCCGGTGACGTGGTGGTCCTGCGGCATCCGTTCCAGCAGGACCTGCTGGTCGTCAAGCGTGCCTCGGAGCGGCGCGACAGCGGCTGGTGGGTGCTGGGCGACAACGCGTACGCGGGCGGGGACAGCACCGACTACGGGACCGTGCCCGAGGACCTGGTCCTGGGCAAGGTGCGGTTCCGCTACCGGCCGCGCAGACGCGCTCAGCGCTCGCCGCTGGCGCTCGTGCGCTGGGCGCTGTCGGCGGCCCGGCCCGTGTTCACCGACCGGTCGGCCTCCAGGCGCTTGCGGGCCCGGTAGGCGGCGACGTTCGCGCGGGTTGCGCAGCGGTCGGAGCAGTAGCGGCGCGAACGGTTGGTGGAGGTGTCCAGGTAGGCGTTGCGGCACGGCGCGGCCTCGCACAGGCCGAGGCGGTCGACGCCGTACTCCGTGAGGTGGAAGGCCAGCCCCATCGCCGCGATCGCCGCGTAGCCGGCGGTCGCGTTGGACGGGTGGTCCGCCAGGTGCATGTGCCACAGCGGGCGGCCGTCGTCGTCGCGGTGGTCGTGTCCCGAGATCTGCGGGCTCACCGGGAACTCCAGCAGCAGGGAGTTCAGCAGGGCCACCGCGAGCGTCTCGTCGCCCTGGTCGGCGGCCTCGAAGACCGAGCGCAGCCGGGCCCGCACCGAGCGGAAGCGCGTGACATCGGCGTCGGTGGCGCGGCGGGCCGCCGAGGCGTTGGCGCCGAACAGGTCCCGCACCGCGTCGACCGAGGTCAGAGTGTCCTTGCCCCGGGCCGGTTCCTCGCTGTTGACGAGCCGTACGGCGTAATCCGAGTAATAGGCCAGTTCCACTTGTAGTCCTTACGGAGGCGCTCTATGGTCGAGGAGCGGTCGGGTAACAGCCGGCTGGCCTTCAAGGGTATTACGTGACGTGGGCAGGGAGGGCTGCGATGACGGACATGAGGACGGGCATCACCGCGGAGGGGGCCGACTGGGTCGCCTGGCAGGAGAGCTGGGACCGCCAGCAGGAGTGGTACATGCCCGACCGCGAGGAACGCTTCCGCATCATGCTCGACATGGTCGAGGCGCTCGTCGGCACCACCCCGCGCGTCCTGGACCTCGCCTGCGGCACCGGCAGCATCACCGCCCGGCTGCTCGCCCGCTTCCCCGGGGCCACCAGCACCGGCGTCGACCTCGACCCGGCGCTGCTCGCCATCGCGCGCGGCACCTTCGACGGCGACGAGCGGGTCTCCTTCGTGACCGCGGACCTCAAGGACCCCGACTGGCCGGCGAAGCTGCCGTACGACTCCTACGACGCCGTTCTGACCGCCACGGCCCTGCACTGGCTGCACAGCGAACCTCTCGCCGCCCTCTACGGCCGGGTCGCGGAACTCGTCCGCGACGGTGGTGTCTTCATGAACGCGGACCACATGATCGACGAGACCACCCCCAGGATCAACGCGGCCGAACGCGCCCAGCGGCACGCGTGCATGGAACAGGCCAAGCGGGCCGGCGCCCTGGACTGGGCCGAGTGGTGGCAGCTGGCCGCCAAGGACCCGGTGCTGGCCGAACCGACGGCCCGCCGCTTCGAGATCTACGGCGAGCACGCCGACGGGGACATGCCGGCCGCCGCCTGGCACGCGCGCGTACTGCGCGACCAGGGCTTCACGGAGGCCCGCCCGGTGTGGTGCTCGCCGTCGGACACGCTGCTGCTCGCCCTCAAGTAGGGCTCGCACGCACCGCACACGGGAGGGGCGGTACGGGATCCGTCCCGTACCGCCCCTCGTCCGTCTCGTCCGCCGTCGTTCGCGTCCTGCTACAGCACCTTCGACAGGAACGACTGCGTGCGCTCGTGCTGCGGGTTCGTCAGGACCTCGCGCGGATGGCCGGATTCCACCACCACGCCCTCGTCCATGAAGACCAGGCTGTCGCCCACCTCGCGGGCGAAGCCCATCTCGTGGGTGACGACGACCATCGTCATGCCGGACTCGGCGAGGTCGCGCATGACGTCGAGGACGTCACCGACCAGCTCCGGGTCGAGCGCCGATGTCGGCTCGTCGAACAGCATGAGCTTGGGGTCCATGGCCAGGGCGCGGGCGATCGCCACCCGCTGCTGCTGGCCGCCGGAGAGCTGTGAGGGGTAGTGCCCCGCCCGGTCGGCCAGGCCCACGCGCTCCAGCAGCTGCACGGCCCGGTCCCTGGCCTCGCCCTTGTTCACGCCCTTGACCTGGACCGGCGCCTCGATGACGTTCTCCAGCGCGGTCATGTGCGGGAACAGGTTGAAACGCTGGAAGACCATGCCGATGTCCCGGCGCTTCATGGCGACCTCGCGGTCGCGCAGCTCGTACAGCTTGTCGCCCTGCTGGCGGTAGCCGACGAGCTCGCCGTCGACGTACAGCCGGCCCGCGTTGATCTTCTCCAGGTGGTTGATGCAGCGCAGGAACGTCGACTTGCCGGAGCCGGAGGGACCGATGAGGCAGAACACCTCGCCGGGCCTGACCTCCAGGTCGATGCCCTTGAGCACCTCCACCTGGCCGAAGGACTTGTGGACGCCCTCGGCCTTCACCATCGCGGCGCCCGCGTCGCGCTCGGTGGTGTCCTGCTTGGTGAGCTTGTCGGTCATGCCGTGACCTTCCTGCTGGAGAAGGACGTCAGGTGCGCCCTGACCTTCTGCCACGGCGTCGGCGGCAGGCTGCGGCTGGAGCCGCGGGCGTAGTACCGCTCGATGTAGTACTGGCCCACGCTCAGCACCGAGGTCATGATCAGATACCAGGCGGCGGCGAGGAAGTACATCTCCACCGGGGCGCCGGAGACCTGGCCGATGTCCTGGGCGTAACGGAACAGCTCCGAGAACTGGACGGCCGCCACGAGCGAGGTCGTCTTCAGCATGTTGATGACCTCGTTGCCGGTCGGCGGCACGATCACCCGCATGGCCTGCGGGATGACGATCCGGCGCAGGGTCTTGGAGTGGCTCATGCCCAGCGCGTGGGCGGCCTCCGTCTGGCCCTCGTCGACGGCGAGCAGACCGGCGCGGCAGATCTCCGCCATGTACGCCGCCTCGTTCAGACCCAGGCCGAGCAGCGCCGTCAGCAGCGGCGTCATGAAGTTCGACCAGTAGTCCTTGTAGAACGGCATCAGGTTGATGTACTCGAAGACCAGGCCCAGGTTGAACCACAGGAACAGCTGGACCAGGACCGGGGTGCCGCGGAAGAACCAGATGTAGAACCAGGCGATGGACGAGGTCACCGGGTTCTTCGACAGGCGCATCACCGCCAGGATGATGCCGCCGACGATGCCGATCACCATCGACAGGACCGTCAGCAGCAGGGTCTTGCCGACGCCGGTGATGATCCGGTCGTCGAAGAAGTAGTCCGGAACCGCGTGCCAGTTGATCTTGCCCTGGCCGAACGCGTAGATGATCGCGACCAGGATCGCGATCGCGACGGCGGCGGTGAGGTACCGCCCGTAGTGCCGGACCGGAATGGCCTTGATGGCCTGCGGTCCGGCCGGGGGTGTGTCCTTGGGCCCCGCCGTCTTGTCGATGTCAGCAGTCACGGGTGTCGCCTCTCAGCGGCCGCTCGGGCACGGTCACTTGCCGCCGTTGATGACGGATTCCTTCACGGCACCGTCCTGGGCGCCCCACTTCTCCAGGATCTTCTCGTACTCGCCGTTCTTGATGATCGCGTTCACCGCGGCCTGGAGCGCGTCGCGCAGCTGGGTGTTCGTCTTGCTGACGGCGATGCCGTACGGGGCCGCCTGGACCTGCGGGCCGACGACCTCGAAGTCGTTGCCGCCGCCGGAGGTCTTCACCGCGTACGCGGCCACCGGGAAGTCGGAGGAGACGGCGTCCGCGCCGCCCGAGCGCAGACGGGTCTGGGCCTGCTGGTCGTCGTCGAACGGCTCGATGGTGAGCTTCTTGTTGCTCGGGCACTTCTTCGCCTCGGACTTCGCGAGGTCCTCCGAGACGGTGCCGCGCTCCAGGGCGATCTTCTTGCCGCACAGGTCGGACCAGCTGTTGATGCCCTTGGTGTCGCCCTTGCGGGTGTAGATCGAGACACCGGCCGTCAGGTAGTCGACGAAGTCGACGCCCTCGCCGACCTTCTTGCCCGTGCTCGGGTCGATGCCCTCCTGACGGCTCTTGTTGTCCGTCATGGCCGACATGGCGATGTCGTAGCGGTTGGACCGCAGGCCGGTGAGCAGGGCGTCGAAGGTGCCGTTCTCGAATTCGAAGGTCACCCCGAGCTGCTTGCCCAGGGCGGCCGCGACGTCGGGGTCGAGGCCGACGACCTTGCCCGACTTGTCCTTGAACTCGACCGGCGCGTACGCGATGTCGGAGCCGACCTTGATGGAGCCCTTCTCCCGGATCTGGGCCGGGAGCTTGTCGGCCAGCGGGGCCGCGTTCGACGAGCCGCTGCCCGACGGCTCCTTCTTGTCCTTGGTCTGGTCACCGCAGCCGGTGAGGATCAGGGCGCCGGCGACCACGATCGCGCCGACCGCAGCTAGCCGGGAGTGCGCGGCGGTCGTACGACGGGTGGAGCGTGCGGTCATTGTGGTTCCTCCGGCTGATGGATGGAGCTGCCGACGGGGCGACGAGAACACACACCTTCGGGTGTTGCGACCTCGTGTGATTGACCGCATCTTGCCATTCGGGCTGCGCCATTCAGGGGAGTCGCCATGTCAAAATCGGATAACGGGTGACCCCCGAACCACGCTGAGCGGCTTCGGCGAAGCCGGACCATCTGCGGGAATGCCTTCTTTCGGCCGGAAGATCTTCGGCCCGTCTCAGGATGCGGCCTGCCGGGACACGATGTTTGAGTGCAGTTGCGGCTCTGTCGGGCATTCGACGACGAGTTGTCCCCATATTGGGCCAAGTGCCGTGCCTCCGTCATGTGACCTTGACGTTATGGACTCGTCGTTGACGCCGGTCGTCCGGTAAGAAGGTTCTTTACACCCCTCATCCGGGGCTCAGGGCGCGTGTGCGGCGCGCCCGTCGCGCAGGGGACCGAAGGCATCACTCACGGTCCGTGCGCGGTCCCGCCCGCTCCTCACCAGGAGCGGCAACCCTCAAACCATGAACACTTAAGGGGTAAAACGAAGTGGCAGCGGAGATCGTCAATCCTCGCAGCGACCGCGGTACGGATCAGGACGGCGGGGCTGAGCCGCTCGATTCCTTCGATCCGGCCTTCGCGCTGCACCGCGGCGGCAAGATGGCCGTGCAGGCCACCGTGCCGGTCCGCGACAAGGACGACCTGTCCCTGGCGTACACACCCGGCGTCGCGCGCGTGTGCTCCGCCATCGCGGAGCAGCCGGAGCTGGTCCACGACTACACGTGGAAGTCGTCCGTGGTCGCCGTCGTGACCGACGGCACGGCCGTACTCGGGCTCGGCGACATCGGCCCCGAAGCCTCCCTCCCGGTGATGGAGGGCAAGGCGATCCTGTTCAAGCAGTTCGGCGGCGTGGACGCGGTGCCGATCGCGCTGAGCTGCACCGACGTCGACGAGATCGTCGAGACCGTGGTGCGCCTCGCGCCGTCCTTCGGCGGCGTGAACCTGGAGGACATCTCGGCCCCCCGGTGCTTCGAGATCGAGCGCAGGCTCCAGGAACGTCTGGACATCCCGGTCTTCCACGACGACCAGCACGGCACGGCGGTCGTGACCCTCGCGGCGCTGCGCAACGCGGCCCGGCTGAGCGGGCGGGCGATCGGGGACCTGCGGGCCGTCATCTCGGGCGCGGGCGCGGCCGGTGTGGCCATCGCCAAGATGCTGATCGAGGCCGGTATCGGCGATGTCGCGGTCGCCGACCGCAAGGGCGTGGTGTCGGCGGACCGCACGGACCTGACGCAGGTCAAGCGCGAGGTGGCCGAGTTCACCAACAAGGCCGGGATCAGCGGTTCCCTGGAGGACGCGCTGGCCGGCGCCGACGTCTTCATCGGCGTCTCCGGCGGCACGGTCGCGGAGGAGGCCGTGGCGTCGATGGCCGAGGGCGCCTTCGTGTTCGCCATGGCCAACCCGAACCCCGAGGTGCACCCCGAGGTCGCGCACAAGTACGCGGCGGTCGTGGCGACCGGGCGCTCGGACTTCCCCAACCAGATCAACAACGTTCTGGCCTTCCCCGGCATCTTCGCGGGCGCGCTCCAGGTGCGGGCGTCCCGGATCACCGAGGGAATGAAGATCGCGGCGGCCGAGGCGCTGGCCGGGGTCGTCGGGGACGACCTCGCCGCGGACTACGTGATCCCCTCGCCGTTCGACGAGCGGGTGGCCCCGGCCGTGACCGCGGCGGTGGCCGCCGCGGCCCGTGCCGAGGGCGTGGCGCGTCGCTGAGCCGGCCCGAACGGCCCCGTCCCCCGAGGACGGGGCCGTTTCTCTTGTCCTCCTGCCCGGCGTTCTCCTGCCCGGCAAGAGGGTGAGTGTCACAGAGGCGCGTGGTTCCGCCGGCCGGGGCGCACCCCTATGGTCAAGGTCATGTTCGCTGTCTACGCCGCCCGAATCGACCGCGACCAGCCGTTGAGCGGCCTGGAGTCGGGGGAGCGTCCCGCCCCCGAGACCCGACCCGGCTGGAGCACGGTCAACGTCAGGGCCGCCTCACTGAACCACCACGACCTCTGGTCGCTGAGAGGGGTGGGGCTGTCCGAGGACAAGCTCCCCATGATCCTCGGCTGCGACGCCGCCGGCGTCGACGAGGACGGCAACGAGGTCGTCCTGCACTCCGTGATCGGACAGAGCGGGTACGGGGTCGGGCCCGGGGAGCCCCGGTCCATCCTCACCGAGCGCTACCAGGGCACCTTCGCCGAACAGGTGGCCGTGCCGACCTGGAACGTCCTGCCCAAGCCCAAGGAGCTCTCCTTCGCGGAGGCCGCCTGCCTGCCCACGGCCTGGCTCACGGCGTACCGCATGCTCTTCACCAACGCCGGCGTGCGTCCCGGCGACTCCGTACTCGTCCAGGGCGCCGGCGGCGGTGTCGCCACGGCCGCGATCGTGCTCGGCAAGGCGGCCGGGCTGCGGGTGTTCGCCACCAGCCGGGACGAGACCAAGCGCAGGCGCGCGGTGGAGCTGGGCGCGGTGGAGGCGCTGGAGCCGGGGGCGCGGCTGCCGCAGCGGGTGGACGCGGTGATCGAGACCGTCGGCGCGGCCACCTGGTCGCATTCGGTCAAGTCGCTGCGGCCCGGCGGCACGATCGTCATCTCCGGGGCCACGAGCGGCGACCGGCCGTCCCACGCCGAGCTGACGCGCATCTTCTTCCTGGAGCTGAAGGTCGTCGGCTCGACCATGGGCACCAAGGACGAACTGGAGGACCTGCTCTCCTTCTGCGCCGCCACCGGGGTCCGTCCCGTCATCGACGAGGTGCTGCCGCTCGACCGGGCCCGTGAGGGCTTCGAACGGCTGGAGTCGGGCGGCCACTTCGGCAAGGTCGTGCTCACCAACTCCTGACTCTCGCCATCTGTTCTCCGAACGGCGGGTCCGAACGGCGTGTTCCGGACCCGCCGTTCGCCTGCCCGCGTCTGAGGCGTCTCCGGCCCCCGGATGCCTCCCCCTGGATACGTCAACCACGGTTGACAACCCTCGCGGCGTCAATGTAAGTTGACAGCATGACCGAAGCAACGGATCTCGCCGAGCGCGCAGGCGACCGCGATCCCCGAGTCGGGCTGCGGGCCGTCGCCGCGCTGCGCCGGCTGCTCGAGCAGCTGGAGGCGGTGCAGGTGCGCAGTGCGCGCAACCAGGGCTGGTCGTGGCAGGAGATCGCCGCCGAGCTCGGAGTGAGCAGGCAGGCCGTGCACAAGAAGTACGGGAGGCAGTGATGTTCGAACGGTTCACGAAGGACGCCCGGGCCGTGGTGCGGGGTGCGGTGGAGTACGCCGAGGACGCGGGAGCGCAGACCGTGGACGCCGAGCACCTGCTGCTCGCCCTTCTCGACCGCCAGGGCAGCCGTGGGTCCTTCGCGCTGGCGGCGCTGGGGCTCGACGAGCGCGGGGAGCCCGTGCGGCAGGCGCTGCACGACGCGCGGCGGCGCGCCGGCCTGTCCCGGGCCGACACCGACGCCCTCGCGGGCCTGGGCATCGACGTCTCCGAGATCGTCTCCCGGGTGGAGGAGGCGCACGGCGTCGGGGCGATGTCCGGCGACCGGCAGGGCAAGGGTGCCTGGCCGGGCCGCCGCGCCTTCGGCCGGAGCGCCAAGGACACCCTTGAGAAGGCCCTGCGCTCGGCGGTGGCCCACCGTGACCGGCACATCGGCGACGAGCACATCCTCCTCGCCCTGACCGTCCGCCCGGGCGTGCCCGCCGAGGCCCTCGCCGACCACGGCGTGACCCACGAGTCGGTGACCCGCGTGCTGTACGGCGGGGGACAGGCACGGGCGGCCGGCTGAGTCGAGGGGCGGCCGCCGGAACGGGCCGGCGGGCGCCGTCAGACCTTCGGGCGGTGCAGGAGCGAGGCGATGTGGGCCGCCGCCGTCGACAGATGGCGGCGGGCCTCACGGAGCTGGTCGGCGGTGATGCCGTTGTCCCGGGCCGTGTCGCGGATGTCGTCGCGGAAGCGGTCCAGGAGGCGGTCCAGGTCGCGGGCCGGGTCGCCGGTGGGGTCCTCGTGCGCCCAGGCCGGTTCGTAGTCGGCCGGGAAGTCCTCCGGGGTCGTGGAGTACTCGGGGCGGGCCGTGCCGCGGCCGACATAATCCTTGCCGAAGTCGCCGAACTCCTTGGCGAGTTCGGTCAGGCCCTCGCGCACCCCCGTGGGCCAGTCGCCCCGGCTGAAGTGGTCCTGCACCTGCTCCTGGACCCGCTTGGCGATACGCTGCAACTCCTCCTGCGCCTGGGTCCGCGCCCGCTCCTGAGCCTCCTTGGCCTGCCGCCGGGCCCGCTGGGCCTCGTCGCGCGCCCTGCGGCTCTCCTCCTTCGCGCGCCGCGCCTGCTCCTTCCACTCCTGCTTGACGCGCCGCATCTCCTCCTTGGCGGCCTGCCAGGCCTCCTTGTCGTCGGCCTTGCCGTGCTCGCCGTGCTCTCCGTGTTCCCCGGTGCCCTCCCGGGCCTGGGACGCCGCCGCGCGCATCTCGCGCCGCAGATCGCCCGCGGCGCCGCGCACATCGGCGCGGATCTCCGCGGCGAGTTCGGCGACGGACTCGCGGATCTCCAGCTCCAGGTCGGCCAGCTCACCACTGCGGTCGGCCAGTTCGGCGCGGCCCGCGTCCGTGATCGCGTACACCTTGCGGCCGCCCTCGGTGGTGTGCGTGACCAGGCCCTCGGCCTCCAGCTTGGCCAGCCGCGGATACACCGTGCCCGCCGAGGGGGCGTACAGGCCCTGGAAGCGCTCCTCCAGCAGCCGGATCACCTCGTAGCCGTGGCGCGGGGCCTCGTCGAGCAGCTTGAGCAGGTAGAGGCGCAGGCGGCCGTGGGCGAAGACGGGAGGCATGTCAGAGCACCTTCTTGTCGGTCGTGCCATCGGCCTTGCCGGTCGTGTCACCGGCGGTGCCGCCGCTGGATTCCCCGGCCGGGCGGGCGTCCCGCGGCTGCGCCTCCCACGGTCCGTCCTCCGTGGGCGGGCGCCGCAGCAGCGCGATGGAGCCGGAGACGGTGGTCGCCTTCAGCCGGCCGTTGCCCGCGCCGAGGCGGCCGGTGATCCGCTTGGCGCCCCACTGGCCGCCGACCTTGAGGTCCTCGAAGGCGTTGGACACCGTCCCGCTCGCGGTGTTCGCGTCCACCCGTGCGTCCGCCGGGTGGGGGAGCCGGATGGCGATCTCACCGGAGACGCTGGTCAGGCTGACGTCGGTGGGGCCGCCCGCCGGGTCGAGGTCGACGACCATCGACCCGCTCACCGAGTCCGCCCTGACCGAGGGGCCGGCGCCGTCCACCACCGTCAGGTCGCCGGAGACCGAGTTGAACCGCAGATCACCGGAGAGGGCCTGTGCCTCCACGTTCCCCGACACGGTGTCCGCGCGCACCGGGCCCGTCAGGCCCACCAGGGTGGTGTCCCCGGAGACGCCCTTGACCTCGGCGCGTCCGTCGATTCCCGAGACCATCGCGCCGGCACCGACCACGCCCAGCTCCACGCGCGCGCTCGCCGGAACGGCCACGGAGACCACGGCGCTGCGCCGCCAGCCCTTGTTGTCCAGCCACTTGAGGAAGCCCTTCCAGGGCAGGTCCTCGTACGCCACCGTCAGCGTTCCGCCCTGCTGGGTGACGATCAGGGGAGGTCCCTCGATCTCCGAGACCTCCAGGCGGGCCGGGCCCTCGTCGGCACCCACGACGTTCACCGTTCCGTGCACGATGCGGACGTTGAGTGCGGTCACCGGCTCGTCGAAGGTGAGCTTCCTGGGCTCACCGACGGACCACTCGGACATGGTGCAGACCTCCCCGGACGGGACGCGACACGCCATATCGCGTCGCCTGCATCCACGATATATCGCGTCCGCGTGAAGTCAAGACACTCGTTCCGGTGAGGCAAGGGCAGGCCCCCGAAATGCGAACAGGGCGCCCCCAAGGGAGCGCCCCGCACCGAACGGACGTCGGTCTCTACTCGTCGTCCTCGTCGTCCAGCCGGGCCAGCCAGGTCGCCAGCCGCTCCACCGGCACCTCGAAGTCCGGATTCAGGTCGACGAAGGTCCGCAGCTGCTCGGCCAGCCACTCGAAGGTGACCTCCTCCTCGCCCCGCCGCTTCTCCAGCTCTTCGATGCCACGGTCTGTGAAGTACATGTGGTCAAGGATAGGTGCGCCGAAACGACCGGGCCGCACCCCCGTTCAGGGGGTGCGGCCCGGTCAGGTACGACGCGCGGGGGCGGTTACGCCTCGAACACCTCGCGCACCAGCTGCTCCTGCTCCGCCTGGTGCCGCTTCGCGGAACCGACGGCCGGAGAGGAGCTGTGCGGACGGGAGATGCGGCGCAGGCGCTCGCCGGCCGGGATGTCCGCGCCGACCGCCAGGTCCAGGTGGTCGATGAGGTTCAGGGCGATGAACGGCCACGCGCCCTGGTTCGCCGGCTCCTCCTGGGCCCACAGGTACTTCTCCGCGTTCGGGTACTTGGCGATCTCCGCCTGGAGCTCGGCACCCGGCAGCGGGTACAGCCGCTCGAGGCGGATGATCGCCGTCTCGGCAGCCGCGGGGTCCGTCGCGCCGCGCTTGCGGCGCTCGGCGTCCAGGTCGTAGTAGACCTTGCCCGCGGTGAAGACGACCTTCTTCACCGCCGCCGGGTCCACCGACTCGTCACCGATGACCGGACGGAACTGACCCGTGGTGAACTCCTCCGCCTTCGACGCCGCGGCCTTCAGGCGCAGCATCGACTTCGGGGTGAAGACGACCAGCGGCTTGTGGTGCGGGTTGTGCACCTGCCACCGCAGGAGATGGAAGTAGCTCGAGGGCAGGGTCGGCATCGCGACCGTCATGTTGTTCTGCGCGCACAGCTGGAGGAACCGCTCCGGGCGGGCGGAGGAGTGGTCCGGGCCCTGGCCCTCGTAGCCGTGCGGCAGGAGCAGGGTGACGCCGGAGGTCTGGCCCCACTTCTGCTCGGCGGAGGAGATGAACTCGTCCACCACGGTCTGGGCGCCGTTGGTGAAGTCGCCGAACTGGGCCTCCCACATCACCAGCGCGTCCGGGCGGGCCAGCGAGTAGCCGTACTCGAAGCCCATCGCCGCGTACTCGGACAGCAGGGAGTCGTAGACGTTGTACCGCGCCTGGTCCTCGGACAGGTACAGCAGCGGGGTGAAGTCCTCGCCCGTCTCACGGTCGATGATCACCGCGTGCCGCTGGCCGAAGGTGCCGCGGCGGGAGTCCTGGCCGGACAGCCGGACCGGGACGCCCTCCAGGAGCAGCGAGCCGATGGCGAGGGTCTCGCCCATGCCCCAGTCGATCGTGCCGTCCTCGACCATCGCCGCCCGGCGCTGGAGCTGCGGCAGCAGCCGCGGGTGGACGGTGATGTGGTCGGGGATGTTGACCTGGGACTCGGCGATGCGCTTGACGACCTCGGCTGAGACGGCCGTGGACACCGCGACCGGGAAGCCGTCCTGCGGCGCCTGGACGTCCCCGGAGGCCGGCTGGGAGGTGGCCTCGCGGACCTCGGTGAAGACCTTCTCCAGCTGGCCCTGGTAGTCCTGGAGCGCCTGCTCGGCCTCTTCCAGGGTGATGTCGCCCCGGCCGATCAGCGACTCGGTGTAGAGCTTGCGCACCGAGCGCTTCTTGTCGATCAGGTCGTACATCAGCGGCTGGGTGAAGGCCGGGTTGTCCGACTCGTTGTGACCGCGGCGGCGGTAGCAGATGAGGTCGATCACCACGTCCTTGTTGAACGCCTGGCGGAACTCGAAGGCCAGCCGCGCCACGCGGACCACGGCCTCCGGGTCGTCGCCGTTCACGTGGAAGATCGGGGCCTCGATCATCCTCGCCACGTCCGTCGCGTACATGGAGGAACGCGAGGACTCCGGGGCGGCCGTGAAGCCGACCTGGTTGTTGATGACGATGTGGACCGTGCCGCCGGTGCGGTAGCCGCGCAGCTGCGACATGTTCAGGGTCTCGGCCACCACGCCCTGGCCCGCGAAGGCCGCGTCGCCGTGGATGGCCACCGGCAGGACCGTGAAGTCCGTGCCGCCCTTGTTGATGATGTCCTGCTTGGCGCGGGAGACGCCCTCCAGGACCGGGTCCACCGCCTCCAGGTGGGAGGGGTTGGCCACCAGCGAGACGTTGATCTGCTCGCCGTCCAGGCCGGTGAAGGTGCCCTCGGCGCCCAGGTGGTACTTCACGTCGCCGGAGCCGTGCATCGACTTCGGGTCGAGGTTGCCCTCGAACTCGCGGAAGATCTGCGCGTACGACTTGCCGACGATGTTGGCCAGGACGTTGAGGCGGCCGCGGTGGGCCATGCCGATGACGACCTCGTCCAGGCGGGACTCGGCCGCCGAGTCGATGACCGCGTCCAGCAGCGGGATGACGGACTCGCCGCCCTCCAGGGAGAACCGCTTCTGGCCGACGTACTTCGTCTGCAGGAAGGTCTCGAAGGCCTCGGCCGCGTTCAGCCGGCGCAGGATGCGCAGCTGCTCCTCGCGCTCCGGCTTGGAGTGCGGGCGCTCCACGCGGTCCTGGATCCACTTGCGCTGCCTGGGGTCCTGGATGTGCATGAACTCGATGCCGACCGTGCGGCAGTACGAGTCGCGCAGGACGCCGAGGATGTCGCGCAGCTTCATCAGCGTCTTGCCGGCGAAGCCGCCGACCGCGAAGTCGCGCTCCAGGTCCCACAGGGTGAGCCCGTGCTCGGTGATGTCCAGGTCGGGGTGCTTGCGCTGCTGGTACTCCAGCGGGTCGGTGTCGGCCATGACGTGGCCGCGGACCCGGTAGGAGTGGATCAGCTCGAAGACGCGGGCGGCCTTCGTGACGTCGTCGTCGTGCGAGGCGTCGATGTCCTTGAGCCAGCGGACCGGCTCGTAGGGGATGCGCAGCGACTTGAAGATGTCGTCGTAGAAGTCGCGCTCGCCGAGCAGCAGGTTGGCGACGGCGCGCAGGAACTCGCCGGAGGCGGCGCCCTGGATCACCCGGTGGTCGTAGGTCGACGTGAGCGTCATGACCTTGGAGATGCCGAGCTTGTTCAGGGTGTCCTGGGAGGTGCCCTGGAACTCCGCCGGGTAGTCCATGGAGCCGACGCCCATGATCACCGACTGGCCGGGCATCAGGCGCGGCACGGAGTGGACCGTGCCGAGACCGCCGGGGTTGGTGAGGGAGACGGTGACGCCGGTGAAGTCGTCCATCGTCAGCTTGTTGTCGCGGGCGCGACGGACGATGTCCTCGTAGGCCTGCCAGAACTCGAAGAAGTTCAGCGTCTCGGCCTTCTTGATGGCGGCCACGACGAGCTGGCGGTCGCCGTTGGGCTTGACCAGGTCGATGGCCAGGCCGAGGTTGACGTGGTCCGGCTTGACCAGGGTGGGCTTGCCGTCCTTCTCGGCGAAGGACCAGTTCATCGACGGCATCTGCTTGATGGCCTGGACCATCGCGTAGCCGATGATGTGCGTGAAGGAGATCTTCCCGCCGCGGGCCCGCTTGAGGTGGTTGTTGATGACGATGCGGTTGTCGAACAGCAGCTTCACCGGGACGGCGCGCACGGACGTGGCCGTGGGCAGTTCCAGCGAGGCGTTCATGTTCTTCGCGACCGCGGCGGAGGGACCACGCAGCGTGACGAACTCCGGACCCGCGGGCGCCTCTGCGGCGGGCTCGGCCTTGGCGGCGGGCTTCGCCGGCGCCGGGGCCTGGGCCGCGGGCTTCGCGGGAGCCGGAGCGGCTGCCGCGGGCCGCGGCGCGGCCGGGGCCTGCGCGGGAGCGGCGGGCGCGGCGGCGGCCTGGGCAGCGGGCCGGGCCGGGGCGGCCGGAGCGGCGGCGGGCGCCGCCTGAGCCGTGGTGGTGGTCTCCGCGGCCCCCGCGGCCGCGGTACCCGCCGGGGCCTGCGGGGCGGCAGCCCCCGGCCTGTAGTCGGCGAAGAAGTCCCACCAGGCGCGGTCTACGGAGTTCGGGTCCTGGAGGTACTGCTGATAGATCTCGTCGACGAGCCACTCGTTGGCACCGAACGCGGCCGCGGGGTTCTTCCCGGCTTGGTCGGTGTCGGTCGAGATGCTCGAGTTACTGGGGGACTGTGGCGACACGGCGGCAACCGCCCTCTTCCGCTTCACAAGAATGATGGACAGCGGGAATAAAGGCTACGCCCCCGAGAGGGGGAAGGTCAGGCCGGGCCACTCCTTCGTCATGTAAGTCACATCAAAACCCGGGTTTCGGGGGTTGAAATGGCGGGAAACAAGCGTAGTTCCGCTGCGCCAGGGAAGGGGGGACCCGGGCCTGACCCTTATGGGATGCAGGCCCCGTCCTGATCACACGTGTCCGCCTGCGCGGATGCTCGTGGATCTTGGGGTTCGTGATCGAACTTTACGTCAACTTGGCAAAGAGGGCAGGCCCGGAAGAGTGACGAGGATCCGGCAGCCCCGCTCGGATTCGGCCACCCCGATCCGGCCGCCGTGCAGATCCACCGCCCAGCGGGCGATCGCCAGGCCGAGTCCGGTGCCGCCGTCGCTGCCCGGGCCGTGCGGCCGGTTCACCGCGCCCCGGTTGAAACGCTCGAAGACGCGGTGCCACTCCGAGCGCGGGATGCCGGGCCCCTCGTCCAGGACCTCCAGCTCCAGCGACTGCGGCTGCGGGCCGCGCCGCGCCTTCACCGTCACGCGCCCGTGCGGCGGGCTGTGCTTGACCGCGTTGTCGATCAGGTTGGCGACCACCTGGTGGATGCGCTCGGGGTCGGCGTGCGCGGTCAGATCGGGCGGGAAGACGTCCAGGTGCAGATGGACGTCCGTACGGGAGTGGCTGCCGGAGTCGGAGGCGATGCCCGCGCGGGCCGAGGCGACCATGTTGGCCTCCTTCAGCACGCCCGACAGGTAGGGCCACACCTCGAAGCGGCGCAGTTTCAGCGGCACCACGCCGTTGTCCAGGCGGGACAGGTCCAGCAGCGTCTCCACCAGCCGGCCGAGCCGCTCGGTCTGCTTCAGCGCCGTGCGCATGGTCTCGGGATCGGCCTCGGTGACCCCGTCGACGATGTTCTCCAGCACCGCGCGCAGGCCCGCGATGGGCGTGCGCAGCTCGTGCGAGACGTTCGCCACCAGCTCCTTGCGCTGGCGGTCCTGGGCCGCCAGCTCGTCGGCCATGCGGTTGATCGTCTGGGCCAGGTCGCCCAGCTCGTCCCGGCGGCTCTCGCGCACCCGGCGCGTGTAGTCGCCGTGCGAGATCGAGCGGGCCACCGTGTTCATCTCGTCCAGCGGCGCGGTCAGCGAGTGCGCCACGAACTGCGTGATGAGCAGCGTGGCGATCATCGAGAAGACCGTGATGAAGCGCAGCTCGGTCGCCGTGCGCACCGCGATCATCAGCAGACCGGTGGTGATCAGCACCGATATGACGACCAGCGCGCCGAGCTTGGTCTTGATCGAGAACGGGCGAACGCCACCCCAGGGCTCGCCCTGGTCCCTCCGTGCGGCCGGCCCGTCGCTCACGGTGTCGGTGTCTCCAGCGCGTAGCCCACGCCGTGCACTGTGCGGATCCGCTCGGCGCCGATCTTCCGGCGCAGTGCCTTGATGTGGCTGTCCACGGTCCGGGTGCCGGAGGCGTCCGCCCAGTCCCACACCTCGGCCAGCAGCTGCTCGCGCGAGAGCACCGCGCGCGGGGTGTTCGCCAGGCAGACCAGGAGGTCGAACTCCGTCGGCGTGAGGTGGACGTCCTCGCCGCGCACGCGCACCCGGCGCTGGGCGTGGTCGATCTCCAGTTCGCCCAGGCGCAGGATGCCGCTGCGCGGGGTCGCCGCGGCCAGCGCGGCCCGCTCCATGCGGCGCAGCAGCACATGCACGCGTGCGGCCAGCTCCCGCATCGAGAACGGCTTGGTCATGTAGTCGTCGGCGCCGACCCCGAGGCCGACCAGCATGTCGGTCTCGTCGTCGCGCGCCGTGAGCATCAGCACCGGCACCGGGCGCTGGGCCTGCACGCGGCGGCAGACCTCCAGGCCGTCGAAGCCAGGCAGCATGATGTCGAGGATCAGCAGGTCCGGCTGCCAGGCCTCGGCGGTGTCCACGGCGGCCGGGCCGTCGCCCGCGGTCTGCACGAGGAATCCCTCGGCGCGCAGACGGGTGGCGATGGCATCCATGATGGTCTGGTCGTCCTCGACCACCAGGACCCGGCGCTGGGCGCCCGGGGTGGCCGTCGTGCCGTTGTGCGCGGTGTGTGTCTGCTCCATCGCCCGCCCCTGAGTGTGCTTTCCGGAATCCGTGGGGTGATTCCTTGACTGCGCGTAGTTGCGATTGACGCTTGAATGATCGGCGCCAAGGGAGCAGCGTACGGGGACTCCCCACGCCTTTGCTATCCAGGTCGGACCGCGAGGTGCACGACGTCCGGAACGCCCCGGGCAACGGGGACCTCTTCGGTGCGCACCTGTCGGAATCCGACATTCCGCAAGGTTCCTTCAAATTCCGCAGATGGCTTCGCGGACCATACGGCGAGTACCCCGCCCGGCTCCAACACCCTTGCGCAGCTTGCCAGTCCGGCCTGTCCGTACAGCTCCTGGTTGTCGTCGGTGACCGTCCAGTCGGGGCCGTTGTCGATGTCCAGGCACAGCGCGTCGAACGTGTCGGATGTCTCATTGACGTAGGCGATCATGTCGCCCTCGACGACCTCGGTGCGCGGGTCGGCCAGCGCGCCGGCGGTCAGCTCGGCGAGGGGGCCGCCTCGGTGCCAGTCGATGATCGCGCGTTCGCGTTCGACAACGGTGATCCGGCCCCAGTGCGGGTCCGCCGCGGCGTGCGCGAGTGAGAAGCCGACGCCGAGGCCGCCGATCAGCACGCTCGGTGCCCGCCGCTCCGGCAGCGCGGCGAGCGCCGCGTCGACCAGGAGGCGCTCGGAGCGCCCGTCGGAGGTGTCCATCAGGAAGCAGCCGTTGGCAATGATCTGCAGCAGCGCCCCGTGCCGGCGCAGCACGACCTCGCCGTGGGGGCCCTCGCGGCGGTCCAGCACCTCGGGGGCGTCGTACGAGCCGGTCATGGGGTCATCCTGCCCCAACGGACCCGTACGGCCACATGAATTAGGGGTGACACCCGTGTGCGAGCGTGCCGCGCTCGTCGGCGGAGGGCCAGGGTCGCTGGGATCGCTGGGATCGCTGGGATCGTTGGGGTAGCCGGGGTAGCTGGGGTGGCCGGGAACCTAATAGGTTGCTGAGAATTGTCGCGTGGGTGGCGCCAGTCATGGACAGGGGCGCCAGGGATGCGAAGTGTGGGGCGCGACGGAAGGAGTGCCGCACCGTGGAACGGACCGCGACGGCCGGCCCCTCGGGCCCGCCGGCACCTTCGGGCGGGCCCCTGCCTCCGGACGCCGTCGTGGACGACGGTGCGGACAGAGGCGCGGACGCGGTCGTGGCCGGCGTTCCGGTGGAGGTGCCGCGGGCGCCGGCCGGGATGCCGCAGCAGCGGGCGCGCGGCACTGTCCCGGAAGGCGTGCGCGCGGAACCGGCCCGCCCGGCGCGGTCTGCCGCGGGACTCCGGGGGCTGCGCGGTCCGCGCCCCTGGCGGCTGCTGCCCACGCCCGTGGGCACCCCCTTCACCTTCGGGTACGCGGCCCTGCTCGCCGTCACCTCGCTCGTCGCCCGGTACGCCGATCCCGCGGTGGTGGACGCCCTGCGCCAGAGCTCCAGCACGGATGTCGCCCACCTGGTGCGGGCGCCCCTGCTGGTGCTGCCGGCCAGTGCGCTGTGGATCGCGGGCGGCGTCGTGTCGGCGTACTCCCTGTGCTTCCTGCTGGTGCTCACCGCGCTGGAACGCCGGATAGGCGGTCTGCGCACCGCCGGTGTGTTCCTGTTCGGGCACGTGCTGGCCACCCTCGCCACCGAGGTCCCCATCGGGCTCGCGGTGCTCACGGGCCGTCTGCCGGACAGTGCGGCGCACCGCCTCGACTACGGCATCAGCTTCGGTGTCGCGGCCAGTCTCGGCGCCCTGGCCGGCCTGCTCACGCCCTGGCTGCGCTGGCCCCTGCTCACCGTGTTCGTGGGCATGCTGGTTCAGGACCTGGCCACGTTCGACGATCCGATGACGAGCTGCGGCCATCTGATCGCGGTGGGGCTCGGTGTGGCGACGTGGCCGGTGATGCGGCGCTGGCGGCGGGTGCGCCTCGCGGAGACGGGTGCCGCGCCGGGGACGGGCTGAGCCTCTTCTGGCTCCCTGCCCCTCTCCTCTCTCCCCTTCCTCTCCCCTCTCTCCTCCTCTTTTCTTTCTCCCTTCTTTCTCCCTTCTTTCTCCCTGTGTGCTGGTTGTGGATGCCCGATCGCTCAGAGCGAACAGATGCCGGGGAACAATCGACCGGCGTCGTGCATTGAGTCGGCATAGCTCAACTTGACTGCCGAAGGGGAGATCATGGCTGCTGAGTCCACTGCCTTCACACCGCTCACCCTGCCCGTGTTGCCACTCGATGACGAGGTCGTGCTGCCCGGAATGGTGGTTCCGCTGGACCTGAGCGACGCCGAGGTACGGGCCGCGGTGGAGGCCGCGCAGGCCGCCGCGCGGGACGAGCCCGGCAAGCCCAGGGTGCTGCTGGTCCCGAGGGTCGAGGGGACGTACGCCAGAACCGGTGTGCTGGGCACGGTCGAGCAGGTGGGCCGGCTGGCCGACGGTGACCCGGGCGCGCTCATCCGCGGTCGCGGACGTGTGCGGATCGGTGCCGGGACCACCGGTCCCGGCGCGGCGCTGTGGGTCGAAGGGACCCGGATCGAGGAGAACCTGCCCGAACCTCTGCCCGGCCAGGTCGCCGAGCTGGTGAAGGAGTACAAGGCGCTCGCCACGGCCTGGCTGCGCAAGCGCGGCGCCTGGCAGGTGGTCGACCGCGTGCAGGCCATCGACGACGTCTCCGCGCTCGCCGACAACTCCGGCTACTCGCCCTTCCTGACCACCGAGCAGAAGGTCGAGCTGCTGGAGACCGCCGACCCGGTGGCCCGGCTCAAGCTCGCCACCCAGCAGTTGCGCGACCACCTCGCCGAGCAGGACGTGGCGGAGTCCATCGCCAAGGACGTCCAGGAGGGCGTCGACAAGCAGCAGCGCGAGTTCCTGCTGCGGCGCCAGCTGGAGGCCGTCCGCAAGGAACTGCGCGAGCTGAACGGCGAGAGCGACGGCGAGGAGTCCGACGACTACCGCGCCCGCGTCGAGGCCGCCGACCTGCCCGAGAAGGTCCGGGAAGCCGCGCTCAAGGAGGTCGACAAGCTGGAGCGCGCCTCCGACGCCTCCCCCGAGGGCTCCTGGATCCGCACCTGGCTCGACACGATCCTCGACATGCCGTGGAACGAGCGAACCGATGACAGCGCTTCCGCCTACGACATCCAGGGTGCCAAGGCGGTCCTGGACGCCGAGCACGCGGGCCTGGAGGACGTGAAGGAGCGGATCACCGAGTACCTGGCGGTGCGCAAGAGGCGCGGCGACCGGGGCCTGGGCGTGATTGGCGGGCGGCGCGGTGGTGCCGTGCTCGCGCTCGTCGGGCCGCCCGGTGTGGGAAAGACCAGCCTCGGCGAGTCCGTCGCCCACGCGATGGGACGGAAGTTCGTGCGCGTCGCCCTGGGCGGCGTCCGCGACGAGGCCGAGATCCGCGGCCACCGGCGTACGTACGTCGGCGCGCTGCCCGGGCGGATCGTGCGTGCCGTCAAGGAGGCCGGGTCGATGAACCCGGTGATCCTGCTGGACGAGATCGACAAGGTGGGCTCCGACTTCCGCGGCGACCCGGCCGCGGCCCTGCTCGAAGTCCTGGACCCGGCGCAGAACCACACCTTCCGGGACCACTACCTGGAGGTGGAGCTGGACCTGTCCGACGTCGTCTTCCTGGCCACGGCCAACGTCCTGGAGGCGATCCCGGAGGCGCTGGCCGACCGGATGGAGATCGTGCGCCTGGACGGCTACACCGAGGACGAGAAGGTCGTCATCGCGCGCGACCACCTGCTTCCGCGCCAGCTGGAGCGGGCCGGCCTGCGCCGGGACGAGGTGACGATCGAGGAGGGCGCGCTGCGCAGGCTCGCCGGCGAGTACACGCGCGAGGCGGGCGTGCGCACCCTGGAGCGGTCCATCGCACGGCTGCTGCGCAAGATCGCGGCGCAGCACGAACTGGGGGAGCGGGACCTGCCGTTCACCGTCACCGACGGTGAACTGCGGGGGCTGATCGGCCGCCCGCACCACGTTCCGGAGTCCGCCCAGGACCCGGCCGAGCGGCGTACGTCCGTGCCGGGCGTGGCGACGGGCCTCGCGGTCACCGGGGCCGGCGGCGACGTCCTCTTCGTCGAGGCGTCCCTGGCGGACCCGGAGACGGGCGCGGCCGGACTGACCCTGACCGGTCAGCTGGGCGACGTGATGAAGGAGTCCGCGCAGATCGCGCTGAGCTTCCTGCGCAGCCACGGCGCCGAGCTGGAGCTGCCCGTGGGCGACCTGAAGGACCGGGGTGTGCACATCCACTTCCCGGCGGGCGCGGTGCCGAAGGACGGTCCGAGCGCGGGCATCACGATGACGACCGCGCTCGCCTCGCTCCTGTCCGGCCGCCTGGTCCGCACGGACGTGGCGATGACCGGCGAGGTCTCGCTGACCGGGCGTGTCCTGCCCATCGGCGGCGTCAAGCAGAAGCTGCTCGCCGCCCATCGCGCGGGTGTGACGACGGTGGTCATCCCCAAGCGGAACGAGCCCGATCTGGACGACGTCCCGGCGGAGGTGCTGGACAAGCTCGACGTCCACGCCGTCACCGACGTCCGCCAGGTCCTGGAACTGGCCCTCACTCCCGCGACGAACGGTGCGTCAACGGAGATCCCGGCCGCCGCGTAGTGCCGCCGTGCGGTGAGCGGTTCACTGGGGCGTGGGTTTCGGCCGGGTCCTTCCCGGCCGAACCCCACGCCCGGTGCGTGAGTACGGCCCACCTTGGCCCGCCGGCCGCCCTCGCCCGCCGGCAGGCCACCACGACCGGCCGCGAGACCCGGCCGCCGAGCGCGGCGAGCCTGCGGCCGTGTGGCCGTGCCCGGGCTTTCCCGGCTGTACGGCCACGGCGGGTTCTCCGGCTGAACCGTCACGCCCCGGTACTCCCGCAGTCCCCCCCGGGGGGCTCCGGTCGAGCCCACAAGCCCCGGGGCGGCGGGGGATTCGTGTGTCCCGGGGCGCTCCTGGTGCGGGCCGCCGCGTTTGCGCCGGGAGCGCCCCGAGCCCCGGTCGGGGGCGACCCCCTGCCCGCGATCGGGGAGTTGGCGGAGGGCTAGCCGTTGGCGAGTGCCTGTACGCGGTCGAGCGCGCCGTTGAACTTGTCGTGGTCGCCGACCGTCGGGCCGGACGACGTGTACTGCCACATGGTGTAGTAGCCCCAGCCGGCCGGCAGGGTGCCCGGGTCGGAGGCGTAACGGGCGATCCACAGCGGGTTGTTGGCGGCGAAGCCGCCGTAGTTGCCGGTGCACTCGGTCCACCAGCTGGTGGCCGTGTAGATCACGGCGTCCCGGCCCGTGCGGGCCTTGTAGGTGTTCAGGAAGTCGGCGATCCAGCCGACCATGGCGCTCGCCGTCTTGCCGTAGCAGGAGGCCCCGTACGGGTTCCACTCGATGTCCAGGACGCCCGGCAGGGTCTTGCCGTCGCGGGACCAGCCGCCGCCGTGGTCGACGAAGTAGTTGGCCTGGACGGCGCCGCTGGTGGTGTCCGGGGTCGCGAAGTGGTACCCGCCGCGGATCATGCCGACGTTGTACGAGCCGTTGTACTGCTGGGCGAAGTAGGGATTCGTGTAGTACGTCCCCTCGCTGGCCTTCGTGTACGCCCACTTGACGCCGCTGTTCCACAGCGTGGACCAGGCGACGTTGCCCTGGTAGCTGGCCACGTCGACGCCCTCGGTCTGGGTGGCGTCCCCGCCGGCCGGCGTTCCGCCCTGGCCGTCGTGCGGCACGACGCCCATGCCCATGTAGGCGGAGCCGCGCGCGGGCACGGTGGCGGCGGCGGAGGGGAGGGTGAGGAGCAGGGAGAACGCGGCGAGCAGGATTCCCGCGGCGCTGAGCCGCCGTACGCGGGCCGTTCCGGATCTGTGCACGGACATGACGTGCCTCCGAAGCTCGGTGGTGCTCGGTGGGGGGATACGGGCATGTCCCGGTCACGGGTATGTCCCGGTCGCGCTGACGAGCAGGGCCACGCCGGCCCGCGACCACGGGCGACAGCAGTGACGTGAGCATGCCGGTAATTGCCTGGCAAAGAAGCTACGCACGTAGACCGGCGCCTGGGAAGGGGGCCCGGAGTCTGCCGATGGTCTACGCCTGCGAAATACTGGCGGAGCTGCGGTGATGGTGCCGACTGGCGGAAACTTTCAGGACCGGGAAACCTTCAGGCAGGGGCTGACGTGCACGAAGACGCAAACGCCGGACGTGAGGTCGCGTCCGGCCGCGCACCGAGCGGCGCGGACCGGGAGTTCCTGTCCCTCGAACGGGAACTGACGGTGCTGCTGCGGCGCGCACGGGCCAACCAGGGCGAGATGGCCCGCGAGGTCCACCCCCACCTGGAGCCCGCCGCCTACGGACTGCTGGTCCGCCTGGACGAGTGCGGCCGCCAGCGCGCCACGGAGCTGGCCGGCTACATCGGCGTCGGCAAGGCGACCATGTCACGTCAGCTGCACGCCCTGGAGGAACTCGGCCTGGTCGCCCGGGAACCGGACCCCGCCGACGGCCGGGCCTGGCTGGTGGCCCTCACCGACGACGGCCGCCGCCGGGTCGGCCAGGTGCGCGAGGCCCGCCGCGCCCGCTACGTCAGCCAGCTCGCCCACTGGGACCGCCGTGAGGTGGCCGAACTGGCCCGGCTGCTCCACGAGTTGAACGAAGTCACGGAGAAGTAGCCGGCCCACGGCCCCGGCGCTCACGGTTCCACGAACACCACCGTCGCGTCGTCGTGCGTCTTGCTGCGGCGCAGATACGTCCGCTCCTCCTTGTCGGCCGCCTCCAGGGCCCGCACCCGGCCCACGAGCGAGCCCGCCCCCTCCTCGCGCACGAGACCGAGGCACCGTGCCCAGTCGCCCGCGTGGAACTTCTCCACCCACCGCGCCGCGCCGTCCGTCAGCGCGGCCAGCGCGCGGACCTCGGCGCGCGGCACGCCGCCCGTCACGGCGCGGGCGGCCACCGAGGGATCCGCCGCCGCGGTGAAGAAGCCGCCCTCCTTGTTGCGCACGACGGCGTCGATGAGCGCGTCCGTGGCGAGCGAGGCCCGGGGCAGCCGGGCCAGCCGGTCGTCCAGGACCGGGGTGACCGGGCCGTCGGGGGACTCCAGCAGCAGGACCGAGTCGGACAGCACCAGGTACTCGACCGTCTCCGCCGACCAGCGGGCCAGGACGACGGTCGCCTGAGGTGTACGCGGGTGAGAAAGGTCACAGGTGGGAGCGTGTGACTCGGCGGTACGGAGGATCGCCCGCGAAAGAATCTCCGGCAGCGTCAGATCTCGGCAGGAAACCGTCAGTTCGGTCAGTGCGCCGCCCAGCCGCGCGGTGAACCAGGAGACCGAATGCGAACACCCCGTGCCGGTCCGCGGTGGTGTCACCCCGTCCAGGACGACAAGGCAACCACCCTGTCCAGACGCGGGTAGTCCGATACTCGCGAAGTCCTCGTTGGGGCAGTCGGGACGGCCGGGCTCCGAAACAACCTCAGTGCGCATCCGGCCAGTCTGCACGAGCCCTTCACAAGCCCTGCGAAAGGGTGGCAACCGTCCGGGAATCGACGCGGCGACGCAGGTCAGCCGCCTGTTTTGGGCGCAATTGGATCACTCCGGCAAGACGTGGCGGCGAATACTGCCAAAGCCCGCCGCAGACGTCCAACCGGCCCACCGCACCGTGCCCGTGCACGCGCCGGAGGAACTTGCCCGCCAACTCCCCTCCGGGGTTCACTCCTTCGGGTGGCCGGTCGGACGATGCAGGACCACCGCCCACCGGCACTGGGAGGGTCGGGAACCGATGCAGGTCCCCCCTGCTCGAGCGGAGTCGAGAGCGTGGGGAGGGTGTGCGCACCTGTCCGCGCCAGCTGACGGGGCACCACCCGGGCCCATGAGTACACGAGTACAGGAATGCGAGCACCGGTGCAGAAGAAGCGGCCTCGGCGCGCAGGCAAGCAGACGGCCATGGCAGGAGACCCGGCGCAGACGCCCGGCACGCCCCCCGTCACCCCCGTCGGCAAGGGCCGTCCCACGCATGTGCGCAACCGTCTGATCGCCGCCGTCGCCGTCGTGGCCGCCGCGGTGGCGGGCGCGGGCGCGCCCTCCCTGATAGCCGCCTCCGGGCAGGTGAGCGACACCCAGAACCTGGTGACGCTCGCCGGGCAGACCCAGGACGCGCTCACCCTCGCCCACTCGCTGGCCGACGAGCGCGACGAGGTCACCTCCTACGTCGCCGCCGGCCGCCCCGGGTCCAAGGCGCCCTCCGAGCAGCGCAGCACCCGCGTGGACCGCCAGGTCGACGAGCTGCGCGCCGACCAGGACATGCCGGCCTGGCTGCGCAAGGACCTCGACGGCATCGCCGCCGTACGCCGCTCCGCGCTCACCGGGCAGAGCACTGCCCTCCAGGTCCACCAGGCGTACTCCACCGCCATCACCGACCTGCACAAGCTGGCCGAACAACTGGCCGAGCGGATGCCCACCCGGGCCGCCTCCGGCGCCCACGCGCTCGCCGAGCTCGACACCGCCGTCCAGCAGGCCGCCGCGGCCCGCGGGCTGCTGCTCGCGGCGCTGAACGTGCCGTACACCACGCAGACCGTCTACAGCCCCGTCACCGGCCTGCCCACGCAGGCCAACACCTCCTCGGAGGCCGAGACCAAGCAGCGCGACGCTCTGAGCGCCGCCGCCCAGCAGGCCCGGCTGCGCTCCGACGCCGCCCTCGCCGGCTTCCGCGACAACGCGCCGCAGGCGGCCCGCACGTCGTACGACTCCACGGTGAGCGGGGCCGAGGTCGACAGCGCGGAGAAGTACCTCGCCTCGCTCACCCAGCAGCCGACGCTCTCCGACAGCGACCTGGACACCAGCGTCAAGAAGGCCGACGCCGCGCTCAGCGCCCGCCTCGACCTGATGCGCGGCGCGGAGTCCTCCCTGTACGACCGCCGTACCAAGGACCTGGCGCAGCTCCGTGACGACGACGTCACCGCGCTGGAGATCCGCATCGCCCTGCTCGGCGCCCTGCTGCTGGTCACCATCGGCATCGCCACCGGGCTCGCCCGCACCCTGACCCGGCCGCTCGCGGTGCTGCGCCTGGGCTCGGCCCGGCTGGCCGGCGCGCAGGACCCGGTCACCGAGGAACCCGTCAAGTTCACCGGTCGCAACGACGAGTTCGCACAGGTCGTCCGCTCCGTCAACACCCTGCACGCGCAGGCCGTCGCGCTCGCCGAGCGGATCGCCACCCTGGAGACCGACCGCAAGCACCTGGTCGGCCAGCGCCAGAAGATGGCCGACGCCCGTGAGGAGCTGCGTGCCGAACTCGCCGACTCCGCCGCCCAGCTGGAGCGGCTGCGCAGCGGCATAGGCGGCAGCTTCGTCAATCTGGCGCTGCGCACGCTCGGCCTGGTGGAACGGCAACTCACCGTCATCGAGGGCCTGGAGGACCGCGAGCAGGACCCGGACCGGCTGTCCACCCTCTTCAAGCTCGACCACTTCGCCACGGTCATGCGCCGGCACAGCGAGAACCTCCTCGTGCTGGCCGGCTCCGAGCACGTCCAGCAGCACGCCGGACCGGTCCCGCTGGTCGACGTCGTGCGCGCCGCGGTCAGCGAGATCGAGCGCTACGAGCGCGTCCGCATCGCCGCGCTGCCGCCGCACACGCACGTGGCGGGCTTCGCGGCGGACGACCTGTCCCACCTGCTGGCCGAACTCATGGAGAACGCCACCTCGTTCTCCCCGCCCGACCAGCCCGTAGAGGTCTCCGGCTGGCTCCTGGAGAACGGCGAGGTCATGCTCTCCGTCCAGGACGAGGGCATCGGCGTGCCCGAGGAGCGGCTGACCCGGCTCAACGCCCGTCTCACCGAGTTCGACCCGAAGTCCGCCTATGACAAGGAGGGCGACCAGGGTCTGGGGCTCGGCCTGTACGTCGTGGCCCGCCTCGCCCACCGGCACGGTGTGCGTGTGCAGCTGCGCGAGCAGAAGCAGGGCGGCATCGCGGCCGTCGTGGTCGTCCCCAAGTCCGTGCTGGCGACCGCGCCCGCCTCCGCCGTCGCGGACTCCGCCCCGGCCCCCGGAGAGGCCCCCGCGGTCTCCCTGCCCGGCGCCGACGCCGAGGCCAACTCCAACGTCCTGCCCGCCCGTGCCGAGGGCGCCGACCCCCTGGTCGCGCTGGCCGAGAAGGCCGTGCGCGAGGCGGAGGCGGCGAACGAGGAACCGGCCGGCGGGGACGCGGCGCACGAGGAGCCGGCGAACGAGGGACCGGCCACCGGGGAACCGGCGGACGAGGGCCCGGCGGACGCGGAACCGGCATCGCTGTCCGAGACGACGATGGAACTCCTGCTCCCGTCGCCCGCGGGGGAGCCCGATCCCGCGCGCCCGCACCCCGTGACCACCGACGTCGAGCAGGCCCCGCAGGAGCCGTCCGCACCCGACCGGGAAGCCCTCACGGGCACCGCGGCCGCGAGCGAACCGGCCGAAGGCGGCGCCGAGGCCGCCCGCACCACACTGCCCCCGCAGCAGAACACCCCCGCCGTCGGCGAAGCCGAGGCGGAACACCACCGGACCCCCGATGCGTCGGAGGACGAGGTCACCGCCAAGGGCCTGCCCAAGCGGACCCCGAAGATATCCGCCCCCGCCCCGGCCCCGCGCCAGCGCAGCGCTTCCGTGGACGCCGAGGCACTCCGTCGCCGCCTGGGTGGCTTCCACCGGGGAGCACGGGAGGGGTACCGCGAGGCGGAGGCGGAGATCGCCGACCAGAACACGGGGGGCACAGTCGAGGAGGCAAGCAGTTGACCGCGCCCAGTACCTTCGGACTGAGCAGTGAGGCCCGCAACCTGCACTGGCTGCTGACCAACCTCGTCGAGGAGGTCCCCGGCATCGAATCCGTGGCCGTGGTCTCCTCCGACGGGCTCCTGCTCCTCTCCTCGGACCCCGGCCGCAACGACGAGGCCCGCCAGGCCCGCGAGACGCGCACCGGTCCACGCGGCTCCGCCGCCGACCTCGCCACCATCGTCTCCGGCATCGGCAGCCTCACCCTCGGCGCCGCCAAGCTGATGGACTCCGGCGGCGTGAAGCACACGATGGTCGCGATGGACGAGGGCAGCCTGTTCGTCATGTCGATCAGCGACGGGTCGCTGCTCGGCGTGCACGGCTCCGCGGAGTGCGACATGAGCGTCGTGGCCTACCACATGGCGCTCTTCGTCGGCCGCGCCGGACACGTCCTGACGCCGGAACTCCGCAGTGAGCTGCGCAAGTCCCTGGAAACCGACGGGAGTACCCAAGGAGCGGCCCGATGAGTGGTACGTCCAAACGGCAGCTCCCCGTTCGCGGCGGCGACCGCAAGGCCTCCCGCGTACGCCCCTATTCGCTCACCGGCGGCCGTACCCGCTTCGGTCACGTCCTCCTGGTGGAGACGTTCGTGGCCGCGCTGGAGGCCCCGGAGGAGCGCAAGGAGCTGACCAACGGCTCGCTCGCCAACCAGGGCATGCCCGAGGTGCGGGCCATCGTCGAACTGTGCCGCCGGATGCGGACGGTGGCGGAGATCGCCGCGCTGCTGAAGATGCCGCTCGGCGTGGTCCGCGTGCTCCTGAGCGACCTCGCGGACCAGGGAAAGATCCGTGTGTACGGAACCGGAACCGGTCATGGCACGGGCCGGCCGGACCGCGCGCTGCTGGAAAGGGTGCTGAGTGGACTCCGCCGTCTCTGACGCCGCCGTGGGCGTCCCCCCGCTCGTCGAGGCCGACGAGGCCCCGCAGGCCTGGCAGACGGACCGTACCCGTGCCCCGGTCGCCACGAAGATCGTGGTGGCCGGCGGCTTCGGCGTCGGCAAGACCACGCTGGTCACCGCCGTCTCGGAGATCACGCCGCTGCAGACCGAGGCGCTGATGACCGAGGCGAGCGAGGAGACCGACGACCTCACCGAAACGCCGGACAAGGTGACGACCACCGTCGCCATGGACTACGGCCGGATCACGCTCGACGACGACCTCGTGCTCTACGTGTTCGGCACGCCGGGCCAGCAGCGGTTCTGGTTCATGTGGGACGACCTGGTGCGCGGCGCGATCGGTGCCGTGGTCCTGGCCGACACCCGCCGTCTGAAGGACTGCTTCCCGGCGCTCGACTACTTCGAGAGCTGCGGGCTGCCGTACGTCGTCGCCGTCAACCACTTCGAGGGCAGCGAGCAGTTCGACCCGGAGGACGTGCGCGAGGCGCTCACGATACCCCCACACATACCTGTCATGATCATGGACGCGCGGCGCCGGATCTCGGCCATCGAGACCCTGCTGGCCCTCGTGGCCCACGCACTCGAGGAGACCCCGGAGTAGCACCCGCTCCCCGAGCAGTCCAGCGAGCAGTCCCGAAGTCGTAGGAGGCAGCACCCGTATGCGGAAGATACTCGTCGTGGGGGCCGGGCAGTCCGGTCTCCAGCTGGCCCTCGGACTCCAGTCCCACGGGTACGAGGTCACCCTGATGTCGAACCGGACCTCGGACGAGATCCGCACCGGCCGGGTCATGTCGACTCAGTGCATGTTCCATACGGCCCTCCAGCACGAGCGCGACCTGAAGCTGAACTTCTGGGAGTCCCAGGCTCCGAACATCGAGGGCCTCGGCGTCTCGGTGGCCGCCCCCGGCTCCTTCGACCCCGGTCCCTCGCAGCGCGCGATCGACTGGGTGGGCAGGCTCGACGGGTACGCGCAGTCGGTCGACCAGCGGGTGAAGATGGCCGGCTGGATGGAGACGTTCGCCCAGCGCGGCGGCCAGCTCGTCATCCACGGCGCCGCGGTCGGCGACCTGGACTACTTCTCCCGCACGTACGACCTCGTCCTCGTCTCGGCGGGCAAGGGCGAGCTGGTGAAGATGTTCGAGCGGGACGCCTCCCGCTCCCCGTACAGCGAGCCGCAGCGCGCGCTGGCGGTGGCGTACGTGCACGGCCTGGCACCGCGTCCGGAGCACCCGGAGTTCGACGCGGTCCGCTGCAACCTGGTGCCCGGCGTCGGCGAGATGTTCATCATGCCGACCCACACCCTCTCCGGCCGTGCCGACATCCTCTTCTGGGAGGGCATACCCGGCGGCCCGCTCGACGCCTTCCGCGGCGTCAAGGACCCGTCCGAGCACCTCGCCCTGACGCTGGACCTGATGAAGACGTTCCTGCCCTGGGAGCACGCCCGGACCGCCGGCGTCGAACTCACGGACGCTGGCGGCACGCTCGCCGGCCGGTACGCCCCGACCGTGCGCCAGCCGATCGGCCGGCTGCCCGGCGGCGGCCTGGTCCTCGGTGTCGCGGACGTCGTCGTCGCCAACGACCCGATCACCGGCCAGGGCTCCAACTCGGCCTCCAAGTGCGCCGCCGCTTACCTGGCCGCCATCGTCGAGCACGGCGACAAGCCGTTCGACGAGGAGTGGATGCGGCAGACGTTCGACCGCTACTGGGCCACCGCCCGGCACGTCACCAAGTGGACCAACGCCATGCTGGCCCCGCCGCCGGAGCACGTCCTGAACGTCCTCGGGGCGGCGGGCCAACTCCAGCCGGTCGCCGACCGCTTCGTGAACTGCTTCGACGACCCGTCCGACCTGGAGAACTTCTTCTTCGACCCGGACAAGGCCCAGGCCTACCTCGCCGAGGTCGCCGAGGCGTCCGCCGTCTAGTGCTGCGACCGGAGAGGTTCACCGGCTCGCGGCGCCCGGCACGGTACCTCGCCGCGTTGTCGCATCACCCGAGTACATCCAGTACGCGGGCGATGCTCCGCCTTGCGATGCTCCCCCACGGCCTGAACGGCGTGGGAGGTACCCCCAGCACCGGACGCCGCGAGCTTCCCGGCAAACCTCACCGGTCACAGCACTAGAGACTCGCGTCCGGCCCGGCCAGGGCGCCCTCGGGGAGGCTCGGCGGTGTGTACCACCGCAGGGGCTCCCCGCCCGGATCGGGCCGTACGGCGCCCAGCACCGGGTTGGCCGCGACCGGTGACACCTTCACCCTGGCTCCGGGCCGCGGGGCCTGCACCACCATCCCGTCGCCGAGGTAGAGGGCGACATGCGTGGCTTGCGGGAAGTAGACGACCAGGTCACCGGGCCTGAGAGCGCCGAGCGGGATGTGCTTCAGCCGCGCCCACTGCTCCTGACTGGTGCGCGGGATGGGCGTCCCGGCGTGCTCCCAGGCCTGTGAGGTCAGCCCCGAGCAGTCGTACGCCCGCGGGCCCTCGGCGCCCCACTGGTACGGCTTGCCGAGCTGGCGCACGGCGTAGCGCACGGCCTCGTCGCCCTCCTGCGACGGCGTGCGGGCACCACTGAGCACCCCGGAGGCCAGGAATGAGCTCTGCGCCGCGTTGATCCCATTCGTCTCCCTCCGGGCGAGCGCCGTCACCTGCTCGGCGCTGAGCGAGGCCAGCAGCTTCTCCACGTCGCGCAGCCGTCCCTGGACGTCGTCCCGCGCCTGCTGCTGCTGCCGGGCGAGCACCAGCCGGGTGTCGACCGCCTTGCGGGCCTCGCGGGCGAGGTCGGTGGCCTTCTTCTCGTTGCCGGTGAGCCGGTCGACCGTCTCGGCCTGCTCCCGCGCCAGTTGCGCGATCAACTCCCCCTCCGCCAGGGCGTGCTGCGGGTCGGGCGCCAGGAGCAGCCGCAGGTACGGGGAGAGTCCGGTGCTGCCGCCCTGGTACTGCTGAAGGGCCAGCCGTGCCGCCTTCGCGCGGCTGTCGCTCAGGGCGCGCCGGGCGGCGCCGAGGTCGGCGTCGATGCGGTCGGCCTCGGTGCGCTGCCGCTTCAGCTGCTCGGCGGTGGAGTTGTAGGTCTCGGTGGCCTGTTCGGCCTGCCGGTACAGCTTGTGAAGGTCCGTCAGCAGCTGGGCGACGGACCGCTGCCCGGGTTGCTGCGGCCCCGGCGCGGCCACGGCGGCCACCGGTGCGAAGGCGGCCTGTGCCGCCACCGCCGCCGTACACACCAGACGCGGCACCCTTCCTGACACGTCATCACCTCCCGTGCGGGGCGGTGTTTCCGCTCCGCACCGTGAGGATTCGACGTATGAACGGACTTTCTGTGCCGATGGTGCGCCGTACGGCGCAACGAGGTCACTCGTCGGTGGCGTCCGGCTTGCCGCCGGCCCGGCTCTCCGTCTTGGACCACGGCCATTTCAGCCGGCCGCCGCTCCTGCCCTCGGGGTCGAACTCGTACTTCCAGCCCCTGGGCAGTCCCAGGCGCTTGCTGTGCCCGCGCGGCACCCGCCGGTAGACGAGCACGGTCGGCGGGCCGCCCGCGGCGTCCGGCACCGGGATGCGGTAGGTCTTCGGCGGGTTCCCGGTGGGTCCCACCAGCACGGACAGCACCCGCCCGTCCATGGGGCCGCCCTCGAAGGGGGTGTCTTCGCTCTTCACGGCACCAGTGTCAGCCATCCGCCGAGGCCAGGGCGCGCCCCACCAGCTCGGCGGTCTGCGCGTCCCGGCCGGCGGTCACGGTGAGCACGGCCGCGAACTGCTCGACCAGCCAGTCCCGCAGTTCCTCGGCGGGCGGCTGCTTGTCCTCGTCCAGCCAGATCAGGGAGGCGGCCTCCACGGCCGTGATCCACATCCGCACGGTCATGCGCAGCCGGGGGCCGGGGTCCGTGACCTCCAGATGGCTCAGGATCCGCTCGGCGGCGGCCCGGCGCACGCCGTCCACGATGGCCGTCGTGCGGGAGGTCTCCACCACGCTGCCGCCCTGGAGCAGGGCGGTGAACCCGGCGTCGTGCTGGTCGACGAAGGCCAGGTACCGGTCCAGGGCGCGGGCGAGGCGGGGCAGCAGTGGGCCCTGCTGCGGCTCGTCGAAGCAGTGCCTCAGCTCGTCGGCGGCGGACCGCAGGGCGGCCTCGTACAGCTGCTGCTTGCCGCCCGGGAAGTACCGGTACACCAGCGGACGCGACACCCCGGCCGCCTCCGCCACGTCGTCCAGCGACACCTCCTCGGGCGCCCGGTGCGCGAAGAGGGACAGAGCCGCGTCGAGCAACTGGGCCCGCCGCTCCTCGACACTGAGGCGACGGTACGCGGGACTGGACGCGGCAGGGCTCATGACCAGCAGCGTAATCGGCCTCCGCGGCCCACGGGCCTACGCCCACGCCCCCAGCCCGCCTGAACGGCCACGCCCACTCCGGCCCGGCCCTGCTGCCGCCGGAGCGGGCACGCCGGAGCGGGCACGCCGGAGCGGACGCGACGGAATGGGCGCGCCGGATCGGGCGCGACGGAATGGGCGTGGCGGATCGGGCGTGACCGGGGACGCGAACGGGGACGGCGGACTGGGCGCGCGAGCGGAGGGGGGTGACCGGGGACGGGAGCCGGGACGGCGGACCGGCGCGGCGCAGCGGGGGTACGGGGCCCCGGAGCCGCCGCGGTGCCGCGCACCGCCGTGCCGCGTCGCTTCCGAGGCCCCGCGTGGCGCGTGCCCTCAGGCGGGAGGGCTGGACCTTGCGGCGCCCGGTGGCCGTGCGGTCCGTGCCACGGCTTCCCGGCCTGACGCCGGGCCTGCGAGGCCCGTGGCCCTCGCGACGGCAGCTTTCGCCGGTCGAGCGGCTTCACATGCCACGCGGGTCGGTGCGGCCCCCGGGTCGCGCGGCCCGGTGCGGGTCCGCTGGGCCGCCCGGGGTGTCTCGGGCTGTGGCCGTGCCGTGGGTTCGCCCCTGCGGCTGGCGGCGCTGACGGTGGGGCCGGCCGGATCCGTATCGAGTCGGCGGTACCGGACATGGGGGAGCCGCTGTCAGGGGCCGGCCCCGTGTCGAGGCCGGCGTCGCCGGGCCGCTCATCGCTCCCGTGGGGGTGCCGGCCGGGTCAGGCCAGGAGGCCCGAGGACTGCCAGAGGCGGCGGCCGACTCCGCGGAGGACACCGATGTCGTCCAGGAAGTCCGTCAGGCGCTTCGCGCCCGTCTGCATGACCTCCCGCCGGTGCCCGCTCGCCTTCACCTGGGCCATCGCCTCCCGTTTGTCGAGGCCCACGTTCGTGTACACCTCGGGGTTGACGAAGGCGACCGAGAAGACCCGGGCGAACTCGCCCGAGGTGATCCGGGTGAACTCCTGCGACCACTTCGGCGCCGTCATCATCTGCCGGCGCAACTCCTCGCGGGCGTAACGGACATGGCGCGCCTCCTCCACGACGTGGATCCGCGTGACGCCCCGGATCAGCGGCTGCACCCGCTCGTCCGGGAACGTCAGCCGCTGCATCCAGTCCAGGACCTCCTCACCGAGCAGGGTCGCGGTGAAGGACCCGGGGGTCGTGGAGATCGTCTTGAAGAGCCGGCCGAGGTTCTGGTGCGCCCGGCTCACCGGGTACCAGGGCGTCTCGCCCCGCGATATGACACGGGCGAACATCTTCGAGTGCCGGCACTCGTCCTCGATCTCGGTCAGCGCGTACCGCACGTGCGCGCTCGTGGCCGCCTTGTCGTAGATGTGCCGTACGAGCAACTGCATGAGGATCAGCTCGAACCAGATACCGAGCGAGGCGAGCGCCGCGGCCTCGTGCCGGGAGAGCAGGATCCGCTGCTCCTCGCCCATCCGCTTCCACAGCGGTGTGTCGTACAGCGACACCAGCTCCGGCGGCCAGAACCACTTGCCCTCCTCGAAGGGCGCGTCCCAGTCCAGTTCCCTGTCCGGGTCGAAGGAGTGCTTGGCGGAAGAGTCGAGCAGCCGCTCGGCCACCTGCTCCCGGTCCTTGAGCAGGCCGAGCGCGTCGCGCAGGCCTGAGAGCGCGCCGTCTTCCGTCACGGTCGTCATGGCTGTCCCACCTCGTCGTACGGGATGTGGCCGGGTCGGCTGGTTACCCGCGGGTCAGGTTCCCCGCCTCTTATGAGACTGCCTGTCAGCAAGCCCGTCAATCCCTTGCGCACGACTTGTTGACTCAACGTCTACGTGTGAACCTGCGAAGTATGCCGACCTACGACCTGTACGCCAGGAATCCGGGGGACTCGCGCTGGCAGGTCCCCGCGACCGGCGCGGCTCGCTTCAGCTGGGAGTACGACGACGGCCGCGACCGCCTCCTCGCCCTCTACCAGAAGGGCAAGGACAAGCAGTGGGACGGGCAGAGGCGGATCGACTGGGATCTGGAGGTGGACCCCTACGATCCGCTCGGCACCCCTGAGGAGGCGATGACCCTCTACGGCACCCCGCACTGGGCGAAGATGACCGACCGTGACAAGGGTGAGCTGCGCCGCCACTTCGCGTCCTGGCAGTTCAGCCAGTTCCTGCACGGCGAGCAGGGCGCGATGATCTGCGCCGCGCGGATCGTGGAGTCCGTCCCCGACCTGGACGCCAAGTTCTACTCGGCGACCCAGACCATGGACGAGGCCCGGCACGCCGAGATCTACGGCCGCTTCCTGCACGAGAAGATCGGGATGCTCTACCCGATCAACGACAATCTCCAGTCCCTCCTCGGCGACACCCTCCGCGACAGCCGCTGGGACATGCCGTACCTGGGCATGCAGGTGCTGATCGAGGGCCTCGCCCTGGCGGCCTTCGGCATGATCCGCGACACCACGAACAAGCCCCTGCCCAAGCAGATCCTCGCCTACGTCATGCAGGACGAGGCCCGCCACGTCGCCTTCGGCCGCATGGCCCTGCGCGACTACTACCGGCAGCTCACCGACGCCGAACTGCGCGAACGCGAGGAATTCGTCATCGAGGGCTGCTACTTGATGCGCGACCGGCTGCGCGGGGTGGAGGTCCTGGAGAACTTCGGCATCCCCAGGGCGGAGGCCGACGAACTCAGCGAGCACTCCGAATTCCTCCAGCTCTTCCGCCAGTTGCTCTTCAGCCGCATCGTCCCCTGCGTCAAGGACATCGGCCTGTGGGGCAAACGCCTCCAGCAGGCCTACGTCGACATGGGCGTCTTCGAGATGGGCGACTCCAACCTGGACCAGCTCATGGCCCAGGACGAGGAGATCGCCGAGAAACTGGACGCCGAACGTTTCGCGGCCGAGGAGCGGGAGCGGGTGGCGGAGGTGGAGGAGGCGATCGAGGAGGGTCAGCGCCTCACCGGCTGATCACCCGGCTGCTCGGGCGCCCCGCCGGCCACCGGCACCGCCCGCCGGGGCGGAAACGACGTCCGCAGGGTGAACGCGTACTCCGTCGGACCGTGCGCACGGAGGTGGAGGAGCCGTTCCTCCGCCTCCGCGACCGTGGGACGGTGACCCGCCGGAACCCACCACAGCGCGGTGACCGCCTCCGTCGGCCGCTCGAAGAACTCCCGGCGGCGGGCGAGCATCTCCCGGTGCCGGCCCCGGTACATGTAGGCCGTAAGGGCGTTCGCGTCCCGCCACACCGACATGTTGACGATCAGCCACGTGTCGCCGAACACCGCCACGTCCGTCGCGTTGCCGGAGTCGCTCTTGAGTCGCCAGACGAAACCCTCCGCGGCGTCCGCGTCGGCGTTCACCGGGTCGAGCGCGTCCACGAAGTCCTTCAACCGCGGTGAATCCAGAGGAGCGTTGAGGCGGGCGATGTTGACCTGGGCGAGTTCGTGCACGGATGCCGGAATCGTCATGCCCGAACGGTAGGGCGGCCACGGTGCCCCCGGGCACCCCCGTCTCACCCAGCGGGCGGCGCGTGCAGCACCGTCTCCATCACCGCCCTGGCGATCGGCGCCGCCGTACCGCCCCCGCTGATGTCGCCCCGCCGCGCGGACGCGTCCTCCACCACCACCGCGACCGCGACCCTCGGCTCAACGTCGTTGTCGCCCTGCGCCCAGGAGACGAACCAGGCGTACGGCGTACCGGCGTTGCCCAGGCCGTGCTGAGCGGTGCCGGTCTTGCCGCCCACCGTGGCCCCGGGGATCGCCGCGTTCCCGCCGGTGCCCTCGGTGACCACGTCGGCCATCAGTTCCCGCAGCCGCGCCGCGGTCGTCGGACGCATCACCTGCCGCGCGGGCCGGGAGCCGGCCGTGGAGACCGTGCCCCCGTTCCGGCGGGTGGTCCGCTCCACGAGGTACGGCGGCCGCGCCCGCCCGCCGTTCGCGACCGCGGCCGCCACCATCGCCATCTGAAGCGGAGTGGCGCGCGTGTTGTACTGCCCGATCGAGGACAGCGCGAGCTGCGCCCGGTCCACCCGGGCGTCGAACGTGCTCGGCGAGACCGAGAAGGGAATCCTCACCTTCTTGTCGTTGAAGCCGAACCCCTCCGCCGCGGCCCGCATGCCCCGCACCCCCACGTCCACGCCCAGCTTCGCGAACACGGTGTTGCACGACCACTCGAACGCATGTCGCAGGGAGGCGTTCCCGCAGTCGTCGGCCTCGTTGTACAGCCACGTCTTCGTGCCCGGCAGCAGATACGGGTCGGGGGAGTCGGTCGGCTCGTCCAGATCCCGCACCACGCCCGCGTCCAGCGCGGCCGCCGCGGTGACCACCTTGAACGTCGACCCCGGCGGATACGTCTGCCGCACCGCCCGGTTCAGCATCGGCCGCTCCGGGTCCTCGTTCAGCCGCGCCCACACCGCCGACACCGCCGGCCTGTTCCCGGACAGCAACGAGGGGTCGTACGAGGGCGTGGACACCAGCGCCAGGATCCGCCCCGACGCCGGCTCGATCGCCGCGACCGCCCCCTTGCGTCCGCCCAGCCCCTCGAACGCGGCCCGCTGGGCGGCCGGGTCGATCGTCGTCACCACGTTGCCGCCCGGGCTCTGCCCGCCCGCGAAGCCCCGCCACAGCCCGAACCCCGCGAGCATCGGATCGGAGCCCGACAGCACCGCGTCCTCGGAGTACTCAAGGAGCGTCGTCCCGTACAGCTGCGAGGCGAAGCCGGTCACCGGCGCGTACAACGGCCCGTCCGTGTAGGTCCGTTCGAAGCGCAGTTGCTCCCGGGTGTCCTTGGAGCCGGTGACCGGCCGGCCGCCGACCAGGATCTCGCCGCGCGGCTGCTGGTAACGGGCGATGGCGGGACGGCGGTTGGCCGGGTTGCCGCCGTACGTCGGGCTCTGGAGCACCTGCAACCAGGCGATGTTCACCAGGAGCGCCACCAGCAGCAGCACGCAGAAGGCCGCGGCGTGCCGGATGCACCGGGTCAACGGACGGCCTCCTCACGGTTCACGGGGCCACCGTCCCGTCGTACTCCCGGCGCGCCACATGGCTCACCCGGATCAGCAGCGCGACGATCGTCCAGTTGGTCACGACCGACGAGCCGCCCTGCGCCAGGAACGGCATCGCCAGTCCGGTCAGCGGGATCAGGCCGGTCACCCCGCCCGCGATCACGAACGCCTGGAGCGCCATGAGCGAGGCGAGCCCGATCGCGAGCAGCCGGCCGAAGGGGTCGCGCAGGGCGAGGCCGGCCCGGTAGCCGCGCTCGACGAGCAGCGCGTACAGCAGGAAGACCGCGGACAGCCCGGCCAGACCCAGTTCCTCCCCGGCGGTGGCCAGGATGAAGTCCGACTTGACGGCGAAGCCGACGAGGATCGAGTGGCCGAGGCCCAGCCCGGTGCCGGTCACCCCGCCCGCCGCGAAGGAGAACAGCGACTGGGCCACCTGGCCGGGCCCCTGACCGGCCTCGATGGACGCGAACGGGTGCAGCCACTCCCCGAACCGGCTGTGCACGTGCGGCTCCAGCGAGCCGACGGCGACCGCGCCGGCCGCCGCGAGGAGCACCCCGACCGCGATCCAGCCGATGCGGCCGGTGGCCACGTACAGCATGACGACGAACAGCCCGAAGAACAGCAGCGAGGTGCCGAGGTCGCGTTCCAGAACCAGCACGCAGACGCTCAGCAGCCAGACCGTGACCACCGGCCCCAGCACCCGGCCGGTGGGCAGCTGCAGCCGCCACACCCGGCGGCCGCTGTACGCCAGCGCGCCGCGGTTGGCGGCCAGGTACGCGGCGAAGAACACCGCGAGCAGCACCTTGGCGAACTCGCCCGGCTGGATGGAGAACTCGCCCACCCGGATCCAGATGCGGGCGCCGTTGACGGCGGGGAAGAGGATCGGCATCGTGAGCAGGGCGAGCGCGCTGGCGACACCGAGGTAGGCGTAGCGCTGGAGCCACCGGTGGTCGCGCAGCACCAGCACCACCAGGATGAACAGCCCCACGCCCAGCGTGGACCACACCAGTTGGGCGGGCGCGGCCTCGTCGCCCGGCGTCTCCAGGTCGAGCCGGTAGATCAGCACCAGGCCCAGCCCGTTGAGCAGTACGGCGATGGGCAGCAGCAGCGGGTCGGCGTACGGCGCGCGCAGGCGCACCGCGATGTGCGCGACCAGCGCGAGTACGCCGAGTCCGGCGCCGTATCCGGCGGCGCCGGGCGGGACGGCGCCGTTCCTCGCCAGGCCGACGGCGCAGTAGCCGCACACCGGCAGCAGGACGGCGAGGACGATGAGGAAGAGTTCGACGCCGCGGCGCCGGGGGAGGCGGTCGGCGGGCGCGGACGGGGCAGCCGCTGCCACGGTGGTTCCGGCCTGGGTCATGTCCGGAACCTACCCAGAAGGAGCGGCTTGTCCGCCCTGTGTGTCAGCACCAGCGCGGCGAGGGCCCGACGTTGGCGATGTGGCGCGCCGAGCCCCACGCCCAGATGCCGTCCGAGAGCAGGTACCACACGCGGTTGCCGTTCACCCGCGGTCCCAGCGTCTTGCAGTGGATCCACACGAGCCGGCCCGGCCGGGCCACCTGGAGGACCCGGCTGCCGCGGTCGGGGTGGGTGCGCAGGGCGAGCCCGCCGCGGGCCGTGACGACGCCCCGGTAGGAGCGCGGGTGGCGGTGGTCGGGGGCGCCGCTGTCCTGTCCGGCCGCGGTCGGCCGGGGCGGCGTGCTGTGCTCGGCGGCCGCCGTCCGGTGACCGCTCCGGTCGCCGTCGCCGGCGGCGGCGGGCGTCGCGGCGACCGCGGAGAGGAGGGCGCCGGCGGCGGCCGCCATGGCCAGTCGGGTGAGGGGGGAGCGCGGTGACATGGAGTACCTCCACCTGAGGTGGCGTAGCCCTTCGAGGCCGGGCGAATCTGACTAACCGCCACATTAGGAGCGCCGCGTCCCGGTGGCCCGTCACACTGCGCCATCAGGGCGCAGCCGGCTGAGAGGACGTTCACCCGGCGCCGGGCCGGGCTCGCCGTGGGACGGGTCACCTGGAGGCGGTGTCAGCCGGTCCCGCGTCATCCCGGACGGTCCCGTCGGCCGCGTCCGGCCCCGAAGGCGCGGGCGGCTCCTGAGGAAGCGTCAGTGTCGCCACCGCCCCGCCCTCCGGCGCGTTGGCGAACTCCAGCCGAGCGCCCAGCACCTCCGCCTGGCCCAGGGCGATGGTCAGCCCGAGCCCGTGCCCGGTCGCGCCGCCCTCCGTACGGAAGCGCTGGGGGCCGTGCGCCACGAGGTACTCCGGGTAGCCGTCGCCGTGGTCCCGCACGGTGACCACCGGCCCGTCCACGGTCAGCACCACCGGCGGCCGGCCGTGGCTGTGCGCGTTGGCCACGAGATTGCCCAGCACCCGCTCCAGCCGCCGCCGGTCGGTCTCCACGTACACGTCCCGTACGACCCTGACCCGCGTGTCCGTCCCGGCGGCGGCCCCCGCCGCGCTCGCCGCCCGCACCGCTCGCTCGGCCACCGAGCTGAGGTACCCGGCGTCCAGGGCCGGCCGCTCCCGCCCGGTGTCCAGCCGGGAGATCTCCAGCAGGTCCTCGGTGAGCGTGCGCAGCGCGGCCACCCGGTCGCGCACCAGTTCGGTGGGGCGGCCCGGCGGCAGCAGCTCGGCCGCCGCGTGCAGCCCGGTCAGCGGGGTGCGCAGTTCGTGCGCCACGTCCGCGGTGAACCGCTGCTCGGCCAGCAGCTTGCCCTGGAGCGACGACGCCATGGAGTCCAGCGCCGCGGCGACCGCGGCCACCTCGTCGTGCGGCCGGGACGCGTCCCGCGCCAGCGGGTCGTGCACGCGCGCGTCCAGGTCGCCCGCGCTGATCCGCCGGGCCACGCGCGCGGTGGCGTGCAGTCGCCGGGTCACCCGGGTCACCGCGAACGCGCCGACCAGCAGGGTCGCCCCGATCGCCAGCAACGACGACCACAGGATGGACTGGTCCAGCGCGTCGATGGTGCGGGCCTGCTGCGAGTAGTCGACCGCCACGGCCAGCGTCCGCCCCCGGTCGGCGGGCCCGGCCGCCCACATCGTGGGGCGTCCGTGGTGCATGTCGACCATCGTGCCGCGCTGTCCGCTCGCCGCCAGCCGCCGCAGTCGCTCCGGCAGCCCCTCCGGGTCGACGCCGGCGCCCGGCAGCAGCGTGTCGCCCGACTCGAACGCGGTCGTGGCGTCCTTCAGCCGGGACAGGGCGAGAGTGCGTGCCTGTCCGACGGTCTGGTCGGTCACCGAGACGTGCACGAGCACGCCGAGCAGCGCGGCGAGCGCGCAGCACATCACCGTGATGAAGGCCGCGGCCTTCACCGCGAGCGTCCCGGCCCACCGGGGCACCGCGACCCTCATCGCACGCCCGCGGAGGAGGGCGAGGAGGGGGTGGGGGTGAGGGAGGGGGCAGGCGAGGGAGCGGGGGAGGGTGCGCGGGTGGACGGGAGCGGGGAGGCGGCGAGGGGCGAGTGGGTACGCGCGTGCGTGGGCCGGTGCCGGCCGGTGCGCAGGAACTCGTCGCGCGAGAACACCATCGCCCGCTGCTCCGGGTCCCAGGACCACGTGGTGCGGTACTCGTACCCGGCGATCCCGGCCGGCGAGCGGATGATCACGGCCCGTCCGGCCAGCTCCACGCCGATCACGGCGTCGTCGTTGGCGAACACCTGCAGCAGCCGGTGCCCCTCGAAGGTGTAGACGCGCACCGCGGTCTGGTTGGTCGGGTACAGCCGGAAGCCCAGTGCCATGTCGTCGTGCCCGTCACCGGTGAGGTCCCGGTAGTACGGCCGCATGACGGGACACCGCGACGGCTTCTCCCCCCGGCCGCACTCGGCGAGCCGGTCGGCCGTGTCCTGGTACGGCGCCCTGGCGCTCGTGTAGGCGTCCGGATGCGCGGCCACCTCGGCCCGTACGACGGCCACCGGGTCGACCGCGTGGATGTCGTCGCCGGGAGCGGTGACGCCCTTGACCGTCTCGATCTGTATCTCGTCGTAGGGCCAGGCGGGGCTGGCCGCCGGGCGCAGCGAGGGCCACAGCCGGGCCGGGCTGACCGCGGTCGGCGTGGGCCCCGCGCCGCGCAGTCCGCCGGCGTCGCCGCAGGCGGCCGTCGTCGCCGTCAGCAGGGTGGCGAGGGCGGCGACCAGGGCGGAGCGTCTGCGGTACACGTTTCTCCGGTGGCTGGAGGAGAGCTGGGGAGAGGGAACGGCGCGGGTAACAGCCTCGTACACCCTATTCGTTTCGTATGGAAGTCCCTTTTGCTCACGGGCTTTCGTTTCCCACGGGGCCGCGGGCCGCCGCCGGTTCGGAGCGCACCTTCGGTGAAACGGTTACTCGGCCAGCTCCTCCAGCAGCCGTGCCGTCGGCAGGCCCGTCCGCAGATAGTCGACGAACAGATCGTTGTGCAGCGCCCAGGGGGAGCGGCGGGCGCGGATCAGCCGTATCGCCTCCTCGGCGGAGCGTCCCTGGCGGACCAGCGCGTGCGCGACCACCAGGCCCGAGCGGTTGTAACCGGAGTAGCAGCGCACGAGGACCCGGCGGTCCTGGTCCACCGCGTCACAGGCGGCCCGGGCCAGCCGCATCACCCCCGCGAGCTGCGTCCCGTCCAGCGGCCCGTCGGGTATCGGCCACACATGGTGCTCGACACCCGGGTCGGGCCCGTGCCCCGGCAGGCTGAGCAGGGTCTGCACAAGATCGAACTCATCGCGCACGACGGCGAGTTCCAGTTGCCCGGAGTGCGTCCTGAACTCGTGCCCGCCCATCCACAGGCCGGGCACGATCTCGCTCCACGGGCTGTCCGGAGCCGGTACGTCGGGCTGCTTCCTGCGGGTCCGCAACGGCGCCTCCCCAACTCCCCCTCCCCGATCGGAGCCCGTCCTCGGGCTCCCGCCCGCCCGGCGGCGTTGTGCGTCCGACGGCAGGCTCTCTCAAGGTAGCCAAGTTCTTGCCCCGGGAGCACCCCGCCTGTTCCCATGGTCGTGGGGGTGATGGTGCATGAGCGGACACCGCGGACTGCGCGTCATACCGACCTGGCGCCACGGACAGGAACGGCTGTACGTCTGCCGGCCCGACGGCAGGAACATCGCCTGGTACGACCGTGAGGCCGCCCGGGTCAACCTCCTCAGCGAGGGCGAGCAGGAGGACGTGCTCCAGGCCCTGGGCCCCTTCCTCACCGGCCCGGTGGCGGTGGGCCCGCCCCCTGTGCCCACCCCCGCCGAACTCGCCCGCCTGAGCCTGCACCCGGACGACGACCTGGCCCCCAACCGCCCCGGCGAGGCGCTGCTGATCGCGCTGGACCGCGAGCCCGCCCCCGCTCACCGCATCCGCCCGGACCCGCGCCGCCGCGCCCTGACCGCCGAGCAGACGGTGGGCGAGGCCCTGGACCACCTCGACGGCGCCGGCTGGCACGCCCTCCACTCCGTCCCGCTGCCCGGCGGCGACCGCATCCACCACCTGGTCATCGGCCCCGGCGGCCTCTTCGCCGTCCACGCCCTGTACGCCCACAGGCAGCGCGTCCGCATCGACGACCCGATGGTCGCCCTCGGCCGGCACGACCCCGCCCCCCTCCTGCGCGACCTCCGCAGCCGGGCCGACCGGGCCTCCTACGCCCTGACGGCCGAGGTGCGCCCCATCCTGGTCCTGACGGACCCGGCCGCCCTCCGCGTCACCGCCCGGCCCAGGGGCGTACGCGTCCTGGAACCCGCCGACCTGGGGAACCTCACCCGCCTGAGCGCCCTGCTGAAACCGGCGGACGTGGAAGCACTCCACGCGATGGCGAGGGACCGCAGGACGTGGGAGCGGGTGTGACCCGTCGGCCGGGCCGAGCGGGGGTGACCGGATGACCTGGTTCCCCCGAGCGGTGTGACCGGACGGACGGCTGCCGCCCGAGCGGAGTGACCGGACGGCGGTTTCCTCTCACGGCAGTGCGGCCGCGCGCCCAGGGTCCAGCAGCGGGGCCAGCAGGTCACCGTGGTCCCGCAGCCGGGGCACGATGTCCCGCGCCCGGAACTCCAGCCGCCCCGGCGCCCGGCACCCCGCCACCTCCTCCCACGTGACCGGCGCCGAGACCGTCGGCTCCCGGCGGGCCCGCAGCGTGTAGGGCGCCGCCGTGGTCTTCCGCGCCGCGTTCTGACTCCAGTCGACGAACACCTTCCCCGGGCGCAGACTCCGCGTCATCCGGTGCAGCACCAGATCGGGCATGGCACGCTCCGCCTCCACGGCGAGCCCCTTCGCGTACGCGGACGTCCGCGCGCTCGAAGCCCCCCGTACCGCGGCCAGCAGATGCAGACCCTTCGAGCCGGACGTCTTCGCGTGCGCCTCGATCCCGTCCTCGGCCAGCCGCTCCCGCAGCCACATCGCCACCCGGCAGCAGTCCACGACACTCGCCGGCGCCCCGGGATCCAGGTCGAACACCAGCCGGTCGGCCTCCTCGGGTGCCTCGGCCAGCCACTGCGGGGTGTGGAACTCGGTCACCAGGTTGGCCGCCCACATCAGACTCGGCAGATCCTGCACGAGGACCATCCGCGCCGCCCCCGCCGACCTCGGCACCTCGGCCGTCGTCACCCACTCGGGCGTACCCGGCGGCACGTTCTTGGCGAAGAACACCTGCCCGTCCGGCCCGTCCGGGTACCGCAGGAAGGACACCGGCCGGTCCCGCAGATGGGGCAGCAGTGCGTCGGCGGCCGTCGCGTAGTAGTGCAGCACCTCCCCCTTGGTGAACCCGGTCGCGGGATACAGCACCTTGTCCAGGTTGCTGAGCGCGAGCCGTCGCCCCTCCATCTCCGTGATCGGCGCCATACGATAAGAAAACCATGGAAACTGCTTGAATCCTTAGAAACAGACCAAGCGGAACAAACAGCTCATACAGATCACGCATTTCGTACTGATCCGATCCGGAAGGTTCTGCACGTGCGATCCATTTGGAACGGCGCCATCTCGTTCGGCCTGGTCAGCATCCCGATCAAGCTCGTGAACGCGACCGAGAGCCACACCATCTCCTTCCGCCAGATCCACACCGAGGACGGCGGCCGCATCCGCTACCGCAAGGTGTGCGAACTGGAGGATCGCGAGGTCACCCAGGCGGAGATCGGCAAGGCCTACGAGGACGCGGACGGCAGCATCGTCCCGATCACCGACGAGGACCTGGCCCACCTGCCGCTGCCCACCGCGAAGACGATCGACATCGTGGCCTTCGTCCCGGCCGACCGGATCGACCCGCTCCAGATGGAGAACGCGTACTACCTGGCCGCGAGCGGCGCCCCCGCCGCCAAGCCGTACACCCTGCTGCGTGAGGCCCTCAAGCGCAGCCAGAAGGTGGCGATCGCGAAGTTCGCCCTGCGCGGCCGCGAGCGCCTGGGCATGCTCCGCGTGGTCGACGACGTCATCGCCATGCACGGCCTGCTCTGGCCCGACGAGATCCGCGTCCCCCAGGGCGTGGCTCCGGACGTCGACGTCACCGTCCGTGACAAGGAACTGGACCTCGCCGACGCCCTCATGGACACCCTGGGCGAGGTCGACATCCAGGACCTCCATGACGAGTACCGCGAGGCGCTGGAGGAGGTCATCGCCGCCAAGGCCGCGGGCGAGGCGCCCCCCGAGGCCCCCGGGCCCGCCCCCGGCGGGAAGGTCCTCGACCTGATGGCCGCCCTGGAGAAGAGCGTGCGTGCGGCCAAGCGGTCCAGGGGCGAGGAAGTGGAGGAGGAGGCGGCCGGGGAGCCGGCGGAAGAGGCCGAGGAGGCCGAGGTCAGGCATCTCCCGCGCGGCAAGCGGGCCGGCGCCGCGGCCAAGAGGACCACCGCCGGGAAGCCGGCTCCCGCGGCGAAGAAGACCGCGGCGAAGAAGACGGCGGCCACCGCGAAGAAGTCCACGTCCAAGGCGGCACAGTCGTCGCGGTCCGCGAAGAAGACCGCGACGACCGCCAAGAGCACGGCGAAGAAGACCCCTGCGAAGAAGACGGCCTCCCGCAAGCGCACCGCGTGAGGACGGACCCCGACCGGCTCCCGCCGCACGAGGCCCGTCCCCTCACCGGCCGTCACCGGCTGTCGGTCACCGCACGCGCCGCAGTGCCGGCACGGCGTCGTGCCCCCCGAACCCTCATGCCGCGGCCCGCCGGAAATCGGCCGCACAGCGCGCGCCGACGGCGAGCAGCACACCGGACAGCGCGAGGGACAGGCTCGCCCAGTTCATCCAGCCGTAGTCGGGGTTGCTCGGATAGAAGGTGCCGTCGTCGAGGAAGCAGTCGAAACGCAGCGGCAGATAGGAGGACTGATGGTGGGTGAGGTGCCGGCGGACCTCGCTGCCGAAACCGTCGCGACAGGCCGGAGCCGGTACCGAGTCCGCGCCGTCGCCGAACTCGTGCTCGGACACCGCGATGTCGAAGAACCCCAGTGAATAGACGGCCGCGGCCGCGAGGCCGGCCGCCGGCGCGGCGCGGCGCATCAGGTGCACCGGCCACGGCAGGGGCCGCCCCGGCAGCGCCATCACGAGCGTCCCGGCCAGCGCGATCAGCGCACCGACGGCACAGATGAGGAAGACGGCGATACCCACGAGCAGCATGCCCTTCACCTCCTTGCACGAGGGGCGCCGCACGTGTTCGACGACGCGCGGCACGTACCCGACGACGTGTTCCGACCACCCCATCAGGCCCTGGATCACTCCGGCTGTGAGGCGGGCCACTCCGCCCGTCACAGCAGTGTCACAGCAGGGCGTCAACCGGCCTGTGAGATGGTTGAGTTGGGGCAATCACGCCCCTCGCCAAAGGGAGTTGACGTGACGATGGCGGGTCCCGACGCCACCTTGCTCGTGGCCCTCGACGAGGCGGTCGCCGCTCTCAGGGCTCCTCTGGAAGAGGCGGACCGCGCGCAGGGCTGGACCGACGATCTCCGGCGAGAGGTGCAGGAGGAGATCTCGGTCAATCGCTCGGTGCTGCGCCGCCAGGGGCTGTTCATGGTGTGGTACCTGCGCCCCCGCCTCGATGCGTGGATGGACTACGAGGGCGTGCGGCCCGGACGCCTCCGGAGCCTCGTGCTGGACGTGCAGCGCCGGTTCGTGGCGGCCCGGAGCACGTCGTAGGAACGCGCTCAGGAGTGAGGCCTATGCGGCCTTCTGCGAGGCGGCGGCGTCGGGGCGCAGTTCGTCGAGGGTGAGCGGGTGTGCCGGCGGCTCGGGCAGGACGAGGTGGCGGGCGGTGCGCAGGTCGGCGCCCACGTGGAGCAACTCGCCCGCCTCCAGCAGGCGCCAGCCGGGGTTGTCGTCCATGCGCTCGCTGGCGACGACGACGGCCGGATGCCCGGCCAGGGCCTCGGAGTGGACACGCATCCGCCCGTGACTGCCGCTGTGGTCGAGGTGCCGGGTGCCGTGCCGGCCGCCCGCCGCGCGCTCGAGGACGTACAGCTCGTGGGTGCCGGGGTAACGCAGCGCCCACAGCTGGTCGGGGGTGACGAGGACCAGGTTGAGGGCGTAGAGGGGCAGGTGCTCGGCGATCCAGCGCGCGGCCCGCGCGATGCCGGTGGTGACGTCGCCGCCGTGCGCGCGGGTCTCCCGGGTGACGAGGGCGAAGAACCGCTCCGAGTCGGTGTCGCCGCTGACCAGTGACCGGTCCTCGCCCAGATGGTCGTCGAGCGCGTCGAGGCCCTCGACGACACCGTTGTGCGCGAACAGCCGGCCTTCCTGTTCGAACGGGTGCGTGTTGCGGGCGTCCAGGCTGCCGGTCGAGGCGAACCGCACATGGGCGAGGAAGGTGGCGGACTCCACCTGCCGGGCGTCCTCGGCGAACGCGCGGTCCCGGTAGGCGGCGATCGGCGCCTTGTCGACCCGCGGGGTGCCGTCCGCGTCGAAGTACCCCAGCCCGGTGCCGTCCGGATCGCGGTGACTCTGCCGGCTGAGACTGTCAGGCGCCTCCAGCAGCCAGAAGGTGGCGCGGGTGCGCCGCGGCGCGCTGCTGAGTCCGAACAGACGGCACATCGGGTTCCTCCGCGGATTGTCGGACGGCTCAGGCCGGTGAAGGTCCGTGACCGGCGCCCGGCGGCCGCTCCGGCCGAAACCTTCTCCGTGTTCCCGGCCGCCGGGCCGTGAACCGGGTCGTCCGTGAAGATCCGGACTAGTCGCTTACCCCCGCCGGGCAGCGTCCGGGGAGGGAGTGGCGAGAGGCTGAGAGCCGGCGGTCACCTCGGCGGCGGATCGTTCGGCCCTGGCTGCTCGCCGTGCGCGGGGTTCTCGCCCATCGTCATGAGCTGGAGCCGCAGAGCCAGCCGCAGGCGGGGTGAGGAGAGGTCGAGCGGGACCGCCTCTTCGAGCTTGCGCAGCCGGTAGCGCAGCGTATTGGGATGGACCCGCAGGTGCCGTGCGGCGCTCTGCGGGTCGCCGAAGTGGTCGAGCCAGGCCGCGAGGGTGGTGAGGTACGGCGTGCCGTGCTCCTCGTCGTGTGCGCGCAGCGCGGCGAGCGGCCCGCCGAGCCGCCACGTGCCGGTCCCGACGGCGGCCCTGGCGCGCTCCACGACGACGGCGTCCCAGGCGTCCTCCATCAGCACGAACCCCCTCCCGTCGGCGAGAGGGGCGAGGGGGAGCCGTCCGGCGCCGATCAGCCGGTGGAGTTCCACGGCTTCGGCCGTGGAGCGCGGCAGCTCGTCGGGGGAGCGGGCGGGGCAGCCCGCCACGGCGTACAGGCCGGGGTCGTGCGCGCGTGTTTCGGTGAGCACGTGCCGGAGCCAGTCGACGGTGCCGGCGTCGGCCCGGACACCGGGCGCGCCCCGCCGCCCGCCCCGCCCCCGGTCGGTGACCACGCCGAACAGCAGCCCGTCGAGGTCGGCGAGCAGCGGCTGGTGCCAGCCGAACCGGTGAGCGACCGACTCCCACAGGTCCAGCTGCCTGCGCACGTCCTCCGTCCCGCCGGGCGACGACCCGAAGGCCACCACCCGCCAGGGGCCCGCCGGCAGCGCGGCGGCCGCTCCAGGTCCTCGGTCCGGGACGGCGCCTTCGCGCAGGGCTGCCCGCAGCTGCCCGGCCGACACCCGCCGTGCGATGCCGGCCTCGGCGCGCAGCCGCAGCAGATGCAGGGCCAGGACGGAGGCCACGTCGCCGAGCTCGCGGATGCGCTCCGGGGGAACCGGCGACGTGACCACGGCCCAGATCGAGCCGAGCCACTCGCCGCCGGCCCGCACGGGGATGATCAGCCTGGGCAGGATGCCGTCGGGTCCGGCGGGGGTCCGGATCGGGTCGCTGGAGCGTGCCAGCCGGCGGAAGACGCCGCTCGCCCGGAAGTGCGTCAGGGTTTCTGCGGGGACGCGCCGCCCCACGATGGTGGAGACCCGTGCCGGGTCGGTGCTGTCCTGCCGCGCGGAGTAGGCGAGGACGCGGGACTGCGCGTCCTCCACCGTCACGGGCGCGTCGATGATCTCGGCCGCCGCGTCGGCCAGTGCGAACAGGTCGCTGTGCGGACCGGGCGTGCCGAGCGCGCCGGTGGCGGGCGCGGAGGCCCGGTCGATGACACCGCGCAGCAGCCAGACGACGTGTGCCCACGAGGTGTGCGGTCGCAGTTCGACCAGTGCGGGGCCCGCCAGTCCCCGGGCCGCGCGGACCACCTGCGGGTCGCGCGCGGCGGGGCGCTTGAGCACGAGGCCCGCGGCCCCCGCCACGGCGGTCCGTTCCAGCAGGGCGAGGGCTCCGGACCGGTCGGTCACCCCCACCCCCAGGACGAGTTCGCCCGGCTGGCCCGCGCTGTCACCGGGCTCGGCCAGGGCGACGTCGTGCACCTCGGCGTTCCCGGCCGGGACGACCGTACGCAGAAGCCCGGCCCCCAGGGACTCCACGAGGTCGGACACGGTGATCACGGCCGGCACCCCGCAGCGCGGCATCGGGGACTGCTCATGAGCCCCATTGTGTCCCACGCGCATAGTGCTCACCGCATCATCGGCATCGCCCTCATTGTCCGCCCGCCACAAAGACAACGGAGCCCACCGGCATCACCATCGGAGGCGTCCGGGGCGCCACCACCCCGGACACCGCTCCGGATGAAGAGGTTCCGCATGGCCGCCCGCCCTCCCTCGCCCGCGCCCTCCGCCCCCAGCCGTGTCGCCGTCGTCGGCGCGGGCATGGTCGGACTGTCCACCGCCTGGTTCCTCCAGGAGCGGGGTGTCGGCGTCACCGTGTACGACCGCGAGGGGGTCGCCGCCGGATCGTCCTGGGGCAACGCCGGATGGCTCACCCCCGGCCTGGCGACGCCGCTGCCCGAGCCGGCGGTCCTCACCTACGGGGTGCGCGCGGTACTCAGCCCGTCCTCCCCGGTCTACGTTCCGCCGAGCGCCGACCCGAAGCTGCTCAGGTTCCTGGCGGGGTTCGCCCGCAACAGCACCGCGTCCCAGTGGCTGCGGTCGATGCGTGCCCTCGTACCCATCAACAGCCTGGCGCTGCCGAGCTTCGACACGCTGGCCGAGGGCGGTGTCGAGGCGCGGACGTCGGAGGCCAAGTCCTTCATCGCCGCCTACCGCACGGCCGCGGAGCGCAAGGTCCTGCTGGAGGAGCTGGAGCAGATCCACTCCGCGGGCCAGACCATGGAGTTCGACGTCCTCGACGGGAACGAGGCCCGGGGGGTCGAGCCGTCCCTGTCGGACGAGATCGGCGCGGCGATCCGGCTGCACGGTCAGCGCTACATCGACCCGGGACACTACGTGCACGCCCTGGCCGACGCGGTCCGTGCCCGGGGCGGGGTGATCCACGAGGGCACGGGGGTGACCGAGGTGCGGGACGAGACGGCCGGTGTCACGGTCGTCGGCGGCGGAGACGGCGAGCGCTTCGACGCGGTGGTCCTGGCCACGGGCGCCTGGCTCGGCCGCCTCGCCCGGAAGTTCGGCGTGCGCTCCCTCGTGCAGGCCGGCCGCGGCTACAGCTTCAGCGTCCCGGTCGAGCACGTGCCGTCCGGTCCCGTCTACTTCCCCGCCCAGCGCGTCGCCTGCACGCCCCTCGGCGACCGTCTGCGGGTCGCCGGAATGATGGAGTTCCGCAAGCCGGAGGCGCCCCTGGACACCCGCCGCGTCCACGCCATCGCCGAGGCCGCACGCCCGCTGCTGCGCGGCGCCGACCTGGACGCCCGCCAGGACGAGTGGGTCGGCTCCCGCCCGTGCACCACCGACGGCCTGCCCCTGATCGGCGCCACCCGCTCCCCCCGGGTCTTCGCCGCGGGCGGCCACGGGATGTGGGGCATCACCCTCGGCCCGGCCACCGGACGCCTCCTCGCCGAGACGATCGTCACCGGCGAACGCCCCGCGCAACTGGCCCCGTTCGACCCGCTGCGCTGACGCCCGCGCCGCTGTCTCAGCGCCCGCGCCGCTGTCTCAGCGCCCGCGCCGCTGTCTCAGCGCCCGCGCCGCTGTCTCAGCGCCCGCGCCGCTGTCTCAGCGCCCGCGCCGCTGT
>NZ_JBSFJL010000001.1:0-123790 GCF_053598035.1 Streptomyces sp. NPDC001204 | reverse complement strand
GTCTCAGCGGCGTACCGCGCGGGCCTCCGTGCCGATCAACGGGGCCAGGTACCGCGCCAGGGCCGCCTTCACCTCGACCGTGTAGGTGGCACTTTCGGGCTCCTGGTGGCTCATACAGGAGCCGGGGCCGGCCGAGGCGGCCCGGGCCGGCGGCGACGCGGCCTGCATCACGGTGCTCCGCGAGGGAGCGGCGGGCGACGCGGCGGGCGACGCGGCCGGCCAGGACCTGGTGCGCGCGGTGCGCACGGAACCGGCCTCCTTCCCGACGTCGGTCGCCGGGTCGGGTGCGGCGCTGGTGGACTCCAAGGCGGTCATCGCGGACCGGCTCCCGTGGGCCCTCGGCATGATCGCGGCCGTGACTCTGGTACTCGTCTTCCTGCTCACCGGAAGTCTCCTGGTCCCGGTGCAGGCGGTGGTGCTCGACGCGCTGAGCCTGACGGCCATGTACGGCGCCGTCGTCTGGGTGTTCCAGGACGGGAACCTCTCCGGCCTGCTCGGCTTCACCAGCACCGGAGACATCGAGACGACACTGCCCGTGCTGATGTTCTGTGTCGCCTTCGGGCTGTCGACGGATTACGGCGTCTTCCTGCTCTCGCGCGTCAAAGAGGAGTACGACCGCACGGGCGACCACCGGAACGCGGTGGCCTTCGGGTTGCAGCGCACGGGCGGGCTCATCACCGCCGCGGCGGCGATCCTCACGGTCGTCATGGTCGCGATCGGCGCCTCGCGCGTCACCAACACCAAGATGCTCGGTCTGGGATCGCCCTGGCCGTGCTCATGGACGCGATGGTGGTCCGCAGCCTGCTCGTTCCCGCGGTGATGCGGCTGACCGGCCCGGGCCACCTGGTGGGCGCCCGGGCCGCTGCGCAGGCTGCGCGCACGGATCGGCCTGAGCGAGGAGGGAACATCCGGCGGTGTACTGGCCGCCGAGCATCCAAGGACGGTCGTCCCCTCCGGGGCGGAGTGGCCCTCGACGGACGATCCCGTCCCGTTCCCCGCGCACATGTTCTCCCCCTCCCCGCGCACACCCGCCGCCGGGAATACTGGAAGTCCGTGGTGACGCGGACACGGATCCGCAGGGGGAGGGGTGCGTGCCATGGGCAGGCCGAATCAGGAGCGGGCAGGGGCGGGGGCCGGGCCGATGGGTCCGGAGCAGATGATCGCGGAGGCGCGGAAGGCGTTCTTCACGATGTTCGGGTTCCTCGCGGTGGTCTGGCTGGTGCAACTGGCCAACTACACCGGCGGCTACGCCCTCTCACGGCAGTTCGGGGTGGCGTCCGGCGACCTCGGCACGCTGCCCGACATCCTCACCGCGCCTTTCCTGCACTGGAGTTGGGCGCACATCGAAAGCAACTCCGGCCCGCTGTTCATCTTCGGCTTCCTCGCCGCCTACCGGGGTGTGGCCCGCTTCCTGGGACTGAGCCTGCTCGTCGCGGTGACGAGCGGGCTCACCGTCTGGTTCTTCGAACGGGGCGGCGTGGAGACCGTGGGCGCCAGCGGCCTGATCTTCGGGTACTTCGGCTACGTCGTGGTCCGCGGCCTCTTCGACCGGCACCTGATCGACACGCTGATCGGCATCGTCATGGCGGCGTCCTTCGCCTACATGCTCACCGTCGCCGTTCCCGGGACATCGGGGGTGAGCTGGCTCGGACACCTCGGAGGCCTGATCGGCGGCCTGGCCGGAGCCTGGCTCTTCCGGGACCGGCGCGCACGGCCCACCGGAGCCGGCCGCCCCGACGGCGGCACCGGGACGACGACCACCCGTGGCGACCTCCCGGTGCGAGTCGACAACCCGCGAGCCGACCTGCACAAGGAACTGGGCGACCTGGGGCTCCTCTAGTGCTGCGACCGGTGAGGTTTGCCGGGAAGCGCGCGGCGTCCGGTGCTGGGGGTACCTCCCGCGCCGTTCAGGCCGTAGGGGAGCATCGCAAGGTGGATGGATGTACTCGGGTGATGCGACAACGCGGCGAGGTGCCGTGCCGGGCATCGCGAGCCGGTGAACCTCTCCGGTCGCAGCACTAGCTCTTCGCCAGGCCGCCGGCGATGGCCGCGAGCAGCGCGTCGCCGTGGTCGTCGGAGCTGTCCGCGGCCCAGCAGACGTAGCCGTCGGGACGGATGAGCAGGGCGGCGGCGCCCAGATCGTCGGTGCATGCGGCGCGGACCAGGTCGACTCGCGGCGGGAGCCGGAGGCCGGCCGGGACGGCTCCGGCCAGGTCGAGCAGGACGGCGTGCCCCGACGCGAACAGCGCCGACAGCCGGGTGGGGCCCGCTTCGGTGACCAGGTCGGCGTCCGGCACACGCTGTCCGGTGAGCGGATGATCGCCGGACAGCGGGTAGCGCAGCGAGAGGCCGGACATCAGCCCCGCGAGGTGGCGGTTGGTGTCGGGCAGGCGCAGCAGGTCGACGAAGATGTCGCGCAGGGCGGCCACGTCCTCGCTCGGCCTCGGATCCGCCAGGACGCGCTGCGCCGACGTGTGGTGCAGGACCTGGGCTCCGACGGGGTGCCGTTCGGTGTGGTAGCTGTCCAGGAGGCCGCTCGGCGCCCGGCCCTGGACGGCCGCGGCCAGTTTCCAGCCGAGGTTGAACGCGTCCTGGACACCGAGGTTGAGACCCTGACCGCCGAGCGGCGGGTGGATGTGCGCCGCGTCGCCCGCGAACAGGACGCGACCCGACCGGTACTGCTCCAGTTGCCGGGTGGCGTCGCTGAACCGCGAGGAGTTGTCCACGGCGCCGAGGACGGTCTCCTGCCCGTACACGGCCTGGAGCGCGGCGGCGATCGCCTCGTGGGCGACGGGGGTGTCGCCGTCGACGTCCGCGTCGGCGCCCGACCGGTCCGTGCGCCCGAAGGTCAACCCGTACCGGTCGCCGTCGAGAGGGACCAGCATGGCCCAGTAACCCCCCGCGCTTCGGGTCATGGTGCTGATGTGTCCGATCTGCCGCGGCACCAGCGACGACACGGCGGACAGACGGATGTCGGCCAGCACCGCCTGGTGGGTCCCGGACCTGCCGGGAAACGGCAGCCCCAGCAGTTTCCGCACCGTACTGTGCCCGCCGTCGCACGCCGCCAGGTAGCGTGCCCGCACCCGCAGACCGTCCGCTGTCACCACCACCCCGTCGTCGCCCGCCTCGACCCCTGAGACGGCCGTGCCGCGCAGAACCCGCGCACCGGCAGCGAGCGCCCGCTCTTCGAGAACCTCCTCGACCTCCCACTGGGGAACCGCGATCGGAAAAGGGTGCCTGGTCCGCCAGGGGGTGCAGTCCAGGGGCACGGGCAGGGCGGCGAAGTGCCCGCCGACCGGCTCACGGGACGCGGCCCTGTGCAGCAACGGTTCCAGCAGCCCGCGCGACTCCAGCAACTCGGCGGTACGGGGCTGGATCCCGCCGCCCTTGATGTGTTCGCCACGCCGGGACAGCTTCTCCAGGACCAGGGTCTCGACCCCTGCCAGCGTCAGTTCGCACGCCAGCGTCAGCCCGGTCGGACCGGCGCCCACGACGACGACCTCGGTCTCGGTCTCGGTCTCGTCCAACACTCTTGCTCCTCCCATTCCTTCTCTCGGAGTAAATGTATACCAGGTGCAGAAATATCCTCGGGGAAGTGAGCGGCTAGGATGGGCGCCGTGGACGGCAAGCCAGGACTGCGCGAACGGAAGAAGCAACGGACCCGCGCGGCGATCTCCGACGCGGCGATCGCGCTGTTCCTCGAACACGGCTTCAACCAGGTCTCGGTGGCTCAGGTGGCCGAGGCGGCCGAGGTCTCCAAACGCACGCTCTTCGCCTACTTCCCCACCAAGGAAGACCTCGTGGTGCACCGCCTCGCCGACCACGAGACCGAGGCCGCACGCGTCGTACGGGCCCGCCCACCCCGCACCACCCCGCTGACCGCACTGCGCGATCACTTCCTCAAGGGGCTGCACGACCGGGACCCGATCACCGGACTCAACGACCATCCCCAGGTCCTGCGCCTCACCCGCATGATCCTGGACGCGCCCTCACTGGTGGCCCGGATGGATCAGTTCCACACCGGCGCCGAACGCGCACTGGCCCAGGCGCTGGAGGAGACGGCGGACACCCCCGAACTCACGGCGAGGTTGGCCGCCACCCAGATCGTCGCGGTCCAGGGCCTGCTGGCCCAGGACAACGCCTCCCGCCTGGCCCACGGAGAACCGGCCGACGCGCGCCACGCGGGCGCGGTGGCGGACGCGGAACGGGCGTTCGCGCTGCTGGAGAACGGATTGCGGCGACTCTGGGGCCAGTGACCCTGTGGAAGCGCGGAGTCACGACTGGTCGCGTCATGTTCCCGCCCGCCCCCGGACCGGGTGACGAATCCGGTGACGACTCGGGCGACACGGATCCGGCTACCGTCCGCGGACCGCCCCGGCTAGGGTCGGAATTACGGCACCGCGTGCCGGACATCGGTTTGGTGGGGCACGGAGGCGCCGGCCAGAGGTGCCGCAGGGAGGCACACCATGAACGTGGAGCTGAACCACACCATCGTCCACGCCCGGAACAAGCAGGAGTCCGCCGAGTTCCTCGCGGGCATCCTGGGCCTGGAGGTCGGTGAGCCCTGGGGCCCGTTCGTTCCCGTCTCCACCGGCAACGGCGTCACCCTCGACTACATGGCCGACCCGGAGGGACCGATCGCCTCCCAGCACTACGCCTTCCTCGTCTCCGACGAGGACTTCGACGCGGCGTTCGACCGAATCCTGCAGTCCCACGTGACGTACTACGCCGACCCGTACCTGGAACACCCCGGCGAGATCAACCACCGCGACGGCGGCCGCGGCCTGTACTTCCAGGACCCGGTGGGCCACGCGATGGAGATCCTCACCCGCCCGTACGGCAGCGGCGACTGAGCACGACCACGGGGGTGGACATCTCCGAGAAGGGCGGCACGCTCGACGCCCACTTCGGGCCGCCGTACTCCCCGGATCTCTACGACCGGGACGGCAGTGTGGCAGGGACGCCGCCGGGGGGTGCGCCGGAGCTCCCGATGTACATGTGAAGTTCACCGTATGAACCGGAACCGGCAACGAAGCCCTTCTCGGAGATCGTCACGGTGTGCCCGGCCCCGTCGAGTCGAGCACCGGTACGGCGGCCTGTTCCCCTGCCGAGCCGCTGCCAGGAGCCCACCGCCGCGATGGACACACCACTCCCGAGACCCGCCACCGCCGTCTCCACCGACCGCGCCGGCGGGCCGGACCGGGCCAGGAATCCGTGGTGGGACAACACCCGGTTCCTCTCCGCCATGCTGATCGTGATCCTGCACACCGTCGGCAGCATCATGGCGCGAGAAGACGTACTGCACTCCTTCCACATCGCCAGCTGGGCCTTCCGGGTGCCCGCCTTCGTCATGCTGGCCGGTGTGTTCAGCAACGCGGGGCCGCTCGGCCCCCGTTCCCTGCGCACCCTGCTGCAGAGCATCGTGCTGCCCGCCCTCGCGTTCAGCTTGCTCTACTCGCTGGAGAAGTACTGGCTGGGCAACGAGTTCGTCGTGTACGTCGTCCAACTGCCGTGGACCCTGTGGTTCCTGATGTCCCTCTTCTTCTGGCGGCTGCTGCTGCCGTTGGTGGTCCAGCTGCGTCACCCACTGCTCGTCACCACCGTCATCGCCCTCGCCGTGGGGTACATCGAGGAGTTCGGGCTGGAGTTCTCGGCGAGCCGCACGCTCGTCTACCTTCCGCTGTTCTACCTCGGCTGGCGGATCGGCCAGGGCTTCCTGAACTCCTGGTTCACCAGCCGCTGGAGCCTGTTCGCGGCGGCCGCCGGGGTCCTCGCCTCCTGCGTCGTGGGCTGGCTGTGGCACCGGGACATCAAGGGCAACTGGCTCTCCATGCGCCACCCTTACTCGGCCGCCGACCCCCTGAGCCTGGAATGGGCCTGGATCATCCGGCTGCTGGTGCTGGCCTCGGCCGCGGCCCTGGTGCTCTGCCTGCTGCGGCTGATGCCCCGGCGGCGGCTGCCGCTGATCACCACGCTGGGCGCCGGCGGGTTCACGATCTACCTCCTGCACCCGCTGGTCATCCTGCCGGTCCGGGAACAGGGCTGGATATCACGGGTGAACACCCCGGCCGAGATCGCCGGCCTGGTGCTCTGCGCGATCCTGCTGACCATGGTGCTCGGCTCCCCACCGGTACGCGCCCTGGTCCGCCCGCTGACCCGGCCCTCCACCGGCTGGCTCTTCGCCCCCACCACACCCGGGTCACAGCGACCGGAACGGGCACCTGCCCACGTACCACCCGTACCGGGACCCGTACGCACCCCGTAGCCCCCCGCGGCGGGCTCTTCGTCACCCCCCGCGAGCGGCCCCGATCCCCCTCCGACCGCCACTCACGACCGAGTGGCGGTCCCGCACTCCGCATCGCCGGCCGCCCGCATACGCGCCTCCAACGACGTGCTCCGGTCGTACGGGTCGACCTCGGGGCCGTCTCCCGGGCGCGTGGCCGCACGCTCCGCGCCGAACGTGGGGGTCAGGTAGCCGGTGAAGGTGTCGCAGCCACCGTTGGTGATGTTCATCTTGTAGGAGACGAGGGAGAACGTACCCGGCTCGACGACGACCTTGGCCGGGTCGTCCCAGCTCATCACGACCTCGCGGCGCACGATGGTGCGCGCGACTTCGTCGATTCCCGCTCCGGCGGGTGCGACCGGGTACACGTACGTGACATCGGCGGTCACCTCGACCGCACCGCGCTCACCTTCCCGGTACGTGATCCGTCCTCGTGTCTTGACGACGTCCCCGACAAGCCGGACCTCCGTCCTGTCGAACCGGCTGAACAGCAGCAGAGGATCGTTCTCCGGGCTGGGCGCGCGGAACGCGGTCGCCAGGAAGTCCTGGACGTCCCGCTGATGAGGATTGATCACCGCGATCGCCTTCCTCGGCCGCTCCCCGCGCAGCACTCCAGGATCCAGACTGGACGCGGCGAGGAAGCCTCGGGTCTTCTCGAGCGCCCGCGCGACCTGGCCCTTGCTCATCCAGCCGGTCGCCCGTGCCTCAGGCATGCCGATCCCAGCCGTACCGTCGCTCCACCGCGCCGCGGGGGATCCCCCGAACGGCTGCTCCATGGTCGGTGGTTGGGCTGCCGCCTCGGTCGGCGGCGGTTGATCCGGACGTTGCGACTCCGCGGCGAGCGGCGCACTCTCACCGCCTCCGTCTCCGCCTCCGAACCATCCAGCCACTCGCCCCGGATCCAGCGCCACGACCACCAGGGCGGCCGCAACCAGCAGACCGACCGCGTACCAGACCTTGCTTCCCTGCCGCCGGGCCGGTCGGTGACTCCGCCACGGCTCCGGTCGGCCGGTGTCCTCCCGCAGCCGCCGCGTCACCATCCGGGCCCGCGCCGACGGCTCCTCGGGCGCGCCCTTGGTCCCCGCCCCGGCTTCACGAAGGAAGCGCTCCCACTCCTCGTCCGGTATGGACTCCCCACCCTTGCCCACGACGGGCCCTCGCTTCTTCTCACGCACCCGGCCCCACCCAGGACGGGTCACCCTTCGTGCATCATCACACGGCTCGACCACTTGACAGTCCGGTCCCGGCCGCCGCTCGTCAGCGGCCCCGCTCACCTGACGGAGAAGGCATCGGATCCCGGGCAACCGAATCCGGCGAAACTGTGGTCTGGAGGGCGAGGGAGGGTGCTTGATGCAGGCCAAACAGGAGGCCGAGTTCCAAGAATTCGTGAGAGCGCGGTGGTCCCATCTCGTACGGACCGCGTATCTGCTCACGGGCGACGTGCACCACGCCGAAGACCTGACGCAGACGGCGCTGGCCAAGGCGTACCGCTCATGGCGGCGCGTTTCGCGCAGCGACCGTCCGGAGGCGTACGTCCGGCGGATACTGGTCAGCTGCAACAGCGACCGCTTCCGCAAGCGGCGGGTCACGGAGGCTCTCACCGCGGCGCCGCCGGAGGCGGCCGGCCGGGACGAGGCCGTCTCGTGGGCCGATGAGCGCAGCGCCCTGCTCGCGGCGTTGGCCGGACTGCCGCCGAAGCAGCGGGCGGTGATCGTCATGCGCTACTGGGAGGACCTGCCCGAGGCCGAGGTCGCCGAGATCCTCGGCTGCTCGCCCGGCACGGTCAAGAGCCAGGCGTCCAAGGCGCTGGCGAAATTGCGTGCGCATCCGGGGCTCGCACAGGTCGTGGACGAACCAGTCCGCAGCCGAGTGTCGTCCGGGCAGGGAGCCGGCAGGTGAACGAGGAGAAGAAGCGGCAGGGAATGGGAACAGGCGGGGACTTCGAGGAACAACTGCGCGCGCTGCTCGCCGAGGACGCGAACACCGTCCGGCCCGCTCCGGTGCCGTATCCGGCGATCCGCCGCCGGGGCACGGTCGAGCGGCGACGCCGGGTGGCGGCGGCCGGGGCGGTCGTGGTGACGCTGGCGGCGATGCCCGTGGGCGCGTACGCGCTGACCGAGGGGAATGCGGGCGGGAACACGGTGGCATCGACACCGCCGGTCAGCACCACACCGCGGACGCCGGCGAAACCGACGCCGTCCGCGTCGCCTGCGGGGCCCGCGCGGCCGGCCACGGAGGGCCAGCTCCTCGACGGGATCACCTTCGGGCAGGCCGCCGACGGGCTGAAGAAGTGCCTCGCAGACGACCGGTCGCGCACAGCCGACCCGTCCGGCTTCCGCATGGACCTGGGCGCGGCCGAGGACTACCGGATCATCCTGGCGATGAACAGCACCGGCGACTCCAACGCGCCCGGCGACGGCATGTACGTGGTCGCGGTGAAGGAGCAACCGAAACCGGCCCGGCTGATCTGTAACGTGAAGGACGGCCAGAAAAGCGGCATCAACGCCAGCGTAGGCTCCGACGACGTGCCGGGCGCCGGCCCCGTGATGGCCGACATCAACGGAGGCAAGCTCTACCAGCAGTCGTTCCTCGACCGTGGCCACTGGAAGCTGCCGTTCCAGTGGGGTGTCATCGGCACCGTCAGGCCGTCGGTGGCCCGGGTGACCGTCTCCTACGGCGGCGCCACCAGCCAGGCCGTCCTGGACCACGGCTGGTTCGTCGCCAACGGCGTCCTGAACCAGCAGGTCACCATGGCCCCGCGCATCAAGGGCTATGACGCAGGCGGCAAGCTGGTCTACGACTCCGACAAGGACAAGAACCACGAGAAGCGGCTGCCGTAGCGCCATGCGGCCGGGGGCGCCTCACAGGGGAAGGCGCCCCCGGGTCCCGGGCAGAGGTGCGGCATGAGGGCCTTTCCGGTCGCCCGTGCGGACGTGGCAATCCGCACCGGGCCGGAAGGCCCTCACCCACTTCTGTGGACACAACCTCCGGGCGACAGTGCTCCGCTCGGCCAGGTCCCACAGCGCAACGGGACGTCCCCAGCCCGCTCGGCCCGGCACAGCCCCCGATCCGCCTGCAGGCCCGTCAGACAGCGAAACGGTCGGGATCAGCGGCCTTCCAGTCGGCCGCCCAGGACTCGGGCGGCTCGATCAGCAACTGGCCAGGGGTCAGCCAGTCGTAGAGCTCCGAGTAGGAGCGGACGGTGACCGGGTCCACGCGCCGACGCAGCATGTTCGGGCGCAGTTCGGCGGGTTCACTCACGCCCAGCGAGGCGATGATCTGCAGTGCGCTGTTCACCGTGGCGGACTGGAAGCGGTGGACCCGGGCCGACTTGTCGTCGACATCCAACGCGCGTGCGCGGCGCGGGTCCTGTGTGGCGACACCGGCGGGGCAGGTGTTGGTGTGGCAGCTCTGCGCCTGGATGCATCCGATCGCGAACATCATGGCGCGTGCCGCGTTGGTGAAGTCGGCGCCTTGCAGCATGCGCTTGACGATGTCGGCTCCGGTGGCCACCTTGCCGCTGGCGCCGATCTTGATCCGGTCCCGCAGGCCGGCGCCGACCAGGGCGTTGTGGACGGTGATCAGGCCCTCGGTGAGCGGACTGCCCAGGTGGTCGGCGAACTCCAGCGGCGCGGCTCCGGTGCCGCCCTCCGCTCCGTCGACGATGATGAAGTCCGGCGCGGTGCCTTCTTCGAGCATGGCCTTGCACACCGCCAGGAACTCCCGCCGGGAGCCCACGCACAGCTTGAAACCGACCGGCTTTCCACCGGACAGCTCGCGCATTTCGGCGATGAACCGGATCAGTTCCCGGGGCGTGTCGAAGACCTGGTGGTAAGGGGGCGAGATGACGGTCTTCCCCTCGGGAACCTCGCGCACCCGGGCTATCTCGGCGGTGACCTTCTCTCCGGGCAGCACCCCTCCGATACCGGGCTTGGCTCCCTGAGACAGCTTCAGTGAAATGCATTTCACGTTGTCGTGAGCGGCCTTCTCGGCGAACCGCGCGCGATCGAAACCGCCGTCCGCGGTGCGGCAACCGAAGTATCCGGTGCCGATTTCCCACACCAGGTCACCACCGTGGCGCAGATGGTACTCCGACATGCCGCCCTCGCCGGTGTCGTGAGCGAAGCCTCCGAGGGCGGCCCCCCGGTTCAGGGCGAGTACGGCGTTGGCGGACAGCGAGCCGAAGCTCATGGCCGAGACGTTGAGCAGGGCCATGTCGTAGGGCTTGGCGCAGTCCGGGCCGCCGATGCGGACACGGGGCTGCTCCGCCGGCACCGGGCGCGGCCTCATCGAAGATTCGAAGTATTCGTAGCCTTCGGCGTAGACGTTCCGCTCGGTGCCGAACGCGATCTCCGCTTCGGTCCCCTTGGCGCGCTGGTAGACAAGGCTGCGCACATCCCGGTCGTACGGACGGCCATCGAAATTGCGCTCAATGAAATACTGCTGCAATTCCGGCCGGATCGACTCCAGCATGAAGCGGATGTGCCCCAGTACCGGGTAATTACGGAGAACGGAATGACGCTTTTGGAGCAAGTCATGAGTGCCGACCCCGGCTATCCCCGCACACAACACGGCGACCAGCCACAACCAGGGCGAAACAGTCAACGCCGAGACGCCGAAGGAAATGGCGAGAGCCCCGATGAATACGATCACTGCAATTCTGATCATGCGGGGAACGTACAGCCCTCCCGGGCCGCATCACAATGTTCCAAGGCTGAGACGTCCGCCCCATGAGGTGCCGGCCGTCCGAACGGCTTCGTGTCCGCTGAGTGATTTAGCCGACATAGTGGACGCCAGGTCAGCCGTCACCGCCAGTGCGAGAGGCAGCCTCAACCCTTGAACGTCCAGCTGTCGTCCGGCTGCAGCTGCGCGAGAACGGGGGCGACTTGAGGGCCTCGATATGCCACCCGGGACGTACCTTGAGCGCTCGGCATGGCCACGCGGTCATGAATCGGACAACAGTGACAAGTTGCACATCAGTGAGAAGTCGCACAGGGGTAAGTGCTTGCTCTGCGAATGGCCTCGGGGTGGGATTGCGGCAACTGTCGAGTGGGGGTCTCACCTTGTAAGGGGATCATGCGCAGAGTTCGTGCGCGGCGCCGCGTCGCGGTCGCAGCGGCCGGGGTCACCGCCCTCGCCAATATCGCACTCATGTCACCCGTTTTCTCAGGTTCTGCGGTCGCCGCACCCGTGCAATCGGTCCAAGAAGTCAAAGCCGTGCCGGCAGTAGCCGGGCAGCAGTCGGAGAACACCGCCCGCGGCTTGCTGACCACCGAGCAGTGCCGGGCGAAGTGGCAGATCTCCTGTTACACCCCGACCCAGTACCGGCAGGCGTACAACCTGAACCCGCTGTACCGGGCTGGAGTCACCGGCAAGGGGCGCACGATCGTGATCGTGGATTCGTTCGGCTCGCCGACCATCCAGCACGACCTGGACGTCTACAGTGCCCGGTTCGGCATGAAGAGCACCCACGTCGACGTGGTCAAGTGGGGTACCGTCCCGCACTTCGACCCCGCCAACCCCGCTCACATCGACTGGGCCGGGGAGACCACCCTTGACGTGGAGATGGCGCATGCCGTCGCCCCGGACGCGCACATCGTCCTGGTGGAGACCGGGGCCAACCAGAACGGGGACGGCACCACCGGCCTGCGAGAGATGATGGACGCCGAGAAGTCGCTCATCGACCGTGGCGTGGGCGATGTGATCAGCCAGAGTTTCGGCGCGACGGAGAACACCTTCCCCGGCTTCCGCAGCGGTGACTTCTCCAGCATTCAGAACCTGCGGTATGCCTTCAAGGACGCGGCCAGGCACGGTGTGACCGTCCTCGCGGCCTCCGGCGACGGCGGAGCCACCAACACCACCGCGAGCGGCAAGGCCAACTACCCGTACAGGGTCAACGCCTGGCCGTCCTCCGACCCGCTGGCCGTCTCGGTCGGCGGCACCCAGTTGCACTTGGACGCCAAGGGCGACCGCATCGCGCCGGACAGTGTCTACAACGACGACGGCGCGAGCGGCGGCGGCCTGTCCCATGTCTTCGCCCGTCCCTCGTACCAGAACGGGGTCGAGCAGGTGGTCGGCGACCGCCGCGGCACCCCCGACGTTTCGATGTCCGCCGCGCTGAACGGCGGCGCATGGGTGTACTCCAGCTACGACCCGAAGCGGGTCGGCTGGGATGTCTACGTCGGCACCAGCGAGGCCAGCCCGCTCTTCGCGGGCATCGTGGCCCTGGCCGACCAGGTCGCCGGGCACCGGCTGGGTGACATCCACCAGGCGCTGTACTCGCTGTTCGCTCAGTCCTCGCGGAACCCGTCCACCGGGATCGTGGACGTGAAGGACGGCACGAACAACAGCTACGCGGGAGTCACCGGCCACACCGCTGTGAAGGGCTACGACATGGCGACCGGCGTCGGCACGATCGACGCGGCCCGCTTCGTCCCGGCCCTCGCCAAGGAGGGCTGAAAGCTCCCATCCCCGAGGGGAGGGCGCCTGCCGCAGACCGCCGGGCCCCGCGCCGGGACGGCGGGGACGGCGGCTCCTGCGGCTTCGGAATGCCGGCTGCGGCGCATCGCCCTGCCGGCCGTGGACGGGCTCCACCGCAGCTGGGCGTCGATCGCCCACGTCTGGCTGGAGGCTCGGGCGCCGGCGCTCCCGCCGACCGCGGTTGCCTCGCCGTCCACCGCCAGTCCGTACGCATGGACGGACGCCTGGAGATCGCCAACCGCAAGATCGAAGAGTTGTTGCGCGAGTGCGAGTGAATAGCTCTTTCCCTGTCCGGGGCCCCTGGCGTCCTGCCCGGAGCCTCGCTGCTTCTCTGGGCCGACCCAGTCGTCCGGTTCACAGTCACGACTGGTGTGCGCAGTCTCACGACGTCTCACGACCCCCATCGGGTGACGATGGCTTCCTCGACGCTGAAGACCTCGTCGCAATCGGCGCACTGCGCTTCGCCGAAGACGTAGGTCAGCTTGTGCGCGATGCCGGGATGGCCGTCTGCGAGTGCACGGGTGTGGAGTCTTTGGGCCAGTCCCTCCAACGATGAGGGGGCCTGAGGCCGCAGCGGCACCCTCCTCGCCGCAGTGGATTTCATATACATGCTGTTTGTGGTCGAAAAGAAGCCGTGCTCTCCGAAGGCGACGAAGTTCTCCGAACCGCACGCGGGGCAGGGCACTTCATATTCCTCGTCGTTCAGCCCGTCGAGCTGTTCGCTCCAGACTTCGACGCCTTGGAAGCTGAGGAGCGTGGACAGCAAGTAGACGTAATTCGCGGGGTCGTCGGCGAGTCCGGGGTGCCGGAGGGCTTCCTCGGTCAGTTGCGCCAGCTCGGATACCTCCGAGGCGTAGGTGACTTGGGGATCTTCATCGCCGTATGGCTGATCCGTGCTCGCCATGATGGAGCCGGCCAGGCAGAGCGGCGCCTGTCGGTCCGGCGGTGCCCACCGACGCGCCATCTCGGTCAGAGCGGGCAAGGCCGCGTAGCTTGCCGAGTAGACGGTGCCCTGGTGGCACAACCGGGACCAGAGTTCATCCCAGCTGGAGTCCTGCGGGCTCGAGCCGGCTCTGTGGAGCAGGCTGGGAATGTCTTCTGCCGTGCCGTAGGCGTGGTGGAGCCGGGACCAGTCCGTCATGCCGATGATCCAAGCAGCAGAGTGTGACATGACGCGGCGGTGTCCGGGGAGGCTGAGCGAGCGGGCCGGGTCACGTTCCTTGGGGTGGTGCATCGGCGACCGCTCGGTGATCTTGCCTTTGAGGCTGTGCGGTGAGTTCGGTGGGCAGGGTGGTCTCGTCGGTTTCCGACTCGATCGGGTGGGGGCGGGCCACGGCGAGGAGTTCACGGCCCATGTAGCGGCGGGCCTCGGTCCACTCGCCGTTCCGCTCGGCCTGGACCGCGCCGACGAGTCGGATCACGGCGGGGCCTCATTGATTGCCGGTCAGGCTCCTGGCACGCCGCGTGTGACGCCAGGCCCCCGAGGCCAGATCCCGTGGTGGATGAGCGCTCGTCGTGCGTGCGTCACCTCTCCTGGCCACTTCCCCGGTTGCTGCCAGCCGGAGTTGAACGAATGGCGGGGTGGTGGCTCGGGCCGGCGGGGGTGTTGGCCTGCGAGGGTGTTGGCCTGCGGGGGTAGTTGAGAGTTGCAATGTCACAACTAGGTCACCACCTTCACTGATTCCTCACATTGGACGTATCGGCGTAGGTAGCTTCACCCCTCACGTACTGAAACAGGGGGGTCCCGTGAGCTACTACCAGCCTCAACCGCCGTTCCAGCCTCCGCCCGCGCCGCCGGCCGCCCGTCCCGCACCCAAGTGGGCCCGCAAGCGATTCGTACTGCCCGCCCTGGGCCTCGCGTTCATCATGGGCGTGGGCAGCGGCGGCGCCGACGGTCAGAACCCGGACGCGACGAAGTCGGTGGCTAACGACAAGGTGCAGCCGACGGCCACGGCTACGGTCACCGCGACGGCCACGGCCACGGCCACGGCGACCGCGAAGCCGAAGCCCGCGCCGACGGTGACGAAGACGGTCAAGGTAAAGGTGACTGTCACCGCGCACGCCGCTGCCGCGGGGTCGGGAACGGGTGGCAGTTCGACGTCTGGCGGATCGTCGTCCAGCGGCGGGTCCAGCTCGTCGGGTGGCTCCAGTTCTGCGGGCGGCGGTGCGACGGCGCTGTGCAATGACGGTACGTACTCGTACGCCGCTCACCATCAGGGGGCCTGCTCGCATCACGGTGGCGTGGCCGTCTTCTACCGGTAGCCAACGTCTCAGGTCGGTGCTCCGACCGGTGGTTGAGTATGGGACCGCCTGCCCCGCTGATTCGGGGAGTCCGGTCCCGCGTCTCCGAGGCGGCCTCTGGGCCCGCGCGGGGGTCAGGACCACGGCCGCCCCGTCCCGGTATCAGCGTGGGGCGGCGGGGCAGAAGGCGGCGCGCCAGGTGCGGCCACGGCGATCAGGCTTGACCCGCAAAGGATCGAGGTTCAAGGACGTCGCACTCGTGGGGTACCGGGGTGTCACCTGCGGGAATGTCCCGAGATCCCGTCGACGCCTCGCCGACAGGCCTCGACATACGCCGCTTCGGGCGGCATACGCCTGCACAAACGCGAAGACCCCGGCCTCAGCGTTTCCGCTGGTGACGGGGTCTTTGGGCACCTCATGAAGGGTGCCCCCGGCAGGATTCGAACCTGCGCACACGGCTCCGGAGGGCCCGTGAGAACCGTCGAATGATGCTGGTCACAGGAACGTCAGCCCGTCCTGAGACGCTACCCGTCCACGAATCGTCCACGGCCCTTCAGCTCCCCATAGGGAGACTCCCTGAGGCCAGGCTGTGAAGGGTCGCGACCTCCACCCGACGGTATAAGCCGTATGACTCAGTACGGGTTCAACTCGTAAGTTGATCTAGGCATGTGCGTTGCAAACGGATCTTGTGCGTGGCTGCCGCGCCTCCTAGAGACGTGCTTCGTCAGCGACGCATCTGTTTAGCCAAAGCGGCTCACCCTGCCCTGCATCCAGGGACGGTGGGCCGGGGACAGCAAGCCAGGCCCGTCATGTTGCGCCACTCGCTGACAAGCAGACAGGAGCGTAGCGAACGCCCACTCCGACAAGGTCCAGTAACATGCGCCTAGTTGACCCGGCTAAGGGGGGATGGGTCGTCATGGCGGGTGTGTCCGACAGCATCAAGGCACAGGAGCGGTATCGTCTCGGCGCTCGAACACTGGGGCACGGAAGCTATGCCCAGGTATTCCCTGCCGTGCACAAAGAAACGGGTGAAGAGGTAGCGCTCAAACGCGCCTACAATCGCCAGGACGCTCAGGACAGGATCAAACGTGAGATTCAGGATCAGAAGCGGCTAGCCCACCCCAACATCATGCCGATCCTGGATCATGATCCAGGCTTCACGTGGTACACGATGCCTCGTGCGGTCGGCAGTCTCAAAGACCTTCGTCAAGGGCCGGATGAAGAGGAGCTGGCGTCTATCCTCCTTGCTATCGGCGAAGCCTTGGAAGTGGCTCATCAACTCGGACTGGTTCATCGCGACATCTCTCCGCCAAACATCCTCGCCCTCTCGGGTGACAGCGGTGCGCGATACCGGTGGGTGGTCGCGGATTGGGGCATGGTCCGTCGTCCGCCTGAGGAAGCTTCCCGGGTTCTTACCCGTACCGGCCAGGGGATGGGCACGCCAGGCTACGACGCCCCTGAGTTGAGTGTGGACCCTCGCAAAGCCACGTCGGCAGCGGATGTGTACAGCCTCGGACGTGTTGCTGCTTGGTACCTCACCGGGACCCCTCCTGCAAGCGGAGTTCGGCTGCTTCCTGACGGCGAATTCCTGCATTGGCGGCTTTTTGTCAACGCATGCACGCGGCAAGAGGCCTCAATGAGAACACAAACCATGTCTGAGTTGCGGGACATGGTGCAGACGGTTCTTAACGACCGTGATGAGCCAGTGCTAACGAAGGCCAGCAGACTAGTGGAAGGAATCGTGCTCGGACAGGAGGGAAGCCTAGAGGCGCTAGTCCGGCTGGTTGACGCTCATCAAGATGACGCTAGCCTATACTTCGATTACTTTGCGCAGATACTTACAGGGCCGACGCGTACTTGGTGTCACTCCGACCCCGAGCGGGCCGCTTTGTTGGCAAGCGTTCTGGCAAGGCACCTTGTTGCCGGCTCCTGGGGCGATCGAGATAGGGAGTACGTAAGTACGCCGTTGGCCTTCCTGCATACGGTCCTCCAGGCGTTGGTGGATGACAACAACCTTGGACACGCCCAAGATCTCGCGCCAGACTTCTTCGCTGCGGACGTCCACTGGCAGGATCAAGACCAACGCAGACGCACTCTAGAATGGTTGGGCGACCTCCAGGCGCCAGCTGACCGTGCGCTCGCACCGGTCTTGGGCGCGCGGCAGGACATCGTGGAGTACTACAGAGAGCCTGGTTGGCGAGCGCGCAGTGTCGTGCTAGCCACCATCCTTGGCGCCAGCTGAACCCGATCCCGCATCACCGTGGTGGTGAGGGTCGTCACCGTGGTGCAATGGGCGAGTGTTGACGAGCGATAACCACAGGCCGACGCCGGAAGGCGCGGTCCTCCAGGAAGAGTCACCAGTGCAGGAGCCTAGCTCAGGACGAGGACGCCGGCACGGCACGAGTCGAAGTGAGCCGTTTGACCGATGGTTTCGCTACCCAGCGGGCTTCGCCTCCGACTATGTCTCCGTGCTCCTACGCCAGTTGCGGCTGCCCACCGCCGGTCTTGTAGTTGATCCTTTCACCGGATCAGGGGTTGCAGGCACCGCGGCTAGGCGAGCTGGTCATGCGTTCTATGGAGTTGAGGCTCATCCACTCATAGCTGAGCTTGCAGCTCTGAAACTCGACCGCACCTCCGAGGATCCGAACGCGCTTCTCGTGGCTGCCCGCGAGCTCACGCAAGAAGCTACAACGACGAGGGCGCGCATCGACATCAGCGGCGAAGCCGAACTGACACTCCGCAGCTTTGATCCCGAAACGCTCGCCACTTTGGTGAGCTTGCGCGATTCGATTCGAGCGCTACAAGAGCATGAGTGGCACTTGCATTTGAAATGGGCACTGCTAGCGACTCTAAGAGATGTCGCCTCAGTTCGTGTCGGCTGGCCATATCAGAGACCCGGAAGTCAACGGAAGCCTACATTCGCCGACCCCGTGTCTCGTTTCCTTCAGCGTGTCGCGTGGATGGTCGAGGATATCCGGGAGTTTGAGACCAACTATTTTTCCTCGCCGGCATGCCGAGTCAGGCAGGGCGACTCCCGTGAGGCTGAGAACTGGAGTGAACTGGGGAAAGGCACTGCGCATGGGTGTGTCACCTCGCCGCCGTACCTAAACAACTTCGATTACGCTGACGCGACACGGCTGGAACTGTACTTCTGGGGTGACGTTACCAGCTGGTCGCAAATGTGCGCCGAGGTACGTTCCGACATGCTGACTGCTACCACTCAGCAGAGCAGTGTTGGTGCTGCAAGCGATGCCAGAACCCTTTTGCAGTCGTACGGAACGGTCGGGACTGAAATCAGCGAAATTGCAGATCGACTGCGAAAGGAAAGAGGAAATCGATCGAGGGGTAAAGAGTATGACCGCGTAGTTCCCGACTACTTTGTAGCGATCGCGCGCATTCTGGAAAATCTTGCCACAGTGCTGGTCACGGGAGCCCCCGCGGTCTTGCTAGTTGGTGACAGCGCGCCATATGGGGTCTACGTTGACACGCCCGGCTTGATTGCAAAACTGGGAATGCGTCAAGGTTTCACTCTAGAGAAGGATGTAATTCTTCGTCACCGTGGGCAGCGGTGGGCAACCAATGCGACCCGACATAATGTGCAACTCGCGGAACGATTGGTGCTGCTCCGCCGTGATTGAAAGACTTCGGCGTCTTCCTTGGAAGCAGACCTTGTAAGCCTTCAAGGAAGAACGCCGGCCTCTCCAATTAGGGCACAGCATCTCAAATTGATGAACGCTGCGCCGTTGCGAACTCTCGAAGTAGCTCTTCTTTAAGGGAGCGAGTGTCCGTAGAGCGCTCAAAGACCATGCCGCGATGAGCTAGCTGGCCAGCGGCACCGCGATAGGCGCCCACCAGCGAATCAAACGCTGAGGCAAGGGCAGCCTGCGTAAGTCTCGGGCGCCTAGCGAGATCTCGACCAAGAAATGCGATAACTTCCTGCCTATGCCGAGCGGGAATGTACAGGAGCTCACCGCCATCTTTGCCGTTGGGAGTTACGACGAGTTGGTCAGCCAAACGCCGACGCGCTTCACTGAGGGCGTAACCGCCTTTTAGGCGTTGTTCTCCGGAAGCTCGACTACTTCGATTCCGAGACACTTCAGCAGCGAAGGCCTCAGCTCCCGCGAAAATAGCGCTGTCCACCTGTTGACCATCCGCTGTCGAGTGATGCCACCTGACTACGGCTCTATCCTCGGTATCCGACCTGTTGACGAGAAGCGCGATTACGACCCCCACAGCGATCGCTTGCATCACCTCGCTTCCTTGCCCTCGTCTGAGGGCGACTACCTGGTTCAGCCGCGCCATTGACCATGCCCTGTAGAGTTCCATAGCTCGGCGTTCTACTGATGCCACGTCAGCCAGCGTCAGCACCAGGTGGTCATCGCCGGCGTACTGCTCCTGCAATAGCTCCAGCATGAGTCGAGCCTCGATACCCACCAGCGATACATTGTCGCCCACTTGAGTTACCAGCGGCTCCCCGTACTGGTTGGCGCGACGCAACAAGTCAGCTGGGGTGGGTGGAAGCTTGCCCAATCGGTCACGCAAGGAATGTCCACGTGAAACAGGATCGAAGAAGCGTTTGCACATGGCTAGGTCGGCTTCCAATACGCCCGGCGCCCTGCCATACGAAAGGTGCCAGAGCTGAGTGAGGTCGCGAATCAACGCCACGCACTCGTCGCCCGTCAAGATGGCGGGAACCCCGAACACTCGTTGCACCATCGTACTCATAGTTGAAAGGCCTCTGCGAAGTATCCGCGCTGCCGCAGCGCGTTAACTCGCTCGTTCGTAGTCCCGTTTGATGACGCTATCGCCGGAGAAATTTCAAGCGGAAGGATCACTAGGACTTGATCGTGGGGTGCTTGTGCCTGTCGCCCCCGAAGGTATGAGGCTAGGGCTGACATGTTTTTGGCGTCAATGAATGAGCCGAACTCATCGAGGGCGATGAGTCGGTTTGAGGCGGCGTTATCATCTCTGTCAAGAGGAGCTACCTGTGCCTGCGTGTAGGCGAACGCTTGCTCTCCACTGGAGAATGCCGCGAGTGGGCGTTCGTTAGTCTGCCCGTCCGTAGCTGTCCATGAAAGCTGCAAGCTGTCGGGATCCAACTCGACGTTCGTGCCTCCGTTGAACAGTGCCGCTCTTACGACTTCGCTCTCGAACCACTGGCGAACCTCATCCGCTAGCCAGCGCTTGGCTGCCCTATCGGACGCAGTCTCGGTGCCTGTTTCCCCGCCGTGTTGGCGAATACGCGACCCCAGTCGCCCGAGTGCTGTCTCCATGCCGCGGAGTGATGAATAGGTGGATGCCAGGGAGTCGCGAGCCTTGTCGATTGCAGAGGCCACCTCTGTCAGTACTTGCGCTTGATCAGCAACGTTGAGCCCGGGCAGGGAGGAAATCTTCGGGATTGCCCTCCTTAGCCAAGAAAGCTCAGGCTCCTGATTCAGGAGGCGCGCAGTCGCTGTCACCCTGGAAATGCGGTTCTCGGAAGTGCGGTGAGCAAGAGTGGCTTGCTGGGAGGCTTGGGCTTCTCGGCGAGTCAGCTCCTCCAAGTCGGCCTGCTCTTTCTCGCGATGCTTTCTAAGGCGCGCAGCCTCTACGTTGGCTTCGCGGCATAGCTGCACCAACTCCGCTGCCAGGGCAGCCTCGGTCTTTCCACCACCGAGTAGTTCTCGGGCATGAGTAAGCCTGGCGTGATCTGCTTGAACAGCACGAGCCTCTTGGTCCAGTGTCGCGCGGTTTGACATCAGGTCTTCAAGGTTTCGCGCTGTTTGCTCAGGCAGCCCCTTCGTCGCCTTGAGCAGGCGGCCTTCGGCCTTTTCGAGGGCTGTTTGGGCCGCTTCCAGGTCTCTCAACGCAGCTTCTGTTTGTGCGATTGCTCCAAGCCGGCCTCGCGTTGCCTCGATCTCCTGCGTCAACTGTTCGGCGTCAGCTGAAGGGGCGTCTTCGCGGAGGACAGCCTCGCGATGCTGAAGCGCTTCCCTCAAAGCGGTAACAGTCCAATCAGAGTCACCCTGACTAGAAGCAATCAGGATGGCGTTGCCTAGATGTTCCTCTTGTTCTGCGGATTCCAAGCTGGAAGTCAAGCTGTTGAGCAGACTCAACAGCATTGGAGTGGCGTTAACGCGAGGCTGCTGCTCTAGCAGTCTATTCAGATGCTGGCTGGTGTCACGACGAGCTGCCGCGAGAGCATCTTCAGACGGCTCCAATCCGACAACTGCTGCAAGATTTTGGAGGTGGCTTTGTATAGTTCGAAGCGCCTTGTCTCGGCGAATTAGATACTTTTGAGCGTTCTCGAACTCGTTTTCGGCCTTCTCGTTCTGATGCTTTTGGGCGCTTGCATTTTTTATTTGAGTGTCGAGCTTTTGGCGCTGTTTATCGAGGTCCGCAAGGTGCGCCGCTAGTTCCTCAATCTTCTGGTCCATTTCAGGTCCGCGCCCTCGAACTTGCGTGAGCTGCGCGGAGATCTCTACGGCTCTATCTAGTCGCTTGATACGTTCACGCGCAGATTTCAGCTGATTAGCCAGACTGGTCGCTACCTTTTCGGCCTCGGCTGTAATCGTGAGCTCGCGTGACAACTGTGATGGTGCGCAATCAGTGATCCTGTTCTGCAGGTCCCCTAGTGCGAGCTCTACCTCTTCTTGGCGCAGCCTTCCGACCTCGGCGTCCCACTCCTGGATTCGCTTCTGTGCAGTGCTAAGTCTTTCAGATAGGACGCTTACGGGCGTATCGGCCGCCACGACATGGTGCACGCTGAGAAGTGGCGAGATGTTGCGTGGTCGAGCGGATCGCCCGTCGATTCTAATCTCTCCGATTAGATCGCCCAGGGGTTCGGCAATTTGAGGCCAGCGACTTGGATCGAGTACCCACTCCAATTTTTGCGCCCCGTGCAGGTCGGTAACTGAAACACGCGCGCTCTTCAGCTGGTTCCGGAAGGTCTTCCAAGAGTGATCGTTTCCTGCAAAGGGCTGGTCTCCCGTGCACAACCTGAGGAGCTTAATGGCGTTTGTTTTGCCGATGCCGTTGTAGCCCTCAATGCGGCAGAGTGGAATGCTGGGAATTTCGCCAATGATTCGGAGGCCGCGGCGGGTTTCGGCTTCAATCCTGATGTGCATCTGCGATCAACCTTTCGAGGACCAAGTGAGGGCCGAACGGTTCTGATGCGAGCAGGGTCAGAAGTGAAAGATCTACCCCGTGCGCGGTGCCCTGGTCGGCGGTCGTACGGGAGTTCCCAGGCCCTCGAAGCGCTGAGTCTATTTCCCGAACCACTGTCATCATTTGTTGTCCGACATCTGACACTGCAGTCCCCCTGTCTGTCGCGACAGGCCATACCCACCAGACCTGATGCTGCCACAGTTGCGTCGTGGGTAAGCCTACTTAAGGCGGAACGGGTTTGGCCGGTGTCCTGCCCGGTCTGGGGTCGAGCATGACCAGGGGGCCGTACGCTGGTTGGCAACTCGGGCAGGCTTTGGGCCTGACCGCAATGTGCACGAGTGGCCCCCTGGTCTTGCTCGACGAGGGACCCGGACCGGGGAGGTGGCTAAAGCCGTGGAGCCGACCGGCCCAGCCACGACGTACCCCTTCTCTGGCATCAGGTGACTGAACGCCTAGTGCGCGGCACGGGCGCCGGCCGGGCTGGAGCGGGGCGGAGACAGGAGCGCAGGCCCGGCCGGGGGTCGGGCCGCGCGCGGGGAGCGGAGCGAGCCGCCTTGAACCCGTGAAGAAAGTTGTTACTCAGGTTGCATCTGGGATGCGCCAGAGTGGCGCGTCGTACTGCTCCGGCCGGCTGTTGATGAGGAGCTGCCGCAAGTCGTCGCGTTGCGAGCCGCTGAAGTTCAGGGCCTCGGTGATGCGGCGAAACGTCGTGTGGGTGATCCCGCGGGCGCGGGCTTCACTCTCGAACTGGTCGAGCTGGGCCCAGACCGCGGCCGGGTTCAGCTTGGTGGGCTGCTGCTCCTTGAGCCATAGAGCCTTGTTGCGCTCGTAGTCGATCTCCGAGTAGCCGCAGATCTCGCGGCTGTAGGCCTCGGCCTCGTCCAGATGCGCGGTCGCCATGATGGCTCGGGCCAGTTGGTTGCGGCTGATGGCGTCGTCCAGGTCGACCTCGTGCACCGTTGGGCTCTCGTCCGTGAGCGACACGGGGAGTCCTGCGTCTCGGATCTCGCACGTGCCTCGCACGCCTCGGGCCGTCGCCACGAGGAGCGCGGTTGCTTCGGATGGGTGCCACTCCAGAACTGGGCTGATCACACCCGCGTCGCTCGCGGTGAAGGTGTGGATTACGGGGCCCAGCGCGGTGGCCAAATCTTCTGGCAGAAGCTCGCCATCCAGGCCCGGACCCGCAACGAGGAGTCGGACAGGCGCGTACACTTGGCAGCACGCTGCCAGAGTGAGGGCGTCGGCGAGTGGACTTTTCAGTGTCGGCTCGTCGCCCCGCGCGAGGATGTCTCCGCCTACGTCCAGGAGATCGATCGACTCGGGCTCCAAGTGGCTCACGAGGTCTTCGAGTTGGTGGGTGAGGCCTTCTGCTCCCTGGTAGGGGTCGAGCAGGGCGAAGGTGTGCGGGAGCTCTGCTGCGAGTCGGGGGAGTGTGGAGCCTGCGGACGCAATCGGGCGGGCCTGCGCCGGCACTGCCCAGACGGCCGGGGTGAGGCGTTCGAGGCCGGTGAAGTCGGCGGGCCGCCGGGGGCCCGGAAGAGGGTCGACCAGGAGGCGGTCCCAGGCGTACGTGAGGATCACCGCCTGGTCCTCGTCGCCGTAGAGGGCGGCGTGAAGCATAGCGGCGGCGACTGCATCGCCCCCTCCTCCTGCTGCGACGATCAACCGCGTCATGCGATCAGACTACGGGTTCACAGGTTGGCCACTCACCCTATAGTGGCAAAAGGCCATAGCCACTTGGACAAGGAGGGGAGATGCCTCAGATCGAAGAGGCTCAGCCGAAGTATCTCCAGATCGCGCACTACATCCGTGATCAGATTCTTCGGGGCGACCTGCGGCCGGGGGACGAGGTTCCCTCGGAACGGCAGCTCGCCGCGGACTGGAAGGTGTCCCGGCCCACGGCCGCGCGGTCACTGGAAGCGCTGAGCCATCAGGGCCTGGTCGAGAAGCGCCAGGGCTCCGGAACGTACGTGCGCAGCCTCGAAGTGAACCGGCGCGCACGGGAGTTGTACGGGCGGGCTCGGCAGACCGGGAAGATCTACACGTCCGGCGAGTACGCGGTGATCACGTCGGCCGGTTGGCTGGAGGCGCCGGACTACGTCGCTGAGGCCTTGGGCCTGGTGAAGGATCGTCGAGCCGTGCACCGCCGGCGCGTGACGAGCAATCAGGACGGTCCGATCACGCTGTCCACTTCGTGGTTCGCTCCGGACGTCGGCCAGCGTGCGCCCAAGCTCACGGATCCCGAGCGGATCCAGGAGGGGACGCTCATGTACGTCGAGACGATGACGGGGCGTCAAGGCAGCTACGCGGAAGACCGCATGTGCGCCCGGGCCGCCACGGACGAGGAGACGGCCGACCTGCGGTTGGAGCCGGGATCTGCGGTCCTTATCGTCCATCACGTCGTCTTCGACCTCCAGGATCGTCCGTTGGAGTTCGCCGAAGCCACCTACCCGCCGCACCGCTGGGCGTTCGAGCAGGGCTACCCGCTCACCTGACGGCGCGCCAGTTACGGCGAATCGCTTGCGCTCCCGAAGTGGCCAATGCCACTATCCACAAAGTGGCTAAGGCCACTTGGATGAGAAGGGGGCACGACGTGACGAGTCGGCGGCCGGAGCAGGGCGCGCGGTTAGCTTGCCGGGGGTGTCGGGGGCGTGGATGGAAGCGCGTCGGCTCCCGAACGGCGCTGGCGCTCTTCACGGCCAATGACCGCAGCCGTGCCACGTCGAAGCGGCGCTGCCTCGACTGCGACGGCAGCGGCAAGGAGTGAGCACGCATGGCCTACACGATCGACCGTTACCCCTGTCAGGACTCACCGCGGCTCGGTGCGATGATCTTGCATCCGGAGCCTGAGTCCGTGCCCCGGGCCCGGCGCTGGTTCCGGAAGTTCATCGCTCCGTACAGCCCGGCCTGCTCGATCGACGACTGCACGCTGATGATCTCGGAACTGGTGACCAACGCCATCCGCTACGGGAAGTCGGACGACCCCTGGCTGGTGCGGGTCGAGTGGTTCGCGAGGGAGCCTCGCTCCGCGTCGAGGTGCACAACCCGGGTTTCCCGGCGAATGTACGGCTGCGGCACCCGGAAGCGAACGACGCTCACGGGCGGGGGCTGCTTCTGGTCGACTCCATCGCCGACTCCTGGCATTCCGGGCCCAGCCACCTCGGCGGGACGGTCGTCTCCTTCGTGGTCGCTGATGCCTGGCCGGCGTGATGGGATAGCCCACCTCTTCTATTGCCACGCTAAAACTGCCGCTAGTCTGGTTGACCAGTTGACTTGGCCAATCTCGACAGGCGGCGTTCATGGCGTATGAAGTGGAGCCACCGAAGTACGTGCGCCTCGCGCAGACGCTTCAGCGTCGCATCGAGGACGGCACGTATGCGCCCGGCACCCGTGTACCGAGTGAGAATCAGCTGGTGCAGGCCTTCGGGATGTCTCGCCCGACCGTCGTGCGGGCCCTTGAGTTGTTGAAGCGGGACGGTTGGCTTGAGTCCCGGCAGGGGTACGGCACGATCGTCCGGGGTCGCCCGGAAGTCGTCGAGCAGAAGGACCGGCGGGGGCGTGAGGCGCTGGAGCGAGACGAGTCGCAGAGTGCGGGCCGCCTGGTCGAAGTCAGGCACGTGCCTGTCCCGGCTCGGGTCGCCTCGGAGCTTGGCCTGCCGAAGAGGGCCGAAGTCCTCATGCGTCGCTTCCTGGTCGAAGAGGACGGCGAAGCTGTCGAGTTGGTCTCGTCGTACTTCCCCGCCGGCCTGGTCGAGGGCACTGAGCTGGGGTCCGACGAACCTTTGAGCGGGAGTTCCCGCGAACACCTCGAAGCGCGGAAGAAAGTCCGCTTCGATCACGTGGTCGAGCGCGTGTCGGCTCGGCTGCCCGAGGCGCGTGAGGCCGAGCTGCTGGATCTGCCGGACGGCGTTCCCGTGCTGAGCGTCCTGGTCGTCGCCTGTGACGCCTCCGGCCGATCCTTGCAGGTCTCTGACGTGCTCCTTCCGGCTGACCGGCAGGAACTCGAAGACACCTACCGTCTGAGCTGACGCCGCCCTTCGGGCGAGACTCCCCCGATAGCTACTTGACAAGTCAACCTGGCATCCCTAGGTTCGAACTTGCTAAGTCAACTTGTCAGGTCGACGGGTTGGTCGACTCTCAGAAGGAGTAATCCCTGTGCGTGTGATCCGCGTTGACGCCTCAACCGCCACAATCCTGCTCACCGAGGCTCCGGCGCCGAAGGTGCGCGACCGGCAGACCTGCGAGATCGCCAAGGATGCGGTGACCGGTGAGGCACTGATGACCGTCGGCGTCGTCTACATCGACGAGGGCGAGTCGTCGCTGATCCAGGTCACCGTTCCGGAAAGCGGAGTGACCGAGGGCCTGACGGTCGGTGCTCCGGTCTCGCTTCCGGGTCTGGTGGCGCGGCCCTGGGAGAGCGTGTTCAACGGCAAGGAGCGGCACGGCATCGCCTACCGGGCGACCGCCGTTGCCCCGGGTGCCTTCCTGATGGCTCAGGCGGGCTGATCGCCGTGACGGACCTGGTGACGTTGGCCGAGCTGGGCGGTTCGCTCGCTGCGATTGGCGGCGCCGCCTACGCCCGGCACGCCTACCCGGCGGCGTACTGGTCCACGGTCGGGCTGCCGCTCTCGGTGGCCCGGCTGCTGGCCTCGTACTCCTCGACCATGGACGCCTGCGGCCTGACCGTGGAGCCGTCCCGGTGGCGGGCCCTGGCCGTCCGGGCGACTACCCGCCGTGAGGTCCGGCCGGTGCCTCCTCGGCGGGGCATCATCCGGCCCACCACGACCGGCCTGCGCATGCGGCTGCGGCTGGCTCCGGGCCAGGAGCCGGCGGACGTGGCGGCCTCCGCGGAACGCCTCCGGCACGCCTGGGGCGTCCACGCCGTCCACGTGCGGGACATCAAGCCCGGCGTCGTCGAACTGCAGCTCGTCGGCTTCGACGTGCTGCGAAAAGTGCGGATGCCCCGTCGGCTCAACGGCGGCCCGCTTCAGGTCCCGGCGGCATTACGGGAAGACGCAACCGCGTTCGTACGGGACTACCGGACCGTTCCGCATGAGTTGGTGCTCGGCGCCACGCTCTCGGGCAAGTCCATGTACCTGCGGAACCTGCTGACCGGGCTTGCCGCTCAGCCGGTCGTCCTGGTCGGCATCGACTGCAAGCGCGGGGTCGAGCTGGCGCCCTTCGCACCCCGGCTCTCCGCCCTGGCCACCGACCCGGACCAAGCGGCCGAGCTGCTCCCCGCGCTGGTCAAGGAAATGGAGGACCGATACGACCTGATCAAGGCCCGGCAGGACATCGCGCCCGGCACCCCGGAAGAGCTGATCACCTCAGACATCTGGGGACTGCCAGCGGACGAACGTCCCGCTCCGATCGTGCTCTTCATCGACGAGGTGGCCGAACTCTTCCTCGTCGCCACACGGAAGGAGGAGGAACGGCGGGACGAGATGGTCACCCAGCTCATCCGCCTCGCCCAACTCGGCCGGGCCGCCGGCATCTACCTCGAAGTCTGCGGGCAGCGCTTCGGCGCCGAGCTGGGCAAGGGCGCGACCATGCTCCGCGCTCAGCTCACCGGCCGCGTCTGCCACCGCGTGAACGACGAAGCCTCGGCCAAGATGGCGCTCGGCGACATCGCCCCTGAGGCCGTCTTCGCGGCCTGCGCCATCGCCCCCGAGCTGCCCGGCCTAGCCGTCGTCGGCGACACCTCCGGCGGCTGGTCCCGTATTCGTACCCCTTCCCTCTCTCTCGCCGACGCTGCCGCCACCTGCCGCGCGACGGCGGACCTCGCCCCCGACGTACCGGCGCTCAAGCCCTTCCGGCCGTACGTCCCGCCGATGCCGGTTGAGACATCCGGGCCCGTGGCCACGGCTCGCCCGGTCACCGAGTAAGCGCACCCGCCCACGGTCGGCGCGGCCGCCCCGTGCCAAGTCCCTACCCCCTCCATGCCTGGAACCGGAAGGAGTCACGCCGTGCGTGCCCTGCCTGTCCGCCTCGACGCCGTACTCGTCCAAGCGCTGATCGCCGCCGCGCTGTCCTTCGCCCACCTGCACGACCTGGCCTCGGCTGCCGGACAGCACGGATGGAAGGCATGGGCATACCCGGTCTCCGTAGACCTGCTGCTCGTGGCGGCCTGGCGGCGACTCCGCTCCGGCGGCGCGAAAGCGGCCGGATGGTGCTGGTTCCTCGTCGCACTGACCGCCTCGCTCGGCGCCAACGTCGCCACGGCCGGGCTCCTCGACCTGGGCGCCGTACCGGCCTGGCTGCGCATCCTCGTCGCCGGATGGCCCGCGGTCGCCTTCCTCGGCGGGACGCTGCTCGCCCACGGAGCAACCGCGGATGCCCCAACGACGGAGCGTGAGTCGGCCCCGGAACCCACGGCGCTCGAAGTGCCCGCCTCTGCACCCGAGTTGCCCGCTGCGGAGCCCGAAGCAGCTCCGCTCTCCACGACCCCGGTTCCGCCGGCGCTCGTCACGCTCGCGCGCAAGGTTGCCGACGAACACCGCGCCCGGACCGGAACGCCCATCGACACCTCGACCCTTCGCGCCCGGCTCGGCGTCCCGCTGCCGCTGGCCGAAGCCATCGCCGCCCAACTCGCCTGACCGGAGGACCTTCCACCGTGCGCCCGTCCACGCTCCGCGCGCTCAAACGCGCCGCCGAGCTGACCCGACAGAACCGCCTCACCGAAGCCGTGCTCATCGCCGAGCCCGTGATCCTCGCCGCCGACAGCTACGAGGGCGACGAGATCTTGCGCTGGCTGGCCGACCACGTCACCGACTTCACCGGCGAAGACCCGAAGGAGATCCGCTGATGACCACCAACCGCCGCTTCCGCAACGTCGCACGCATCGGCCCCGTCCAGGTCGCCACCTACTACGACGGCCGGGGCCGCGAGAAGCACACCGCCGCCTGCACGGCTCCGCGCTGCGGCTTCGCCACGGACTACGACAGCCGCGCTGCCGCCGAGCTGGCCGCTCGTACCCACCGCTGCGCCGTCCGTTGAGGGAGCTCCCGTGACCGTCTCGCTGCCGCTCGTCTTCGTCCTGGGCGTCATCGCCTGGGCCGCGATCAAGTTCCTCGGCGTTCGGCTCTGGGTCGCCGTCGTGATCGCGCTGTTCGGCTTCTGGCTCTCGCACACCTTCCTCGCCCCCGCCATCGAGTCCGGCACCCGTTCCGGGGTCGGCGTCGTCAACGGCACCCACGAGTGACAAGGAGGTCCGCCGTGCTCCGCCCCAAGCTGCCCGACATCCCGACTCTGCCGACGACAAGCGTCACGCCTCAGCAGACGCAGGCTCCGGCCCCCTCGGCCGGCCGCCCGGTCGCCCCGTACGTGGGCGTCGGTGTCGGCGCGGTCGCCGCCGTGGTCGTCGTCGGAATCGTGCTCACCGCGCTCCTGGCGGCGGTCGCCGTCTCGGCCGTGTCCGTGGCCATCGCCGCCGTGGTCCTGCGCTCCCTCGTCAGCAGCGCGAACAAGCGCTGACCGGCCGCCGGGGCGGCAACACGCCGCCAAGCATCCCGCCGCCCCGGGGCCGTCCTTCCCAACCGTCGCAACAGCCGAAAGGAACTCCCATCATCACCCGGCAGACCCCACCCCCGCTGGCGGAACTCTCCATGCTGGCCTCCCTCGGCACCATGCCCGAGCTGGCCCGCCAACTGTCCGGCCTGGGCGGCTGCACCCGCCCCGTACGCCTCGACGGCCACCGCACCGAACACGCGGTGGACCACGCGACCGGCGAGATCGGCCGCGTCCTGCACCACCTGGACTCCTCGACCCTCCCCGCCGGCCAGCTCCTCGTCCGCTGCAACAACCGCCGCGCCACCCGGTGCGCGGCCTGCGCCGAGACCTACCGCCGCGACACCTACCACCTGATCACCGCCGGACTCCGCGGTGGCAAGGGCACCTCCGAACGGGTCGCCACGCATCCGCGCGTCTTCGCTACCTTCACCGCCCCCGGCTTCGGCCCGGTCCACAACCGCCCCTCCGGCGGGCGGAACTGCGGCTGCGGCGTCCGGCACGAGGAAGGTGACGCCGTCCTGGGGACTTCCCTCGACCCGGAGTCCTACGACTACGAAGCGGCCGTGCTGTGGAACGCGCACGCGGGGGCGCTGTGGCGGCGGTTCTCGATCTACCTTCGCCGGGAGGTCGCCAAGCGGGCCGGCCTCACCCAGCGGGCGTTCCGGGAACACGCCCGGGTCTCCTTCGCGAAGGTGGCCGAGTACCAGAAGCGGGGCGCCGTCCATTTCCATGCCGTGATCCGCCTCGACGGCCCGGACGGCGGCGACTGCGCCCCTCCCGCCTGGGCCACGGCCGAGTTGCTGACCGATGCCATTAGGACAGCTGCGACCACAGCGCGAGTCGACGGGCCGGTGATCGACGAACGGGCACACTCTTTCGTCTTCGGCCGTCAGCTCGACGTCCGTACGATTCGCTCCGCTGACTTCGACGGCGGCCAGGAGCTGACCGAGCGGGCCGTAGCGGCGTACATCGCCAAGTACGCCACCAAGGGCGCCGAGACCGCGACGGGCACCTTAGACCGGCCGATCAAGTTCCTCGCCGAGCTGGCCCAAGCACGGATCACCGAACACGCCCGGCGCATGATCCGCACCGTCTGGACCCTGGGTGCCCGGCCCGAGCTGGCAGACCTCCGCCTGCGAGCCTGGGCCCACATGCTCGGCTTCCGCGGCCACTTCTCCACAAAGTCCCGCCGCTACTCGACCACCCTCGGCGCCCTCCGCGACGCTCGCGCCGACTGGCGCCGGACCCAAGCGGCTCCGCCCCTCCCGCAGGACGGCGAAACCACGCTCGTCCTCGCGCACTGGGCCTTCGCCGGTACCGGCCTGTCCCGCGCCGAAGCCTGGCTCGCCGCATCCCTCGAACCCGCCCCCGGAACGGAAGGAGAACCGACATGGACGCCCGCCGCGACGAGCTGATGACTGTTCGCCAAGTCTTGGACGAGCTGGGCGGTGTCTCACGACGGACGTTCTACCGCTGGCGTGAGTTGGGACAGGGGCCAGATGCATTCAAGCTTCCCAACGGTGAGCTTCGGGTCTGGCGCAGCGATTTCACCTCGTGGCTCCGGCAGTTGGAGGCGGCTGCATGAAGTCTCTCGACGTCAAGGTCTGGGGCGTACGCAAGAGGGACACCAAAACGCCCTCGTACGGCGTCCGCTGGTCCGTCGCGAGCAACGTCTTCTCGGACTCGTTCCGCACCAAGGCGCTCGCTGATCACTACCGAGCGAAGCTCATGTATGCCATGCGGGACGGCGAAGAGTTCGACACGGAAACTGGTCTTCCGGCCTCGATGGAACAGAAGAAGTCGCCCTTGTCTTGGTACGACTTCGCCCTCAAGTACCTCGCGATGAAGTGGCCCCATGCTGCGCCCAACACGCGAGACGGCATCAACGAATCTCTTACCAGCGTGACCATGGAACTGCTCGTGGAGCGCGCAGGACGGCCGTCGGATGAGGAGATCCGCAAGGCACTCCGTAACTGGGCCTTCGTGCTGCCAGGGCCGAACGATCGGGAGGTCCCGGATAACGTCCAGAACGTTCTGCACTGGGTGGCAAAGGCTTCCCGACCGCTCGCGGATCTCGCTGAACCGGCAACGGCCCGTTCGGTGCTCGACGGGTTGAAGCTGAAGCTCGACGGCACCGCGGCAGCCGCTGAGACCGTGCGGCGGAAGCGGCGGACCCTCGTCAACGCTGCGAACTATGCGGTCGACCTGGGGGAGCTGCGTGAGAACCCGATCACGGCGGTTCGCTGGCAGAAGCCCAAGGTCTCGAACCAAGTCGATCCGCGCGTTGTTGCCAACCCGGAGCAGGCCCGCAATCTCTTGGCAGCAGTGTCCTACGTGGGCGGCTACCGGCGTGCTCGCGGCCGGCGTCTCGTCGGACTGTTCGCGGCGATGTACTTCGGTGGCCTCCGTCCTGCAGAGGCCGTCGGCCTGGTGGAGACTGATCTCGTGCTCCCCGAGCAGGGCTGGGGCTCAGCGCTGCTCCACCGGACTCGTCCCTCGGTCGGCAAGCAGTGGACCAACTCGGGGGAGACCCACGACGACCGCGGACTCAAGAATCGGCCGACTGAGGATGTTCGGCGCGTGCCCATTCCACCCCAGCTTGTCGTAATGCTGCGGGAGCACCTCGCCACGTTCGGCACGGCGGAAGACGGGCGGCTCTTCTTCAGTGAGAAGGGCTCGGTCGTCCCGTCCTCGACTTACTACCGCGTGTGGCAGGAGGCTCGGCTCCTGGCGCTCCCGCTGGCCGTCGCGGCCTCGCCGCTCGCGAGTCGACCGTACGACCTTCGGCACTCGGCGCTGTCGACGTGGCTCAACGCCGGAGTCGATCCCACTGAGGTGGCCGAACGCGCCGGCAACAGTGTTGAGGTCCTGCTGACCCGCTACGCGAAGTGCCTCGACGGACGGCAGGACGTCGCCAACCGGCGTATCGAGGACCTGCTTCGCGAGTACGAGTAGACACCCCTGCCCGCCTCTGAGGCCCCTGGCATCGCGTCCAGGGGCCTCGTCGTTGCTCTACGGCTCAGCTCATCGAATAGCCGATCTCCGCAAGGTCTTCTGCGAGGTCTGCCAGGACGATCTCTGAGTTCAACGCGCGGACCACTTCTTCGGTCAGAGGACGCGAAGAGAAGACGTGACGAACGGCCTCCAGGTCGACCGGGATCTCGTAGTAGTCCTCGGCCCACCGTTGGAACGCTTCCGGCGAACGATCCACCAACAGTTGGAAGAGGTACCCGGCGCCGTCTGGATCTTCCGGTTCCTCGTCAGGGAAGTCGATCGCCCCTGCTTTCCAGCCGTCGTCGCCCATCTCTCGCCACATACACGCAGTGACCACAGGCATCCCGTCCTCGTCCGAGAACGCCGGCTCTTCAACACACGGCCGGAAGACCTCAGGAACCCCATCGAGCACTCCGGGCCATGGCCCGTCCTCTGCATAGGGACTCATAGGCGATTCGTGATCGAATCCCCGGACGTAGGCGCCAGCGGGCGAGAAAACGATCGAGTACTCGTTGCCCGATCCGTCACGCATCGAGGCCATCGACTCCTTCTCGGACCAGTGGTCGTCGAAGGAGTAGTAGCGGTCCTCCCACTCAGGGCTCAGGACTGCCTCCAGGATGGCCAGGGAGCGGCAGTGCTCACGGAGGACGGCTATCTCGGGCAGTTGCCGAGCAACGTCATGAACGGTCACCCGCTCATCCAAGCGCACGCCTCGGACACGGACACGTCAGGCTCCCGTCTGGCGGGTGACTGTCGGACCAAACCTGAGAACTGCGGAAAGCGCGACTCACCTGCGGCAACGCTCCAAGATCCCGTCCACGCCTCGTCCACCGCCCCCGACATACGGCCGCTTCGGGCGGCATACGGCTGCACATACGCGAAGACCCCGGCCTCAGCGTTTCCGCTGGTGACGGGGTCTTTGGGCACCTCATACAGGGTGCCCCCGGCAGGATTCGAACCTGCGCACACGGCTCCGGAGGCCGTTGCTCTATCCCCTGAGCTACGGGGGCGGGTCGGGCGCGTTGTCTGCGCGGCGACGGGTAGAACACTACCAGTTCCGGGAGGGTGGTCATGAACGTTTTCCGGTGGGGCCGTGGGGGTGGGTCCCCCGGACGGGGTGGAAGTGGGGAAAAGCCGGACGCGGTGGCTGGTGCGGACCTACTCTCGAGTGGTGCCAGCCGCTTCGGGCCGGGTGCTTGTTGTGGACGACAACAAGGTCATCCGGCAGCTGATCAGGGTCAATCTTGAGCTTGAGGGGCTCGAGGTCGTGACCGCGGCCGATGGTGCCGAGTGTCTGGATGTCGTGCATCGGGTACAGCCCGATGTCGTCACGCTCGATGTCGTCATGCCGCGACTGGACGGGCTGCGGACCGCGGGCAGGCTGCGGGCCGATCCGCTCACCCGTGATCTTCCGCTCGCCATCGTCAGCGCCTGTTCGCAGTACGAGGTCGAGGCCGGGCTCGATGTCGGCGTCGACGCCTTTCTCGCCAAGCCCTTCGAGCCCGCGGAACTCGTGCGGGTCGTGCGGCGGTTGATCGAGGGTGGAGCCCGTGGGGCCGGGGAGGCCGAGCCCGCCGGGCGTAGCAGCGGCTGAATCGGTTCATGGGTGTCAGCAAGTGGGCGGGGGCGTTCGCCGTTGCCTGAGATGCCTCGGCTGCCTCAACTGATCGACGTCCTCGCCCAGGCCGGCAGGCCGAGACTCAGGCGCTCCACAGCTCCACAGCTCCACAGCTCCACAGCTCCACAGCTCCACAGCTCCACAGCTCCGCGACTCAGCGACTCCGCGGATTCCGGCCCTTTCCGTCCACATGGCGATACCGCGCCCAAATGAGTTCGCATACCCACCCCCCTCCTCCCCTACGCTTGTCCCGTGACCCCCGTGGAGCTCTCCCGTACCGTGCTGAGCGCGGTCCGTCGCGCTGTCGACGTGGGGGAGCTGAGCGTCGGCGTGCCCGAGCGGGTCGTGGTCGCGCCGCCCCGGCCCGGCGGTTGCGGTGACTACGCCACCAACATCGCCCTCCAGCTCGCCCGGCCCGCCGGACAGCCCGCGCCGCACGTCGCCCAGGTGCTGCGGGGCCATCTGCTCGGCCTCGACGGCATCGACGACGTCACCGTCACCGGGCCCGGGTTCCTCAACATCAGCCTCCGCGACGCCGACGCCGAGGCCGCCCTCGTCCGGCTGGTGGAGGACATTCGGGGGTCCGGGGAGCGGTACGGGTACGCCCCGAGGCCGACCGGGACCGCCGTCGAGCTGCGCTGTCCGCGCGAGGTCCGTGCCGTCGTCGTCGCGGATGTCGTGGCGCGGCTCCTCCGGTCCCAGGGGGGCGAGGGAAGGGTCAGCTGCGCGAGTTCTCTCCCGGCCGACTGGGAACAGGTCCTGGGCGTCCGCATCGACGCCCCCGGTGACGCGTTCCCCGGCGTCGACATCCGTCCCGTCCCCGCCCCCGCCGATCCCCTCCCCCTCGGCCGTGACGCCGCCCGCTGGGCCCTGCTGCACCCCGCCGGACACGACCGGCCCCGTATCGGCGACGAGGATGACGAGCACGACGGGCATCTCATCCAGCGTGAGAGCAACCCGCTCTTCCGCGTCCGGTACGCCCACGCTCGCACCCAGGCCCTTGGGCGCAACGCGGCCGACCTGGGATTCGGCGCCGAGCCGGGGCCCGTCGACGTGGTCCCGTCCGAGCTGGTCCCCCTGCTCGCCGACCATCCCCGCGTGCTCGCCCGCGCCGCGGACCACCGCGCTCCCGACGTTCTCGCCCGGCACCTCGTCAGCGTTGCCGATGCCGTGCTGCCCTTCCTCGCGACCGTGCTGCCGCGCGGGGAGGAGAAACCCTCGGCCGCCCACCGCGCCCGGCTCGCCCTTGCCGAAGCCGCCGGGACGGTGCTGGCCGGTGGCCTGTCCCTGCTCGGCATCGACGCACCCGAACACCTCTGAGAGAGTCCACAGAGAGCCGCACTGACATGAGCCGTTCCGCACATCCCGCCGGGCCCCGTCACGCCGATGTCCTGCCCGAGGGCCACTACTCCGCCCCGCCCGCCGACCTCAACGCCCTCGACCCCAAGGTCTGGGCGCAGACCGTCCACCGGCGCGAGGACGGTGTCGTGACCGTCGGCGGTATCGCCGTCACCGACCTCGCCGAACGGGTCGGCACCCCCGCCTACGTCCTCGACGAGGCCGACTTCCGGGCCCGGGCGCGGGCCTGGCGCAACGCCTTCGGGCACGACGCCGACGTCTTCTACGCCGGGAAGGCGTTCCTGTCCCGGGCCGTCGTGAGGTGGCTCGACGAGGAGGGGCTGAACCTCGACGTCTGCTCCGGCACCGAACTCGCCACCGCGCTCTCCGCCGGAATGCCGGCCGAGCGGATCGCCTTCCACGGCAACAACAAGTCCCCGTACGAGATCCAGCGGGCCGTCGAGGCCGGGGTCGGGCGGATCGTGCTCGACTCCTTCCAGGAGATCGTGCGGGTCGCCCACATCGCGCAGTCGCTCGGGAAGCGGCAGCGGGTGCAGATCCGGATCACGGTCGGCGTGGAGGCGCACACGCACGAGTTCATCGCCACCGCGCACGAGGACCAGAAGTTCGGCATCCCGCTGGCCGGGGGACAGGCCGCCGAGGCCGTACGGCGGGCCCTCCAGCTCGACGGGCTCGAACTCATCGGCATCCACTCCCACATCGGCTCGCAGATCTTCGACATGTCCGGGTTCGAGGTGGCCGCGCACCGCGTGGTGCGGCTGCTCAAGGACATCCGGGACGAGCACGGGGTCGAGCTGCCGGAGATCGACCTCGGCGGTGGGCTCGGGATCGCGTACACCAGCAACGACGACCCGCGTGAGCCGCACGAGATCGCCAAGGCGCTGACCGAGATCGTCACCCGTGAGTGCGAGGCCGCCCGGCTCCGTACGCCCCGCATCTCCGTCGAGCCGGGGCGCGCCGTCGTCGGACCCACCGCCTTCACGCTCTACGAGGTCGGCACCATCAAGCCGCTGGAGGGGCTGCGGACGTACGTGTCCGTGGACGGCGGCATGTCCGACAACATCCGCACCGCGCTCTACGACGCCGAGTACAGCGTCGCGCTCGTCTCCCGGGTCTCCGACGCCGAGCCGATGCTCGTCCGGGTCGTGGGCAAGCACTGCGAGAGCGGGGACATCGTGGTCAAGGACGCCTTTCTGCCGGCCGACCTGGCACCCGGTGACCTCATCGCCGTGCCGGCCACGGGTGCGTACTGCCGGTCCATGGCCAGCAACTACAACCACGCGCTGCGTCCGCCGGTCGTCGCCGTCGCGGACGGGGAGGCCCGGGTGATCGTCCGCCGGGAGACGGAGGAGGACCTCCTGCGGCTCGACGTCGGATGAGCCCAGTCATCCCGATGACTCCGGTGACGCTGATGGCTCCGATGACGCCGACAGTGGCCGCGGCGCGGGGCGGCCGGAAGATCTCCTGTTTTCCAGGCCGACGAAAATGAAATAAACGTCTCACGATCCGGACAAATAGCAGAAACTCCGTTCCGGTGAGTGAGACTGGTCCAACCGTAGACGGTATGAGGAAACGAGGTCGGATGATGCGTACGCGTCCGCTGAAGGTGGCGCTGCTGGGCTGTGGGGTTGTCGGCTCAGAGGTGGCGCGCATCATGACGACGCACGCCGACGACCTCACAGCCAGGATCGGGGCCCCGGTGGAGCTCGCCGGGGTCGCCGTGCGGCGCCCCGACAAGGTGCGCGAGGGCATCCCCGCCGACCTCGTCACCACCGACGCCACCGCGCTCGTCAAACGCGGCGACATCGACGTCGTGGTCGAGGTCATCGGCGGGATCGAGCCCGCCCGGACACTCATCACCGCCGCCTTCGATCACGGCGCCTCCGTGGTCTCCGCGAACAAGGCCCTGCTCGCCCAGGACGGGGCCGCCCTGCACGCCGCCGCGGAGGCCAACGACGGGGACCTCTACTACGAGGCCGCCGTCGCCGGCGCCATCCCGCTGATCCGGCCGCTGCGCGAGTCCCTCGCGGGGGACAAGGTCAACCGGGTGCTCGGCATCGTCAACGGCACCACCAACTTCATCCTCGACAAGATGGACTCCACGGGGGCCGGCTACCAGGAGGCCCTCGACGAGGCCACCGCTCTCGGGTACGCGGAGGCCGACCCGACCGCCGACGTCGAGGGGTTCGACGCCGCCGCCAAGGCCGCGATCCTCGCCGGGATCGCCTTCCACACGCGTGTACGGCTCGACGACGTCTACCGCGAGGGCATGACCGAGGTCACCGCCGCGGACTTCGTCTCCGCCAAGGAGATGGGCTGCACCATCAAGCTGCTCGCCATCTGCGAGCGGGCCGAGGACGGCGGGTCCGTCACCGCCCGGGTGCACCCCGCGATGATCCCGCTCACCCACCCGCTGGCCTCCGTGCGCGGCGCCTACAACGCCGTGTTCGTCGAGTCCGACGCGGCCGGGCAGCTCATGTTCTACGGGCCCGGCGCCGGCGGCGCGCCCACCGCCTCCGCCGTGCTCGGCGACCTCGTCGCCGTGTGCCGCAACCGGCTCAGCGGGGCCACCGGGCCCGGCGAGTCGGCGTACGCGGCGCTGCCCGTGTCGCCCATGGGCGACGTCGTCACGCGCTACCACATCAGCCTGGACGTCGCCGACAAACCGGGTGTGCTCGCCCAGGTCGCCACTGTGTTCGCCGAGCACGGGGTTTCCATCGACACTGTTCGCCAGCAGGGCAAGGACGGCGAGGCCTCCCTCGTCGTCGTCACCCACCGTGCTTCCGACGCCGCCCTCGGCGGGACCGTGGAGGCGCTGCGCAAGCTCGACACCGTGCGGGGTGTCGCCAGCATCATGCGGGTTGAAGGAGAGTAACCAGCAATGACCCACCAGTGGCGCGGAATCATCGAGGAGTACCGGGACAGGCTGCCGGTGTCCGACAGCACGCCGGTCGTGACGCTCCGCGAGGGCGGTACGCCCCTCGTGCCCGCGCAGGTGCTCTCCGAGCGCACCGGCTGCGAGGTCCACCTCAAGGTAGAGGGCGCGAACCCGACCGGGTCCTTCAAGGACCGCGGTATGACGATGGCGATCAGCAAGGCCAAGGAGGAGGGCGCGAAGGCCGTCATCTGCGCCTCCACCGGCAACACGTCCGCCTCCGCGGCCGCCTACGCCGTACGGGCCGGGATGGTCTCCGCGGTGCTGGTGCCGCAGGGCAAGATCGCGCTCGGCAAGATGGGCCAGGCGCTCGTGCACGGCGCGAAGATCCTCCAGGTCGACGGCAACTTCGACGACTGCCTCACGCTCGCCCGCGCGCTCAGCGACAACTACCCCGTGGCGCTGGTCAATTCGGTCAACCCGGTGCGTATCGAGGGCCAGAAGACGGCCTCCTTCGAGATCGTCGACATGCTCGGCGACGCGCCCGACATCCACGTCCTGCCGGTCGGCAACGCGGGCAACATCACCGCCTACTGGAAGGGCTACCGCGAGTACGCCGCGGACGGCGTCGCCACGAAGACGCCCCGCATGTGGGGCTTCCAGGCCTCCGGCAGCGCCCCGATCGTGCGCGGCGAGGTCGTCAAGGACCCGTCGACCATCGCCACCGCGATCCGTATCGGCAACCCCGCCTCCTGGTCGTACGCCCTGGCCGCGCGCGACGAGTCCGGTGGCGCCATCGACGAGGTGACGGACCGTGAAATCCTGCGCGCCTACCGGCTGTTGGCCGCACAGGAGGGCGTCTTCGTCGAGCCGGCGTCCGCCGCGTCCGTGGCCGGACTGCTGAAGGCGGCCGAGCAGGGCAAGGTCGACCCCGGCCAGCGCATCGTGTGCACGGTCACCGGCAACGGCCTCAAGGACCCCGACTGGGCCGTCGCCGGCGCCCCTCAGCCGGTCACGGTCCCGGTCGACGCGGCCACGGCGGCCGAACGCCTGGGCCTGGCCTGAACGCCTGGGCCTGGCCTGACCTCACCGCCCGCACTGTCGACGACCAGCGCGACGACCAGCGCGACGACGAGTGCGACGACCAGCGCGGCGACGGACCGACCGCGTCCGGCTCCGCACGGGCCGGCCTCGCACGAGCCGGCGCCGGTCGAGGGCCAGTGACGGTCAAGCCGTCACCGCTCGGTCGTCGTCGGCTCAGCCGCTCCCCGCACGTCCGGGCGATCGGCCGCCGTCGTCCGGTGCCCGAGCGCGGCCCGGTCGGCGGCACCCGCCGTCGACGCTCCCGACGCCCCCGTCCGCCGACGGCGCCCGTCGGTCCGGCGCTCAGGCCGCTCGCCCGCCGCGTTTCGCCCGGTCGGCGCAACGCGCGCGCACCGCGCAAGCTACGCAACCGCGTGGCGTGCGGAGGCGTCTGTCCCAGGAGACTTCGGAGGAGGGTGGCACGGGGGGCTTGCGACACGCATCGTGCGCCTCCCGTGCGCCCTATGTCGCCACTGAACTTTCCTTCGATAGGCTGTAGGGAACCCGACCGCCGCACACGCCCACGCAGGTGGCGGTGCCGCGTCGTCTCCGCGGCCTGAGGGTCTTCCCCGTTCCTGTCGAGTGACATTCGACCATCACGCAGCTCAAGGAGAGTCAACGAGCGATGGCCGGTCCCGCGTTCCGCGCCGCCGCCGTCCGGGTGCGCGTCCCCGCCACCAGCGCCAACCTCGGCCCAGGCTTCGACGCCTTCGGCCTGTCGCTGGGGCTCTACGACGACGTCGTGGTCCGGGTGGCCGACTCCGGGCTGCACATCGACATCGCCGGCGAGGGCAGCGAGACGCTGCCGCGGGACGAGAAGCACCTGCTCGTCCGCTCGCTGCGCACCGCCTTCGACGTCCTCGGCGGACAGCCGCGCGGCCTGGAGATCGTCTGCGCCAACCGCATTCCGCACGGCCGCGGTCTCGGCTCCTCCTCCGCCGCCATCTGCGCCGGAATAGTCGCGGCCCGCGCCGTGACCATAGGCGCCGAGGCCAGGCTCGACGACACCGCGCTGCTCGAACTGGCCACCGAGATCGAGGGCCACCCGGACAACGTGGCGGCCTGTCTGCTGGGCGGGTTCACCTTGTCCTGGATGGAGGCCGGAGCGGCCCGGGCCATCAGGATGGAGCCCTCCGATTCCATCGTTCCGGTGGTTTTCGTGCCGGGAAAGCCAGTGCTCACCGAAACCGCGCGCGGCCTGCTCCCGCGCACCGTGCCGCACGTGGACGCCGCCGTCAACGCGGGCCGCGCCGCCCTGCTCGTCGAGGCCCTCACCCGGCGCCCCGAGCTGCTGCTGCCGGCCACCGAGGACCGCCTCCACCAGGAGTACCGCGCCCCCGCCATGCCGGAGAGCGCGGCGCTGGTGGAGCGGCTGCGGGCGGACGGCATCCCCGCGGTCATCTCCGGCGCCGGACCCACCGTCATGGCGCTCGCGGACGCGGGCACCGCCGACAAGGTGGAGCAACTGGCGGGCGCCGACTGGGCCGCCAACAGGCTGAGTCTCGACCTGCAAGGAGCCTGCGTACTGCCACTCGCGGCAGGCGGGGAGATCTGAAATCCGGCGGTTGCCGGATTTCGAGAGGGGGAATGTTTGTTGGATCCGGTAGTGTTAACCTCAAGTCTGCACCCGACCCCACCATGGCGAGGTGCCTCGTGTCCCCGTCCGGGACAGACATTCCTCCGGGAGCCCCCCAAGCCGCACTGTGTGGTGTACGTCGTACCTGGGCAGTACCTCGTATGCGCACACTGAGCGGTCCGCCGGGCACGCTCCGGAATCGGTGCGACCACGCGACGTGACTCAGTGACACTCGGTGCCGCTGATGGTCGAGGAAGCGCCAATCACCAGAAATCTCTTCCGCCGCTTTGGGCGGACCACCGCCCCGGCACGGTTCACCAGCAAGGACCGAAGCCGGACAGCACAACCGGTCGCCGAGCCAGACAGGCCGACGTCCGCTCCAGGGAAGGACCCTTCGTGAGCGACACCACCGATCTGATGGGCGCACGTGTCGAGGAGACCGCTGCCGCGCCCGCCACGGACGCCTCCGCGCCTGCCACCGGTGCCGGCTCCCGGCGGCGCCGCGGTACCGGCCTCGAGGGCATGGTGCTGGCCGAGCTGCAACAGGTCGCATCCGGCCTCGGTATCAGGGGCACCGCGCGCATGCGCAAGAGCCAGCTGATCGAGGTCATCAAGGAGGCGCAGGCGGCCGGGGGCGCCCCCGCCGCGAAGGCCGCGCCCGCCGCGGGGGACGCCGCCGAGACCAAGCCGAAGCGCCGCAGCACCTCCCGCACCCGTACGGGCGACGAGGCCGCGCCCGCGAAGAAGGCGGCGGAGGCCCCCTCTGCCAAGCCCTCGAACGACGTGGAGCAGTCGGGCGCCTCCGCCAAGGCCGTGGCGCAGCAGCAGATCGAGATCCCCGGCCAGCCGGCTGGGGGCACCGCCCGCTCGAGCGAGGCCGAGCGTGCGGGAGAGGACGCTCCGGCCGAGCGCCGCCGCCGTCGGGCCACCGCGGAGGCGGGCGCCCCCGCGGGCAGCGCCGAGACCGTCGCCGCCGAGGCGAAGAGCGAGTCGAAGGCCGAGACCGCGGCCCAGCAGCAGTCGCAGGGCGACGCCGGTGACGGTGGCGAGGGCCGCCGTCGCGACCGCCGTGAGCGCGGCCGGGACCGCGACCGCGACCGTGACCGCCGGGGCAAGGGCGACGACCAGCAGGGCCAGGGCGGTCAGCAGCAGCGCCAGCAGGGCCAGCAGCAGAGCGGCGGCCGGCCGGACCGTCAGCAGCGGGCCGACGAGGACGGGGACGACTTCGAGGGCGGACGCCGGGGCCGTCGCGGCCGCTACCGCGACCGTCGTGGCCGCCGTGGCCGTGACGACGTCTCCGAGCCGCAGATCGCCGAGGACGACGTCCTGATCCCCGTCGCGGGCATCCTGGACATCCTCGACAACTACGCCTTCATCCGCACGTCGGGCTACCTGCCGGGTCCCAACGACGTGTACGTCTCCCTCGCCCAGGTCCGCAAGAACGGCCTGCGCAAGGGCGACCACGTCACGGGTGCGGTCCGCCAGCCGAAGGAGGGCGAGCGCCGCGAGAAGTTCAACGCGCTGGTCCGGCTGGACTCCGTCAACGGCATGGCGCCCGAACACGGCCGTGGGCGGCCGGAGTTCAACAAGCTGACGCCGCTGTACCCGCAGGACCGGCTCCGTCTGGAGACCGACCCGGGCGTCCTGACCACCCGCATCATCGACCTGGTCTCGCCCATCGGCAAGGGCCAGCGCGGTCTGATCGTGGCCCCGCCGAAGACCGGCAAGACCATGATCATGCAGGCGGTCGCCAACGCGATCACGCACAACAACCCCGAGTGCCACCTGATGGTCGTCCTCGTCGACGAGCGTCCGGAAGAGGTCACCGACATGCAGCGGTCGGTCAAGGGCGAGGTCATCTCCTCGACCTTCGACCGCCCGGCCGAGGACCACACCACGGTCGCCGAGCTCGCCATCGAGCGCGCCAAGCGTCTGGTGGAGCTCGGCCACGACGTGGTCGTGCTGCTGGACTCGATCACCCGTCTGGGCCGTGCGTACAACCTGGCGGCCCCGGCCTCCGGCCGCATCCTGTCCGGTGGTGTCGACTCCACGGCCCTGTACCCGCCGAAGCGGTTCTTCGGTGCGGCCCGCAACATCGAGGACGGCGGTTCGCTGACCATCCTCGCCACCGCCCTGGTGGACACCGGGTCCCGCATGGACGAGGTGATCTTCGAGGAGTTCAAGGGCACCGGCAACATGGAGCTCAAGCTCGACCGGAAGCTCGCCGACAAGCGCATCTTCCCGGCGGTGGACGTCGACGCGTCCGGTACCCGTAAGGAAGAGATCCTGCTCGGCAACGAGGAGCTGGCCGTCGTCTGGAAGCTGCGCCGGGTGCTGCACGCGCTCGACCAGCAGCAGGCGATCGAGCTGCTCCTCGACAAGATGAAGCAGACCAAGTCGAACGTCGAGTTCCTGATGCAGATCCAGAAGACCACGCCGACTCCCGGCAACGGCGACTAGGCGTACCGCCGAGCAAGCCGGACCAGCCGGGTAAGCCGGTAAGAGGCACGCAGAAGGCCGCCCCCCTGTTTCAGGGGGGCGGCCTTCTGCCGTTCCCGGCCGTACAAGCGTCCCCGGCCGTACAAGCGTCCCCGGCCGTACGAGCGTTGCGGGCCGTACGAGACCTTCGCCACAGGCGCCGCGCCCCGCTCCAGCTCCCCACGGCGCCGTCCGGAGTCGTGTCACCGCAGGTGAGCGGGGTTACCAAGCGGTACACAGACCCGCATGGTGCCTATGTCCGCATGTGGTGGACACGGAGCGTTGTGCAACCCTTTCCCGAGTTCCCCCGTCTGACCGTACGAGCGACGATAGTGCGGTACGGGTCTCATCGACCGAAAGCAGACCGGGGTCCGGCCCCGACCGCAGGGGGTAACCGACCGCAGACACGAGAGCCGAGGAGCGCATGCCTGCCGACAGCACGCGAGGACCGGGCATACCAGGGGAATCCGGTGACACCGGGCCCCGCCGCCGCGCCAAGGGCCGCCGTCGCAAGCCCCCCACCGGGCGGCGCAGGGCCCTGACGGCCATGGCCTGGACCGCCGCGGGGATCGTCGTGCTCGGCGGCGCGGGGGCCGGCTTCCTCTACTTCAAGCTCAACGGCAACCTCAGGACCATCGACATCAACCAGGCCCTCGGCGGCGACCGGCCCACCAAGGCCGACAACGGATCCGAGAACATCCTGGTCCTCGGTTCCGACACCCGCGCCGGCGGCAACAAGAAGCTCGGCGGCGGCACCGACGACGGCAGCGCCCGCTCCGACACGGCGATGATCGTGCACGTCTACGAGGGCCACAAGAAGGCCGGAGTGGTCTCCATACCGCGCGACACCCTCGTCGACCGCCCCGAGTGCACCGACGCCAAGGGCGGCACGCACGCCGCGGAGCACAACGCGATGTTCAACGAGTCGTACTCCACCGGCGGCGCCGCCTGCGCGGTGAAGACCGTCGAGTCGATGACCGGCCTGCGCATGGACCACTACCTGGAGGTCGACTTCAGCGGCTTCCGGAAGCTCGTCGACGAACTCGGCGGAGTCCGGGTCACCACGACGAGGAACATCGACGACCCGCGCAGCCACCTCGACCTCAAGGCCGGCACGCACACCCTCGACGGGCAGCAGGCCCTCGGGCTGGTCCGCACCCGGCACGGCGTCGGCGACGGCTCCGACCTCGGCCGCATCCAGCTCCAGCAGGCCTTCGTCAAGGCCCTGGCCGACCAGGTCAAGCACATCGGCGTGCTCACCAACCCCAAGAAGCTCTACGACCTCGCCGACACCGCGACCAGGACCGTCACCGCCGACTCCGACCTCGGCTCGGTGAACTCCCTGATCGCCTTCGCCGACGGCCTGAAGGGCATCAGCTCCTCCCGCATGACCATGGTCACGATGCCGGTGCGGTACGACCCGGCCAACCCCAACCGCGTCCTCGTGGAGAAGGCCAAGGCCCAGCAGATCTGGAACGCCCTGAGGAACGACAAGCCCATCCCCAGGACGGCCACCGAGGGCACGGCCACCGGCAAGGCCAAGGGCGTGGTGAGCGCCCCCTGACGGGCGCGGGGAACTGCGCGACAAGCCACGATCGACCCGCACCCGCCCACGGCGAACACACGTCACCCCGGCATGCGGGAAACCCACCCCCGCCCCGCAGGGACCCGCAGGGAATACCCGACCCCACCCCCCGGTTTGGGTGGATGGCCCCAGTCCTGGCAGACTGGTACGTCGGCTCCGGTTCACGCTCCGCATTCCGCGGCTGCGACCCGGCGCCCTCCCGGAACTCTAGGAGACACCTTGAAGCGCGACATCCACCCCGCGTACGTCGAGACGCAGGTCAGCTGCACCTGCGGCGCGTCGTTCACCACCCGCAGCACCATCGAGTCCGGCAGCATCCGGGCCGAGGTCTGCTCCGAGTGCCACCCGTTCTACACGGGCAAGCAGAAGATCCTCGACACCGGTGGCCGTGTGGCCCGCTTCGAGGCCCGCTTCGGCAAGGCTGCCGCCGGCTCCAAGAAGTAGCGAGCCCCTTTTCGCCGGTCCACGGCCGTACCCCACCGCGGGGTGCGCCGGGACCGGCGTTTTTGGTCGCCCGCCTTCCCCCACCCCAGTAGTACAGGCAGTACAGGAGCCGAAAGATGTTCGAGGCCGTCGAGGAACTCGTCGCCGAGCACGCCGATCTGGAGAAGCAGCTCGCCGACCCGTCGGTCCACGCCGACCAGGCCAACGCGCGCAAGCTCAACAAGCGCTACGCCGAGCTCACCCCGATCGTCGCCACGTACCGCTCCTGGAAGCAGACCGGCGACGACATCGACACCGCGCGTGAACTCGCCGCGGACGACCCCGACTTCGCGGCCGAGGTCAAGGAGCTGGAACAGCAGCGCGAGGAGTTGACCGAGAAGCTGCGCTTCCTGCTCATCCCGCGCGACCCCAGCGACGACAAGGACGTCATCCTCGAGATCAAGGCGGGCGCGGGCGGCGACGAGTCGGCCCTGTTCGCCGGCGACCTGCTGCGCATGTACCTGCGGTACGCCGAGCGGGTCGGCTGGAAGACCGAGATCATCGACGCCACCGAGTCCGAGCTGGGCGGCTACAAGGACGTCCAGGTCGCGGTCAAGAGCCGCGGGCAGACCGAGCCCGGCCAGGGCGTGTGGGCCCGGCTGAAGTACGAGGGCGGGGTGCACCGCGTGCAGCGGGTGCCAGCCACCGAGTCCCAGGGCCGTATCCACACCTCCGCCGCCGGTGTGCTGGTCACCCCCGAGGCCGAGGAGGTGGACGTGGAGATCAGCCCCAACGACCTCCGCATCGACGTCTACCGGTCCTCCGGGCCCGGCGGCCAGTCCGTCAACACCACCGACTCCGCGGTGCGCATCACGCACCTGCCCACCGGAGTCGTCGCCTCCTGCCAGAACGAGAAGAGCCAGCTGCAGAACAAGGAGCAGGCGCTGCGTATCCTGCGCTCCAGGCTGCTCGCCATGGCGCAGGAGGAGGCGGAGCGGGAAGCCGCCGACGCCCGCCGCAGCCAGGTCCGCACCGTCGACCGCTCCGAGAAGATCCGCACCTACAACTTCCCGGAGAACCGCATCTCGGACCACCGCGTCGGCTTCAAGGCGTACAACCTGGACCAGGTCCTGGACGGCGAGCTGGACGCGGTGATCCAGGCCTGCGTCGACGCGGACTCGGCCGCCAAGCTCGCGGCCGCGTAAGACACGTACGCACGCGGGACGTGCGTACGTACGAGCACCAACGGAGGACCAGCGTGCAGCAAGAATCCGGGGGGCGACCCCCGAGCCCCCGCAGCGTGCTGCTCGCGGAGGTGGCGCAGGCCACCCAGCGGCTGGCCGACGCGGGCGTGGACTCGCCGCGCACCGACGCGGAGGAACTCGCCGCGTTCGTGCACGGCGTCAAGCGGGGCCAGCTGCACACCGTGAAGGACGCCGACTTCGACGCCCGTTACTGGGAGGTCATCGCCCGGCGCGAGCAGCGCGAGCCGCTCCAGCACATCACCGGGCGGGCCTACTTCCGGTATCTGGAACTCCAGGTCGGGCCAGGGGTGTTCGTGCCCCGGCCGGAGACCGAGTCCGTGGTCGGCTGGGCCATAGACGCCGTACGGGCCATGGACGTCGTCGAGCCGTGCATCGTCGACCTGTGCACCGGCTCGGGGGCCATCGCGCTCGCCCTCGCCCAGGAGGTGCCGCGTTCGCGCGTGCACGCCGTGGAGCTGAGCGAGGACGCCCTGAAGTGGACCAGCAAGAACATGGAGGGGTCCAGGGTCGACCTGCGCCAGGGCGACGCCCTGACGGCCTTCCCGGACCTCGACGGCCAGGTCGACCTCGTCATCTCCAACCCGCCGTACATCCCGCTCACCGAATGGGAGTACGTCGCCCCCGAGGCCCGCGACTACGACCCGGAGCTGGCGTTGTTCTCCGGGGAGGACGGCCTCGACCTGATCCGCGGCATCGAGCGCACCGCGCACCGGCTGCTGCGGCCCGGCGGAGTCGTCGTCGTCGAGCACGCCGACACCCAGGGCGGACAGGTGCCGTGGATCTTCACCGAGGAGCTGGGCTGGGCCGATGCCGCCGACCACCCCGACCTCAACAACCGGCCGCGGTTCGCCACCGCCCGCAAGGCGCTGCCGTGACCCCCATCAGGACTTCTAACCAGCAGTACGTGTACGAGGAGGCCCGCTGACAATGGCACGGCGATACGACACCAACGACGCCACCGACCGCGTGACGGGTCTGCGCGAGGCGGCGTCCGCCGTCCGCCGCGGCGAACTCGTGGTGCTGCCCACCGACACGGTCTACGGCATCGGCGCCGACGCGTTCTCCTCCGAGGGCGTGGCCGACCTGCTCGCCGCCAAGGGCCGGGGCCGCAACATGCCCACCCCCGTGCTCATCGGCTCCCCGAACACGCTGCACGGACTGGTCACGGACTTCTCCGAGATGGCCTGGGAACTCGTGGACGCCTTCTGGCCGGGCGCGCTGACGCTGGTCGCGCGGCACCAGCCGTCCCTCCAGTGGGACCTCGGGGACACCCGGGGCACGGTCGCGGTGCGGATGCCGCTGCACCCGGTCGCCATCGAACTGCTCACGGAGGTCGGCCCGATGGCCGTGTCGTCGGCGAACCTGACCGGCCACCCCGCGCCGGAGAGCTGCGGCGCCGCGCAGGACATGCTCGGCGACTCCGTCTCCGTCTACCTCGACGGCGGCCCGACCCCCGGCAACGTCCCGTCCTCCATCGTCGACGTCACCCGCAAGGTGCCCGTGCTGCTGCGCGAGGGCGCCCTGTCGCCGGAGGAGCTGCGCAAGGTGGTACCCGACCTCGAGGTGGCGAATTGACGGCCCCTGACGCGGGGCGTGGCATAGGCGACACCTTCCGCATCCTGCACGTCAGCACCGGCAACGTGTGCCGTTCTCCCATCACCGAGCGGCTGACCCGGCACTTCGTGGCGGACCGGCTCGGGGATCCGCGGGGCGGCGGGCTGATCGTGGAGAGCGCGGGCACCTGGGGCCACGAGGGCGCGCCGATGGAGGCCAACGCGGAGACCGTGCTGGCCGACTTCGGCGCGGACGCCTCCGGCTTCACCGGCCGGGAACTGCTGGACGAGCATGTGATCTGCGCCGACCTGGTGCTCACCGCGACCCTGGACCACCGTGCCCAGGTCATCTCCATGGGCCACTCGGCGGGCCTGCGCACCTTCACCCTCAAGGAGTTCACCCGCCTGGTGAAGGCGATAGACACGGCCACGCTGCCGCCCCTGGAGGACGGCGTGGTCGAACGCGCCCGCGCCCTGGTCCGTGCGGCCGCCGCTCTACGCGGGTGGCTCCTGGCCCCGACCGCCGAGGCCGACGAGGTCTACGACCCCTACGGCGCCCCCCTGACGTTCTTCCGCTCCGTCGGCGACGAGATACACCAGGCCCTGGACCCGGTGGTGACGGCCCTGACGGGAGTCCCGGCCCGCGCCTGACGCCCGCAGCCGACGGGCATCCGCCCCCAGGGACGACTGCTGGCCACCCAGCAACTGACGCGCACCGGCGCGGGGGCCGGGGTGCTCCGTGAGGTCGCGCACGGGTCGCGCCGGGTGACGGCCGCGGCGCGCGTCTGCGGAGCTTCTGACGGACCGGGAGGCCCGGGACCCGGCCCGGGGCCCGGGGTGCCCGACGGAGCCGCACACGGTTCGTGCCGGGACCAGTTGGCTTGCTCTGGCCGGGCGGATGTGGTGCGGGTGCGTCGTGTGCCCTGTCTGTGCGGTCTCGGGGCTGCGTCGGGGATGGCCTTGACGTGTGTCTGCGGGGTGCCCGGCGGGGGCCGACGGCGGCCCGCGTGCATCGCGCGGGTCCGGTCGGCCTGCTCCGGGCTGGGCGTGCGTGGGCTGTGCCGGTGGTCGGCCTCGGCGCGCGCCCTGTCGGGCGTCTGGTGGGCCGCGCGCTCGTACGTGGCTCGGGGGACCCGGCCCGGGCTCCGTGGACCGTACGGCCCGGTTGGAGGGCCTGTCGGCCCGTGGGGGACCCGGCGCTCGTCGCGGTCTCCGAGGCCCGTCGACGGGAGGCGCGTGGACGGGGGAGAGGGGCGGCCGGGGCGTACCCGCATGTGGGCACCTGGGGCTCGCCGCTCGGTCTCCCGGGCCCGGCTGCCGGCGTCGCGCGGGGTGTGAGCAGAGAAGCACGCGAGGGGTAGCCGTGTCGGCGTAAGGGGCCGCGCGGGGTGGGGCTGGTGGGCCTACATTTGACGTACGTCAACGTCGACCGTCCGGAGCCCGACATGTCGGTCATCCCCGTTCTCGAGGCCGATCTCCTGCGCCGACAGGACCCCGAACTGGCCGACGTCCTGCTCGGGGAGCTCGACCGGCAGTCGACGACGCTCCAGTTGATCGCGGCCGAGAACTTCACCTCGCCGGCGGTGCTCGCCACGCTCGGCTCGGTGCTGGCGAACAAGTACGCCGAGGGCTACCCCGGCGCCCGGCACCACGGCGGCTGCGAGATCGTCGACGTCGCCGAACGCCTCGCCGTGGCGCGGGCCAAGGCCCTGTTCGGTGCCGAACACGCCAACGTGCAGGCCCACTCGGGCTCGTCCGCGGTGCTCGCCGCGTACGCGGCGCTGCTGCGGCCCGGCGACACCGTCCTCGCCCTCGGCCTGCCCTACGGCGGACACCTCACGCACGGCTCGCCCGCGAACTTCTCCGGCCGCTGGTTCGACTTCGTCGGCTACGGCGTCGACGCCGAGACCGGACTCATCGACCACCAGCAGGTGCGCACGCTCGCCCACGCGCACCGGCCCAAGGCGATCGTGTGCGGCTCCATCGCCTACCCCCGCCACATCGACTACGCCTTCTTCCGCTCGGTCGCCGACGAGGTCGGCGCCTATCTGATCGCCGACGCGGCCCACCCCATCGGACTCGTCGCCGGCAAGGCGGCGCCCAACCCCGTCCCGTACGCCGACGTGGTGTGCGCCACCACCCACAAGGTGCTGCGCGGGCCGCGCGGCGGGATGCTCCTGTGCGGCGGCGAGCTGGCCGAGCGCGTCGACCGCGCCGTCTTCCCCTTCACCCAGGGCGGCGCCCAGATGCACACCATCGCCGCCAAGGCCGTCGCGTTCGGCGAGGCCGCGACCCCGGCCTTCTCCGCCTACGCCCACCAGGTCGTCGCCAACGCGCGGGTGCTCGCGGCCCGGCTGGCCGCCGAGGGCCTGACCGTCACCACCGGCGGCACGGACACTCACCTGATCACCGCCGACCCGGCGCCGCTCGGTATCGAGGGGCGCACCGCGCGCGGACGGCTGGCCGCCGCCGGTATCGTCCTCGACTGCTGCGCGCTGCCGCACGCCGACGGCCGCGGGCTGCGCCTGGGCACCGCCGCGGTGACCAGCCAGGGCATGGGCCAGCAGGAGATGGAGTGGATAGCCGTCCTGTTCGGCAAGGTGCTGCGCGGCGAGGTCGACGGGGCGAGCGCGCGCGAGGACGTGCGCGAACTCACGGTCCGGTTTCCGCCGTATCCCGGCTGAGACGGGGTAGCAGAGGGGTCGTACAAAACCGTACACAGCCACACGTGCAACCATCGTCGCTACCCGGAAGTCCACATACATATGCCTGCGTCGCTAGGGTGTGGGGCTGAGAAGGCCAGCGAGACCTGTGGGGAAGCCCGTGCGTGAATACCTGCTGACGCTCTGCATCACGGCCGCGGTGACGTATCTGCTGACAGGGCCGGTACGCAAGTTCGCGATCGTCGCGGGAGCGATGCCGGAGATCCGGGCACGTGACGTGCACCGGGAGCCCACTCCTCGGCTCGGCGGTATCGCCATGTTCTTCGGCCTGTGCGCGGGCCTGCTCGTCGCCGACCACCTCACCAACCTCAACGAGGTCTTCGAGAAGTCGAACGAGCCGCGCGCGCTGCTCTCCGGCGCCGCGCTGATCTGGCTGATCGGCGTCCTGGACGACAAGTTCGAGATCGACGCCCTGATCAAGCTGGGCGGTCAGATGATCGCGGCCGGTGTGATGGTGATGCAGGGTCTGACGATCCTGTGGCTGCCCGTGCCCGGCGTCGGCACGGTCGCGCTCACCCAGTGGCAGGGCACCCTGCTCACTGTCGCCCTGGTCGTCATCACCATCAACGCGGTCAATTTCGTCGACGGCCTCGACGGTCTGGCCTCGGGCATGGTGTGCATCGCGGCCGCCGCGTTCTTCATGTACGCCTACCGGATCTGGTACTCGTACGGCATCGAGGCCGCCGCCCCCGCCACCCTCTTCGCGGCCGTCCTCATGGGCATGTGCCTGGGCTTCCTGCCGCACAACATGCATCCCGCGCGGATCTTCATGGGCGACTCGGGGTCCATGCTCATCGGCCTGGTGCTGGCGGCCGGCGCGATCTCGGTGACCGGGCAGGTCGACCCGGACGTGATGAAGCTGTTCTCCGGGTCCGAGCGCAACGCGGTGCACCAGATGGTGCCGGTCTACATCCCGCTGCTGATGCCGTTGACGATCATCGCCATCCCGGCCGCCGACCTGGTCCTGGCCATCGTGCGGCGCACCTGGCACGGCAAGTCGCCGTTCGCCGCCGACCGCGGCCATCTGCACCACCGCCTGCTGGAGATCGGCCACTCGCACAGCCGGGCCGTGCTGATCATGTACTTCTGGGCGGCACTGATCGGCTTCGGCGCGCTCGCCTACTCGGTCAAGTCGGCGTCCATGTGGATCGTGCTGGGCATCGTGGGCCTCAGCTTCCTCGGCCTGGTGCTGCTCCTGCTGCCGCGCTTCACCCCCCGCGCCCCGCGCTGGGCCGAGCGGTTCGTGCCGCCGCGCTACCGGCGCCGGGGCGGGGTCATGGGCCCGGGAGTCTCCGAGCCCGCGGCGGCGCCGTCCGGCTCGCCCACGGACTCCGCGCCGCAGGAGGCGTCCGTGGGGGCTTCCGCGGCCTCGGAGAGCCCTGTGCCGGGGGAGACGCCCGTGGCGGCGGGCGTGCGGGTCCGTGCCGGTGCGGCCGGTGTCAACGGAGCGACCGCCGTCGGAGCCCGTTCGCGCGTTCTGGACGGACGGAAGGCCGGAACGTCGCGCTGACGGCCAAGGTAAGAATCTGACTAAAGCGTTGCCAACCCGTGGGGTGCTGAAGCCCCTCAATATCGGGCGAATGGGTCTCGATTTTGCACAGAAGTGCAGCTGTACTCTCACGTGTGAGGGTCAGCACACCCAGGAGGTAAAGACCTCATCAAATAGTTTGTGATACCGTTCACGAGTATCCCGGAGAGCCGAAGGGCCGCAGTGAGAAGGTCCTGGTGGGGCCGAGGTTTCCTCCCTCGGCACCGGGACTACGCTCGTCCCATGACGACGCCCTGCCCCCTGTGAATGCGGAGTTGCCGCGATGCCGTCCAATGACGCCCGGATCCTGGCCGAGGCCGCTGTGCCCACAGCCGCCGTCGGTGCGGTCGCCGCCGTCGTCAGCGGTGTGGTCGCCGGTGGAAAAGGGGCGATCGGCGCGGTCGTCGCGACCCTGGTCGTGATCCTGTTCATGGGGCTCGGTCTCTACGTCCTGCAGCGCACGGCCAAGTCGCTTCCGCATCTCTTCCAGGCGATGGGCCTGATGCTCTACGCGGCCCAGATCCTGCTGCTGTTCGTCTTCCTGGCCGCGTTCAAGCACACCACGCTGTTCAACCCCAAGGCCTTCGCCTTCACCCTGCTCGCCGCCACGCTGGCGTGGACCGCGGCGCAGACGCGGGCCCACATGAAGTCCAAGATCCTCTACGTCGAGCCCGACTCGGCCCCGTCCACGGCGGGCGAGAAGTCCGAAAAGACGGAGCGCTCGTCGTGAGCGGTAGGGCCGGGATAAAGACGCTTGGGAGATCCTGCTATCGTCCGGTGCCAACTGCGGCATCGCGGGCGCGGGCATCACAGCTGACGCCTGTTCGATCGCGAGGCGAGATGCCCCTCTGCCGCCCCCACATCCGTAACACCAGTCCCGTGCCGAACTGCGGCCGCACGCCGCGCCGACACAACGAGGTTGCCGTACCTATGCGCCACGCTGAAGGAGCCCGCGGTGAGTGCTGACCCGACGCAGGTGCTCGCCTTCGAGACCGACTGCCACATCTTCGCCGGCTGTGGCTTCCCCGCTCCGGGCCTGCACTCGTTCCTGTTCGAGCCCCTCTGGGGCAACGCGGACAGCAACCTGTACTTCAACAAGCCGATGCTGCTGGCGCTGCTCGGCTCCATCATCGTCGTCGGATTCTTCTGGGCGGCCTTCCGCAGGCCCCAGGTCGTGCCGGGCAAGCTCCAGATGGTCGCCGAGGCGGGCTACGACTTCATCCGCCGCGGAGTCGTCTACGAGACGATCGGTAAGAAGGAAGGCGAGAAGTACGTTCCGCTCGTCGTCTCCCTGTTCTTCTTCATCTGGATGATGAACCTCTGGTCGATCATCCCGGTCGCCCAGTTCCCGGTGACTTCGATCATCGCGTACCCGATCGTGCTGGCCCTGATCGTCTACGTGCTGTGGGTCTCGCTGACCTTCAAGCGCCACGGCTTCGTGGGCTTCTTCAAGAACGTGACGGGCTACGACAAGTCGCTGGGCCCGGTGCTCCCGCTGGCCATGCTCATCGAGTTCTTCTCGAACCTGCTGGTCCGGCCCTTCACTCACGCGGTCCGGCTCTTCGCGAACATGTTCGCGGGCCACACGCTGCTGCTGCTCTTCACCATCGCCAGCTGGTACCTGCTCAACGGCATCGGCATCGCCTACGCGGGCGTCAGCTTCATCATGACGATCGTGATGACGGCCTTCGAGCTCTTCATCCAGGCACTGCAGGCGTACGTCTTCGTCCTCCTGACGTGCACGTACATCCAGGGCGCGCTCGCAGAGCACCACTGAGCACCCCGCAGAGCAACCCCCTGATCGTCCGGTGGCCAACCCCCACCGGTCCGTAAAGAAAAGGAAGAACTGGCATGTCCCAGACCCTTGCCGCTGTTTCCGGCTCGCTCGGCTCCGTCGGTTACGGCCTCGCTGCCATCGGTCCCGGCGTCGGCGTCGGCATCATCTTCGGTAACGGCACCCAGGCCCTGGCCCGCCAGCCCGAGGCCGCCGGCCTGATCCGCGCCAACCAGATCCTCGGCTTCGCCTTCTGTGAGGCGCTGGCCCTGATCGGTCTGGTCATGCCGTTCGTCTACGGCACCTGATTCGCCGAACAGCGAAAGCTTCCTAGACGAAAGGCACTGACATGAGCCAGCTGCTCATTCTGGCGGCCGAGACGGAGAACCCTCTCGTTCCGCCGATCCCCGAGCTCGTCATCGGCCTGCTCGCCTTCGTCATCGTCTTCGGTCTCCTCGCCAAGAAGCTCCTCCCGAACATCAACAAGGTTCTGGAGGAGCGCCGCGAGGCGATCGAGGGCGGTATCGAGAAGGCCGAGGCCGCGCAGACCGAGGCCCAGAGCGTCCTTGAGCAGTACAAGGCTCAGCTCGCCGAGGCCCGGCACGAGGCCGCGCGCCTGCGCCAGGAGGCACAGGAGCAGGGCGCCACGCTCATCGCGGAGATGCGGGCCGAGGGCCAGCGTCAGCGCGAGGAGATCGTCGCCGCCGGCCACGCCCAGATCGAGGCCGACCGCAAGGCCGCCGCGTCCGCGCTCCGGCAGGACGTCGGCACGCTGGCCACCGAGCTGGCCGGCAAGCTCGTCGGCGAGTCCCTCGAGGACCACGCCCGGCAGAGCCGTGTGATCGACCGCTTCCTCGACGGCCTCGACGAAGCCGCTTCGAAGGCCGAGGCGACTCGATGACCATGCACGGAGCCAGCCGTGAGGCGCTGACCGCCGCACGCGAGCGTCTGGACGCGCTGACGGACTCCACCTCGGTGGACGCCGGCCGGCTCGCCGACGAGCTGGCGGCCGTCACCGCGCTGCTCCACCGCGAGGTCGGTCTGCGTCGGGTCCTGACCGACCCGGCGCAGTCCGGTGAGGCCAAGGCCACGCTGGTGCAGCGCCTGCTCGGCGGGCAGGTCGGCGGCACGGCCGTCGACCTGGTGTCCGGCATGGTGCGTTCCCGCTGGTCGCAGCCCCGTGACCTGGTCGACACGCTGGAGGAGCTGGCGGACGTCGCCGACCTCACCGCGGCGCAGCAGGCCGGCACGCTCGACAACGTCGAGGACGAGCTGTTCCGCTTCGGCCGGATCGTCTCCTCCAACACCGGGCTGCGCGCGGCCCTGACCGACCGCGCCGCGACCGTCTCGGCCAAGAAGGAGCTGCTGCGCCGGCTGCTCGGCGGCCGGGCGGCCGCGACCACCGAGCGTCTGGTGACGCGCCTTGTGACCGCGCCGCGGGGACGTAGCCTGGAAGCGGGACTGGAGTCCCTGACCAAGCTCGCCGCCGACCGTCGCAACCGCATGGTCGCCGTCGTCACCTCGGCGGTCCCGCTGAGCGACACGCAGAAGCAGCGTCTCGGCGCGGCCCTCGCGAAGATCTACGGCCACCAGATGCACCTCAACCTCGACGTCGACCCCGAGGTCGTCGGCGGAGTCCGGGTGCAGGTCGGTGACGAGGTCATCAACGGCTCCCTCGCGGACCGGCTCGAGGACGCCGCCCGCCGCATGGCGAGCTAGCAGCAACTCAACACGCAAGACGTACACGACGGCCCTGGTTGGGCCGTGCAGAGGATTCACCTCTTATTGGGGGGAGTCCCGAACTCGTGGAATACCCCCCAAGTGAAACTTCGGGCCCAACAAGGAGAGCAGGGAACCCAGATGGCGGAGCTCACGATCCGGCCGGAGGAGATCCGGGACGCGCTGGAGAACTTCGTCCAGTCGTACAAGCCGGACGCGGCCTCGCGCGAGGAGGTCGGTACGGTCACCCTTGCCGGCGACGGCATCGCGAAGGTCGAGGGTCTTCCCTCGGCCATGGCCAACGAACTGCTGAAGTTCGAGGACGGCACCCTCGGCCTCGCCCTCAACCTCGAGGAGCGCGAGATCGGTGCCATCGTCCTCGGTGAGTTCAGCGGCATCGAGGAGGGCCAGCCGGTGCAGCGCACCGGTGAGGTCCTGTCCGTGGCCGTGGGCGAGGGCTACCTCGGCCGCGTGGTGGACCCGCTCGGCAACCCGATCGACGGCCTCGGCGAGATCGAGACCGAGGGCCGCCGCGCCCTCGAACTGCAGGCCCCCACGGTCATGCAGCGCAAGTCGGTGCACGAGCCGATGGAGACCGGCTACAAGGCCGTCGACGCCATGACCCCGATCGGCCGCGGTCAGCGTCAGCTGATCATCGGCGACCGCCAGACCGGCAAGACCGCCCTGGCCGTCGACACGATCATCAACCAGCGCGACAACTGGCGCACCGGCGACCCGAACAAGCAGGTCCGCTGCATCTACGTCGCCATCGGCCAGAAGGGCTCCACCATCGCGTCGGTCCGGCGCTCGCTGGAGGAGAACGGCGCGCTGGAGTACACGACCATCGTGGCCGCCCCGGCGTCCGACCCGGCCGGCTTCAAGTACCTGGCGCCGTACACCGGTTCCGCCATCGGTCAGCACTGGATGTACCAGGGCAAGCATGTCCTGATCATCTTCGACGACCTGTCGAAGCAGGCCGACGCCTACCGTGCCGTGTCGCTGCTGCTGCGCCGTCCGCCGGGCCGTGAGGCCTACCCGGGCGACGTCTTCTACCTGCACTCCCGGCTGCTGGAGCGCTGCGCGAAGCTGTCCGACGACATGGGCAAGGGCTCGATGACCGGTCTGCCGATCGTCGAGACCAAGGCCAACGACGTCTCGGCGTTCATCCCGACCAACGTCATCTCCATCACCGACGGCCAGTGCTTCCTGGAGTCGGACCTGTTCAACGCCGGTCAGCGCCCCGCGCTGAACGTCGGTATCTCCGTCTCCCGAGTCGGTGGTTCCGCGCAGCACAAGGCGATGAAGCAGGTCTCCGGCCGTCTGCGCGTGGACCTGGCCCAGTTCCGTGAGCTGGAGGCGTTCGCCGCCTTCGGTTCCGACCTGGATGCGGCCTCGAAGTCGCAGCTGGAGCGCGGTCAGCGCATGGTCGAGCTGCTGAAGCAGGACCAGTACCAGCCGATGGCCACCGAGGACCAGGTCGTCTCCGTGTGGGCCGGCACCACCGGCAAGATGGACGAGGTGCCGGTCGCCGACATCCGCCGCTTCGAGAAGGAGCTCCTGGAGTACCTGCACCGCAAGGAGCAGGGCCTCATGACCTCCATCAAGGAGGGCGGCAAGATGTCCGACGACACGCTCCAGGCCATTGCCGAGGCGATCGCCGAGTTCAAGAAGCAGTTCGAGACGGGCGACGGCAAGCTGCTCGGCGAGGACACCCCGGCCGCTGCCGCCAAGTGACGTAAGGAAGGGACCTGACTCATGGGAGCCCAGCTCCGGGTCTACAAGCGTCGCATCCGATCCGTCACCGCGACCAAGAAGATCACCAAGGCGATGGAGATGATCGCCGCCTCGCGCGTCGTCAAGGCGATGCGCAAGGTGTCGGCCTCCACGCCGTACGCGCAGGAACTGACCCGCGCGGTCACGGCGGTCGGAACCGGGTCCAACACCAAGCACCCGCTGACCACGGAGGCGGAGAACCCGACCCGCGCCGCGGTACTGCTCCTGACGAGCGACCGCGGTCTGGCCGGCGCCTTCAACTCCAACGCCATCAAGGCGGCGGAGCAGCTGACCGCGCGCCTCGAGCGCGAGGGCAAGCAGGTCGACGCCTACATCGTCGGCCGGCGCGGTGTGGCCCACTACAACTTCCGTGAGCGCAAGATCACGGAGTCGTGGTCCGGCTTCACCGACGAGCCCACGTACGCGGACGCCAAGACGGTGGCGGCCCCGCTGATCGAGGCCATCGGGACGGACACCGAGAAGGGCGGCGTGGACGAGCTCCACATCGTCTACACCGAGTTCGTCTCGATGATGACGCAGACGGCGACCGACTCCCGGTTGCTTCCGCTGCGTCTGGACGAGGTCGCCGCAGAGGCCGCGCCGAAGGACGAGATCCTTCCGCTGTACGACTTCGAGCCCTCGGCGGAAGACGTCCTCGACGCGCTGCTGCCGCGCTACGTGGAGAGCCGTATCTACAACGCGCTGCTCCAGTCGGCCGCTTCGAAGCACGCCGCCACGCGGCGCGCGATGAAGTCGGCCACCGACAACGCGGGCGAGCTGATCGACACGCTCGCGCGTCTTGCCAACGCGGCCCGCCAGGCCGAAATCACCCAGGAAATCAGCGAGATCGTCGGTGGCGCGAGCGCCCTGGCCGACGCGACCGCGGGGAGTGACAAGTAATGACCACCACTGTTGAGACGGCCACGGCGGCGGGCCGCGTCGCGCGGGTCATCGGCCCGGTCGTCGACGTGGAGTTCCCCGTCGACGCGATGCCGGACATTAACGCCGCCCTTCACGTCCAGGTCGCCGACCCGGCGAACGAGGGCGAGCAGAAGACGCTGACCCTGGAGGTCGCCCAGCACCTGGGTGACGGCCTGGTCCGCACGATCTCCATGCAGCCCACCGACGGTCTGGTCCGCCAGTCCCCGGTGACGGACACCGGCGCGCCGATCTCCGTCCCGGTCGGCGACTTCACCAAGGGCAAGGTGTTCAACACCCTCGGTGAGGTGCTGAACGTCGACGCCGAGTACGACGGCGAGCGCTGGCCGATCCACCGCAAGGCGCCGAACTTCGACGAGCTCGAGTCGAAGACCGAGATGTTCGAGACCGGCGTCAAGGTCATCGACCTGCTGACCCCGTACGTCAAGGGCGGCAAGATCGGTCTGTTCGGCGGCGCCGGCGTCGGCAAGACGGTGCTCATCCAGGAGATGATCTACCGCGTCGCCAACAACCACGACGGTGTCTCCGTGTTCGCCGGTGTCGGCGAGCGCACCCGTGAGGGCAACGACCTCATCGACGAGATGAGCGAGTCGGGCGTCATCGACAAGACCGCGCTGGTCTTCGGTCAGATGGACGAGCCCCCGGGCACCCGTCTGCGCGTCGCGCTGGCCGGCCTGACCATGGCCGAGTACTTCCGTGACGTCCAGAAGCAGGACGTGCTGTTCTTCATCGACAACATCTTCCGCTTCACGCAGGCCGGTTCCGAGGTCTCCACGCTGCTCGGCCGTATGCCGTCCGCGGTGGGTTACCAGCCGAACCTGGCCGACGAGATGGGTCTGCTCCAGGAGCGCATCACCTCGACCCGCGGTCACTCGATCACCTCGATGCAGGCGATCTACGTCCCCGCGGACGACCTGACCGACCCGGCCCCGGCCACCACCTTCGCCCACCTCGACGCGACGACGGTTCTGTCCCGTCCGATCTCGGAGAAGGGCATCTACCCGGCCGTGGACCCGCTGGACTCCACGTCCCGGATCCTGGACCCCCGCTACATCGCGGCGGACCACTACAACGCGGCCATGCGCGTGAAGAGCATCCTGCAGAAGTACAAGGACCTGCAGGACATCATCGCGATCCTCGGTATCGACGAGCTCGGCGAGGAGGACAAGCTCGTCGTCCACCGTGCCCGTCGCGTGGAGCGCTTCCTGTCCCAGAACACCCACGTCGCCAAGCAGTTCACCGGTGTGGACGGCTCGGACGTGCCGCTGGACGAGTCGATCGCGGCGTTCAACGCGATCTGCGACGGCGAGTACGACCACTTCCCCGAGCAGGCGTTCTTCATGTGCGGTGGTATCGAGGACCTGAAGAAGAACGCGAAGGAGCTCGGCGTCTCCTGAGCATCGAGCTCACCTGAGGGGGCGGGTGCGTCCCGCCCCCTCTCCCACGCCCCCTAGAATTGACCCCAACACCCGGCACTACCGCCGGGTGGTGACCCGAGGAGCCACCCTTGGCTGCTGAGCTGCACGTCGAGCTCGTCGCCGCCGACCGCCAGGTCTGGTCCGGCGAGGCCACCCTGGTCGTCGCGCGCACCACGTCCGGCGACATCGGCGTCATGCCCGGTCACCAGCCGCTGCTCGGTGTGCTGGAGTCGGGCCCGGTGACCATCCGTACGAGTGAAGGTGCCACGGTGATCGCCGCCGTGCACGGCGGTTTCATCTCGTTCGCGGACAACAAGCTGTCGCTGCTGGCGGAGATCGCCGAACTCTCGGACGAGATCGACGTCCAGCGCACCGAGCGGGAACTCGAACGCGCCAAGGCGGAGGGCGACGCTCATGCCGAGCGCCGCGCGGAGGTCCGACTGCGCGCGGCGACGGCCAGCTGAACCCAGCCAGCCGTGTGATGACGTCACTCAGCCGCGGTCGGTACCGGAGCAATCCGGTACCGGCCGCGGCTGAGGTGAATGCGGGTGTTTTTTCCGTTCCATTACCTAGGAGACGAGGAGGTCGGTGTCGATGGTCCTCGCTCTGACTGTGTGCGGGCTGGTGGTCTTGCTCGTGGTGGTGGGACTGTTCGTCTTCGGCCTGCGACGCAGGCTCATCCAGCGCTCCGGCGGCACCTTCGACTGCAGTCTGCGCTGGGACGTACCGGAGAAGACCGACACCAGCGGCAAGGGCTGGAGCTACGGCGTCGCCCGCTACAACGGCGACCGCGTCGAGTGGTTCCGTGTCTTCTCCTACGCCCCCCGTCCCCGCCGCACCCTGGAGCGGGCGTCCATCGAGGTGGCCGGCCGCCGTCTGCCCGAGGGCGAGGAGGAACTCGCGCTGCTCTCCGACGCGGTCGTCCTCACCTGCCTGCACCGCGGTACGCGCCTGGAACTCGCGATGAGCGAGGACGCGTTGACCGGCTTCCTCGCCTGGCTGGAGGCGGCGCCGCCCGGACAAAGGGTGAATGTGGCGTAGTACGACGGAAGAGCTCCCCCGGACCACGTCCGGGGGAGCTCTTCCGGTCTCGGGGCCGGTGGACCCTTACGACAGACCGCTGTTGATGGCGTTCACCAGTTCGCCGTTGCTGGTGTCACCGCTGAACTCCCAGAAGAAGGCGCCGCCCAGGCCCTGGGTCTTCGCCCAGGACATCTTGGTGCCGATGGTGGCGGGGGTGTCGTAGGACCACCAGTTGCTGCCGCACTTCGCGTAAGCCGTGCCCGCGATGGTGCCGGTGGCCGGGCAGGACGTCTTGAGCACCTTGTAGTCCTCGATGCCCTGCTCGTACGTACCGGCCGCCGGGCCCGTGGCCGTGCCGCCCGGGGCGTCCTGGGTGACGCCGGTCCAGCCGCGGCCGTACAGGCCGATGCCCACGAGCAGCTTGCTCGCCGGTACGCCCTTGGCCTTGTACTTGGCGATCGCGTCGGCCGTGGTGAAGCCGGCCTGCGGGATGCCGTTGTAGGAGGTGAGCGGGGAGTGCGGGGCGGTGGGGCCCTTCGCGTCCCAGGCGCCGAAGAAGTCGTACGTCATCACGTTGTACCAGTCGAGGTACTGCGCCGCCCCGCCGTAGTCGGCGGCGTCCACCTTGCCGCCGGAGGTGCCGTCGGCGGAGACGGCCGCCGTGACCAGGGCGCTGTTGCCGAACTTGGCCCGCAGCGCGGCCGCCACGTTCTTGATGGCCGCCGGCCCGCTGGTGTCACAGGTCAGGCCGCAGGCGTTGGGGTACTCCCAGTCGATGTCGATGCCGTCGAACACATCGGCCCAGCGGGAGTCCTTCACCAGGTCGTAGCAGGACTGGGCGAAGGCCGTCGGGTTCTTGGCCGCGTCCGCGAAGCCGCCGGACCAGGTCCAGCCGCCGAAGGACCACAGCACCTTGATGTTCGGGTACTTGGCCTTCAGCTGGCGCAACTGGTTGAAGTTGCCGCGCAGCGGCTGTTCCCAGGTGTCGGCGACGCCGCTGACCGACTGGTCGGCGGTGAACGCCTTGTCGTAGTCGGCGTAGGAGTCGCCGATCGTGCACTTGCCGCCGGTGACGTTGCCGAAGGCGTAGTTGATGTGCGTGATCTTCGAGGCGGAGCCGGACGTCACGATGTTCTTGACGTTGTAGTTGCGGCCGTAGATGCCCCACTCGGTGAAGTAGCCGAGCCGGACCTTGTTGCCGGGCGGGGGAGTGCCGCCACCGCCGCCGGTGGTGCGCACCGCGACCGAGCCGCTGACCGGGCCGGTCTGGTTGGCGGTGTCACGGGCCTGGACGCTGTAGGAGTAGTCGGTGCCCGCGGTCAGCCCGGTGTCCGTGTACGAGGTCGTCGTCACGGTCGCGACCGTCCTGCCGTCGCGCAGCACGTCGTAGTTCTTGACGCCCTTGTCGTCGGTGGCCGCGCCCCAGGTGAGCTTCACCGAGGTGTCGGTGATGTTCGAGGCGGTCGGGGTGCCCGGCGCGGAGGGCGGGTTGTCACCGGGTACCGTGCTGCCGCCGTCACAACTTCCGCCGTTGAGCTTGCAGTTGCTGGGGGATCCGGCGCCGGCGCCGTTGAAGCCGAAGGAGACGGAGGCGCCCGGGGCGAGGGTGCCGTTGTAGGACTTGTTCTTGGCGGTCCAGTGGGTGCCGGAGCTGGTCACGTCCGCGTCCCAGGCGGAGGTGACGGACGTACCGGAGGGGAAGTCCCACTCGATCGTCCACGAACTGATGCTCGTGGTGCTGGAGTTGGTCACCGTCCACTTGCCCTCGAAGCCGGTGCCCCAGTCCTGGGTCTTGGCGTAGGTGGCGGTGGCCGATGCCGCGGCCTGAGCGGAGCCCGCGAGGCCGACCATCCCGGCCAGCGGGAGCAGCAGGGTCGCGAACCCGGCCGCGGCTCTGTGTCTGAAGCGCATACCGCGCCTCCTCTTGTGATGTCGCCTGCGGGGAGCTATGGCCGCCCCTTCGGCGGTGGGGGTTGTGGTCGGGGGGCGTGACTGAGCCATCACGCCCCCCGGTGCCGCGAGAATAGAAAGGTCTGGACCACGGGTCAATAGGTCTGGACCAGTTGTCCCGTTGCTCCTCAGATCCCCAACTCCTGGGCCAGCACCGCCGCTTGGACCCGGCTGCGCAGCTCCAGCTTGCCCAGCAGGCGGCTGACGTGGGTCTTCACGGTGCCCTCCGCGAGGTCCAGGCGGAGGGCGATCTCCGCGTTGGACAGCCCCTCACCCAGGCACGACAGCACCTCGCGCTCCCGGGGGGGTGAGGGTGCCCAGCGCGGCCGGCGCCGCCTTCGCCTCCCGTGCCGGTCCGGCGGCGAACTCCGCGATCAGACGCCGTGTGACGGCGGGTGCGACGATCCCCTCCCCGCGCGCCACCGTGCGCACCGCTTCCACCAGCTCACGCGCCTCGGCGTCCTTGAGCAGGAAGCCGGCCGCCCCGGCGCGCAGCGCCCCGAAGACGTACTCGTCGAGGTCGAAGGTGGTGAGCACGAGGACGTCCGCCAACTGCTCCGCGACCACCTGCCGGGTCGCCGACACCCCGTCCAGCCGCGGCATCTGGATGTCCATCAGCACCACGTCCGGACGCAGCTCGCGGGCCAGCGCGACCGCCCGCTCGCCGTCCGCCGCCTCGCCGGCCACTTCGATGCCGGGCGCGCTGCGCAGGATCAGGACCAGCCCGGCGCGGACGGCGGACTGGTCCTCGGCGACGAGGACACGGATCATGCGGTATCTCCTTCGCCGTCGCCCAGGGGCAGGGTGGCACGGACGGTCCAGACGGCGCCCTCGGGACCGGCCGCGAACGCGCCACCGAGCAGCGTGGCCCGCTCCCGCATCCCGGTCAGACCGGCACCGGAGCCCGGGGCGCGCGGCCCGCCCCGGCGCCCGTAGGGGCTGGTCACCGCCACCTCGAGCGCGCCGTCACGCCGGGCCAGAGCGACGGTGACGAGGCCCGGAGCCGCGTGCTTGAGGGCGTTGGTCAGCGACTCCTGCACGATCCGGTACGCCGCCAGCTCCACCGGTGTCGGCACCTCGCCGTGCCGGGCGTCGAGCGTCACCTCGAGACCGTTGCCGCGTGCCGCCTCGGCCAGCGCCTCGAGACCGTCCAGGGTCGGTGCGGCGGCCGGGGCGTGCTCGTCGCCGCTGTCGCGCAGGATGCCGATCAACCGCCGTATCTCCGCCAGTCCTTCGACGCTGTTCTCCCGGATCACGGTGAGCGCCTGCCGCGAGGTCTCCGGGTCGTCCAGGGACAGCGCGGCCGTGGATTGGATGGCGATGGCGGACATGTGGTTGGCGATCATGTCGTGCAACTCCCGTGCGACCCGGGCTCGTTCGGCGACGATCGCCTGTGTGCGGTCCATGTCCGCGAGCAGCGCGGTCTGTTCGGCCCGCAGCCGCTCGGCGACCGCCGTGTCACGGTGGTTGCGCACCACCCAGCCGGTGGCCGCCGGCACCAGGCTGACCAGGGCGACGCCCACGCCAAGCAGGAGTGTCTGCGGCGTGCGCCAGACCACGAGGGGCACGACCGTGCCGATCACCGTGAGCAGACCGGTGATCCAGGGAAGGCGGCGGGCGAGGGCGGGCGGGCCGTAGAGCACCGCCGCGTAGACCAGATCGGTGAACATCACCACGGTGGCCAGGCTGCCCCGCGTCGGGAGGTCCGCGACGACCGCCGCGGTGCCGACGAGCAGGGCGGGCCCCGGCCGGGTCCGGCGCAGCAGCTCGCACCCCGCCATCACCAGCAGCGGGACGGCGACCGCCCAGTCCTGGTCCAGGACGGAGGCCGGGGCGTGGCGGGCGCGGGTGTGCAGCCCGATGCCGAGCAGCGCCAGTCCGCCGACCAGTCCGCCCACGGCGATGTACACGTCGTGGCGGTGTGGGCGGAGTCCTCGGGCCATGCGTCCATCCAACACGGGGGAGCGGTCGGCCGCCTGATGCCCCGGGAGGGTCCGCTCGTACATCGAAGGATGCACGAGCGGTTCGTCACCGCCGACGACGCGGCGGACGCGGTCCGCCGCCAGCCTGGAGGAGGAACCGAGAGGAGCAATCGTGATCGTCGCGCTGATCATCGCCTGCGAGGTGGGCTTCTGGGTACTGCTGGCGCTGGGCCTGACCGCCCGCTACCTCCTGCGGTGGCGCCGCACCGGCATGGCCCTGCTGCTGTGCGAGCCGATGCTGGAACTGGTCCTGTTCGCGGTCACCGCCGTCGATCTGAGGAACGGCGCGGTGCCCGGCTGGGAGCACGGACTGGCCGCCCTGTACATCGGCTTCACCGTCGGCTACGGCCACTACACCGTCGGCCGGCTCGACGCCCACGCGGCCCACCGCCTGGCCGGCGGCCCGCGCCCCGGGAAACCGCCCCGTCACGGACTGGCCCGGGCACGCCACGAGGGCGGCCTCTGGCTGCGCACCCTCGTCGCGTCGTGCGTCTCCCTCGCCCTGCTCCAGGCGGCGGTCCTGTACGTCGGCGACCCGTCCGCCACCGAGCCGCTCAGGTCCTGGCAGGGGACGACGCTGCGCATCGCCGGGATCCACGGGCTGATCGCGCTGTCGTACCTGCTCTTCCCCAAGAAGGCTCCGGCCGAGTCGGCCCGTCCGGACGAGGAGCGCACACCGGCCGGACGGTGAGCGGGCACCGGGCGGGTGCGGGTCGTCCCTGGCGGGGAGGAGCGCTCAGCGTTCGCCGCCTGGTACCCACAGCACGTCCCCGGCAGCTTTGTTGGCCGTGCGCGCCAGGATGAACAGCAGGTCCGACAGCCGGTTGAGATAGGTCGCGGTGAGCGGGTTCATCGTCTCGCCGTGGGCCTCCAGGGCGGCCCAGGTCGAGCGTTCGGCCCGGCGGACCACCGTGCACGCCTGGTGGAGCAGGGCCGCGCCCGGCGTCCCGCCGGGCAGGATGAAGGAGCGGAGCTTGTCGAGCTCGGCGTTGAAGCGGTCGCAGTCCGCCTCCAGCCGGTCGATGTAGAACTGCTCGACCCGCAACGGCGGGAACTCCGGGTTCTCCACCACCGGCGTGCACAGGTCCGCGCCCACGTCGAACAGGTCGTTCTGCACCCGGGTGAGGACCTCGACGACGTCCTCACCGAGCCCGCCCAGCGCGATCGCCGTGCCGAGCACCGCGTTCGCCTCGTTGGCGTCGGCGTACGCGGAGATCCGCAGGTCGGTCTTGGCGACCCTGCTCATGTCGCCGAGGGCGGTGGTGCCCTTGTCCCCGGTCCGGGTGTAGATGCGCGTGAGGTTGACCATGAGGCCAATCTAGACGTTCCCGCGACGGGCGCGGTGCGGCGATTTCACGGTGGCGCCAACCCGGCCCGGGGCGGGAGGATTTCGTGGCCGAGCCCGCCGTACCGGACGTGACGGGCGTCTCACGCCCTGAGACAGTGACACGCATTACTTACGGGTCTCAAGGTCCCGCGCGAGCGCTAATGTCCGCACAGGAGCCATGCGTAAGCAGCGGGTAAGCGCCCGCGCAGTCGTCGTGCAGTCGTTTCGAAGTCGTGCAGTCGTTTCGAAGGGGAGTCGTCAGTGTCACGGAAGCTCGCCGTCATCGGGGCCGGTCTCATGGGGTCCGGCATCGCCCAGGTCGCCGCGCAGGCGGGCTGGGACGTCGTCCTGCGGGACGTCACCGACGAGGCACTGAGGCGCGGCACGGACGGCATCAAGGCCTCGTACGACAGGTTCGTCACCAAGGGCAGGCTGGAGGCGCACGACGCCGACGCCGCCCTCGCCCGCATCACCACGACCACCGATCTGGACGCGGCCGCCGACGCCGACCTCGTGGTGGAGGCCGTCTTCGAGAAGCTCGAAGTCAAGCACGAGATCTTCCGCACCCTCGACAAGCTCGTCCGCGAGGACACGGTGCTCGCCTCCAACACCTCCGCCATCCCGATCACCAAGATCGCGGCCGTGACGGAGCGCCCGGAGCGGGTCGTCGGCGTGCACTTCTTCTCGCCGGTGCCGATGATGCAGCTCGTCGAGCTGGTCCGCGGCTACAAGACGAGCGACGAAACCCTCGCCCGGGCAAGGGAGTTCGCCGAGTCCGTGGGCAAGACCTGCATCGTGGTCAACCGCGATGTGGCCGGCTTCGTGACCACCCGGCTCATCTCGGCGCTCGTCGTCGAGGCGACCAAGCTCTACGAGTCGGGCGTCGCCACCGCCGAGGACATCGACCTCGCCTGCAAGCTCGGCTTCGGCCATGCCATGGGACCGCTCGCCACCGCGGACCTGACCGGCGTCGACATCCTGCTGCACGCCACCGGCAACATCTACACCGAGACCCAGGACGAGAAGTTCGCCCCGCCGGAGCTGATGCGCCGGATGGTTGACGCCGGTGACATCGGGCGCAAGAGCGGGCAGGGCTTCTACAAGCACTGAGACCGCACAAGGGCCACGGGGGTCACCCTCCGGGGTGAATTCGGTATCGGTTCGCTTACAAGCAGCAACCAGACCGCCGCGGAAGCAGTCAGAGGTTGCACAGCCACCGTCACGGAGTACGCCACAGCATTCACGGGGAGCGGATATGCACATCAGGGGCGACCACGCCGAGCTGGTCGTCGGGGGCCGCCTCGACGTCCGCAGCGCGGCGGACGCCCGTACGGTCCTGCACGCGGCCGTCGACGACGGCGTCGGCGACCTGGTGCTCAACCTGTCCGAGCTCGATTCCTGGGACGCCACCGGACTCGGCGTGATCATGGGTGTCCACCGGCGGGCCGGCCGCTGCGGCCGGCGCCTGGTGCTGCGTGACGTGCCGCCGCAGATGCAGCGCCTGCTGGTGGCCACCCGGCTGCACCGCATCCTCGCCATCGAGGGCGGTATCGGCGTCGAGTCCCTGCCCCGCGTCTAGACCGGGCCGCGTCACCCCGGTCCGAACAGGTGTGAACCGGGCGACGGGGGAGACCCGGGCGCACGTCGGCGAACCGTACGTGGCGCGCAATCCTCATGAGACCGTGACGTCTCGGGCCGGTCGGTACCCCGGGCTGTCGTGGATACTGGCCGAAGGTTTAGGGTTCGGTCGCCCGCAGCTCAGCGACCCTCGAGCGGGCCCGGACCAGAAGCGACAGCGCGGTGTGCGGCAAGGCCGGGAGGGGCCGGCCATGTCCGGCACACGACGCTTTTGGGGGGCTTGGAACCTATGGACCCGAACACCCGGGAACCCGAGGACATGGGCCATGGCGGCGACGGCCACGTGCCGGGCCGGCGCCCGCCCAGGGATTCCCTCGCATCCGACTTCGTCCAGCACGCGCCCGCACCGGCCCGCACGGCGCGGCTCGTCTCGGGCGACTTCCTGTTCACTGTCAACCCCGTGGACGGCAGCGAGATCGAGGCCTGCCCGCCCGGGGAGCACCCCGACCGGCCGCGCAAGTACACACCGGCCGAGCGCGCCGAGCACGACCGCGTGGCGGGGCCGCCCGTACCGGCGGGCCCGGCGCCGTCCGCCCAGCCGCTCCTGGAACGCCAGGACGGGCGCGAGCAGCTCGTGCGGCTGCTCGCCCGCGGCCGCTCCGTACGCCTGACCGGGCCGGGCGGCTCCGGCCGGACCAGCCTGCTCGACCTCGTCGCCGACGACTGCTCGGACCTCGCCCCCGACGGCGTCGTCCGCCTCACCGGCCACCGCCGCACCGCCGGCGACCTGCTCCACGACCTCTTCCACGCGGTGTACAGCGCGCCGCGGTACCGGCCCGACCGGGACGAACTGCTCGCGTACGTCCGGGAGATCGGCGCGGTCGTCGTGGTGGACGACATCGAGGTCGGCGGCGGCGCGCTCGACGAGCTGATCGACGCCACCCCCGAATGCGCCTTCCTGATCAGCGCGACCCCGGACGTGCCCGCGCCGTCCGCCGAGTCGGAGGTCGAGGAGGTCTCCCTCAGCGGCCTGGACCGGGCCGGCGGAGTCGAACTCATCGAGCGCGCCGTCGCCCGTGTGCTCTCCGAGGAGGAGGCCAACTGGGCCGGGGACCTCTGGTTCGAGTCCGAGGGCCTGCCGCTGCGCTTCGTGCAGGCCGGTGCCCTGCTGAGCCAGCACGACCACCTGAGGGCCGGCACCAGCGCCGTCGAGGAGTTCGGCGTCTTCGAGGACGCGCCGCCCGCGGACGCCGTCCTGGACGGGGGCGACGGCGACGCCGTACCCCTGCCCTCGCTCGGCGAGGCCGCCGCGCCCGCGCCGCTGCTCGCCTCCCGGCTGAGCGCCTCCGCGCGGGCCACGCTGCGGTTCGCCGTCGCGCTCGGCGGCGAGGTGCCCCACCAGTCGCACCTGCCCGCGCTGGTCGGCGACACCCACGCCGACGCCGCGCTCGGCGAGCTGGCGAGCTGCGGCCTGGTCTCCCCGGCCGGCTCCCGCTACCGGCTCGCCGCCGGTGTGCTGACCCAGCTGGAGGCCGCCGGATACGGCGACGACGCCGAGGAGCAGGCCCTCACCGCGGCCCGCCACTACACCTGGTGGGCCGGCCACCCCTCGGTCACCCCGGAGCGGGTGTGCGCCGAGGCGGACGCCGTGCTCGCCGCGCTGGCCGTGCTGGTGCCGGTCACCACGCCGTCCGCCGGGGAGGAGGAGAGCACGGCCGTACGGTTCGCCCGCACCGCCGCCCCCGCGTTCGCCGCGGGCCTCGACTGGAACGCCTGGGAACGGGCGCTGCGTTACGGCACCGAGGCCTCCCGGCTCGCCGGCGAGGTCGCCGAACAGGCCTACTTCCACCACGAGCTGGGCATCTTCGCGCTCTGCGGCGGTCAGCTGGACCGGGCCCGCGCCGAACTGGAGGCCTCCATCGGGCTGCGCGGCGCGCTCGCCGACAAGCGCGGCACGGTCGCCGGGCGCCGCGCCCTCGCCCTGGTCACCGACCGCTCCGGTACGGCGGTGGGCCTCGGCGCGACGGCGGGCGAGGAGGTGCCGGACGCCCGCACCGAGGAGTCGGCGTCCCCGCCGGGCGGGGTGCCCGCGCCCTTCCCGGCGCTCCAGCAGTCCGGCGGTGCCCCTTCCACGCTGGTCACCCACCAGGCGTCGGCCCCGGGTTCGCCGCACGCCCCGGCCAAGCACCGCGTCGGCATCAAGGGCCTGGCCCGGCGCAACCTCGTGGCGGCCGGCGCGGGCGCGCTGCTCGCGGCCGTCCTCGGCACGGTGGTCACGCTCGGCGCCACTTCCCAGAACACCCCCGACGCCCCCTCCGACAACGTCAATCCGTCCGCCGGCCAGGACGTGGACGACGGCAGCCTGGGCGCCGACACGCCGAAGCAGGACCGCAGCGGGGGAGGCGACACGGGCACGGCGACCAGCCGTCCGACGGACCCGGGCCACAGCTCCGTCTCCGGCACGTCCGAGGACCCGGCGCCGGGCGGCGCCGAGCCGTCGGAGAGCCTCGCGCCGTCGGGCGGCGGCACGTCCTCGGGTTCCTCGTCCAAGCCCCCGAAGCCGTCGGGGCCCGCCGACTCGTCGGGCGGCGGCACCGGCGGGAAGACCGGTGGGACGACCGGCGGGAACCCCGGGGGTTCCACGGGCGGCGGCACACCGGGCGGAGGCAGCGGAGGCTCTTCCGGCGGCGGCACCGGAGGCCCCACGAGCGGCGGCTCCACCGGCGGCGGCACCGGCGATCCCACGGGTGGGAGCAGCGGAGAACCCAGCGGCGAGCCCTCGGGAGGGAGCACCACGGGCCCCACCGGCGGCGCCGACACCGGTTCGTCCGGAGAGCCGTCCGGAGGCACCTCGGCGCCGACGTCCGGCCTTTCGGCCGGCCCGCCGGCCGACGCCTCCGAGAGCGGCGCGGCCACGGAGTCGTCCGACACGGCGACGCTCGCCTGATCCACGAAGAACCGGGGGCCGGGTCCGTACGACACGGACCCGGCCCCCGGCGCCGTACGAGCGCCCTGCGGCCGTCCTCAGAACAGGCGCAGCTTGTCGTCCTCGATGCCGCGCAGGGCGTCGTAGTCCAGTACCTGGCAGCCGATGCCGCGATCGGTGGCGAGGACGCGGGCCTGTGGCTTGATCTCCTGGGCCGCGAAGACGCCGCGGACCGGGGCGAGGTGGGGGTCGCGGTTCAGCAGTTCGAGGTAGCGGGTGAGCTGTTCCACGCCGTCGATCTCGCCGCGCCGCTTGATCTCGACCGCGACCGTCCGGCCCTCGGCGTCCCGGCACAGGATGTCGACCGGGCCGATGGCCGTCATGTACTCGCGGCGGATCAGCGTGTAGCCCTCGCCGAGCGTCTCGATGCGGTCGGCGAGCAGTTCCTGGAGGTGCGCTTCCACGCCGTCCTTGATCAGCCCCGGATCCACGCCGAGTTCGTGCGAGGAGTCGTGCAGGACCTCCTCCATCGTGATGATGAGCTTCTCGCCCGCCTTGTTGACGACGGTCCAGACGCCCTCCTCGTCACCGGTGCCCTCCTTGAGCGTGCACGGCGGGGACATCCAGTTCAGCGGCTTGTAGGCGCGGTCGTCCGCGTGGATCGAGACGCTGCCGTCCGCCTTGACCAGGATCAGACGGGGCGCTGACGGCAGATGGGCGGTGAGCCGGCCGGCGTAGTCGACGGCGCACCGGGCAATGACGAGACGCATGGTCGGCAACGCTACTGGACGGACGGCGGTGCGCGCGATTCGCCCGGGGGCCTTCCGCCGGGCGGCCGCCGGGACCCCTCGTGAGGCGCCCCATTTTTCCCTGGATCACCCGTGTTCACTTGTGGCCGATTGTGTGCCCAACTAGCCCGGTCTGTATATGCATTCGCCTAGTGGGCGTCCGTTCTTGTGCCTACCGTAGTGAACGGGAGGTCGCGACCCGTGTACTCACCGTGTCGGGAGTCGCGTGCCCCCTTATCTGTCCGGCAACCCCTGTCGTTCGGGGGTGCGAGAGGAGAACCCATGTCGCTCGACGTCTCACCGGCCCTACTCGAAGCGGCCGAGCGAGGCGAGGTCGACGAAGCTGACTTCGTCGACTGCGTCCGGACCTCCCTGCCCTACGCGTGGGAGATGATCAGCTCCCTGGTGGCCCAGCTGAAGGTGGACGGCGGCCAGTTCGCCGACAACCAGACGCCCCCGCCGGACGAGCAGGCACGCGGTCAGCTGCTGCGTGCGCTGGCGAGTGACGCCATACGCGGCGCGCTTCAGCGGCACTTCGGTGTACGGCTCGCCTTCCAGAACTGCCACCGGGTGGCGGTGTTCCCGCTGGACGCCTCGGTCGACGAGACGCTGGCCCGTTTCACCTCGGTGCGCAACCAGCTCCTCAACCAGTCCCCGGAACTGCGGGACTGCTGACATCGTGAGTCGCCTGCTTGCCGCTCCGTGCGCGGGAGGTGCTTGGAGTACAGGGGCGGCAAGCCTCCCACGGCGCGCTCACGGTCAGCGGAGGCGGGGCAGTACCTCGGCGCCGAGCCGTCGCAGGTTCTCCTCCGTGGCCGCCAGATCACCCGAGCCCTCCGTGAGCAGGGCGAAGCGGGAGATGCCGGTCCGCTCGGAGGTCGCCGCGAGCCGGTCGGCGCACAGCTGCGGGGTGCCCACCGGGTGCAGCCCGCAGAGCAGTTCGGTGTACTCCAGCGGATCGCGCATCCCGCGGGTCCGGCCGTCCACGGTGACATGGGCGTCCAGCCCCTGTTTCAGCCAGCCCGGCATCGCCTTCAGCAGCGTCTCCACCGCGTCCGTGCGCCGGTCCGCGATCTGGCAGACGCCCGCCGAGACATGGGCGGCACCCCGGACCTCCTCGCCCGGCCGGCCCGCCGCCCGCGCGCACCGCTGCCACAGGGCGACCATCTCGGCCTTCTCCTCGTCCCCGATGTGCATGCCCAGCAGCATCGGCAGCCCGCGCTCGGCGGCCAGCCGCACGCTCGCCGGGGAGGTGCAGGCGACGACGACCTCGGGACCCGGGACCTGTTCCAGTGCCTCCGACGGGCGCGGTACGACGGGGACCTCGCGGAAGGCGAACCGCTCTCCCGAGGCCGACACCGACGGCTCACGGAGCCAGCGCACCAGCAGGTCCAGCGACTCCGGGAACCCGTTCTCGTACGCCTCCAGTCCCATGCCGAACACTTCCAGGTCCACCCACGGGCCGCCGCGCCCGACGCCGAGCGAGAACCGCCCGCCGCTCGTCATGTGCAGCAGCGCCGCCTGCTCGCCGAGCGCGACCGGGTGGACCGTGGGCAGTACGCTGACCGCCGTGCCCACCCGCAGACGGCGGGTGCGGCCGAGCAGCAGCGCGGCCAGGGTGATCGCCGACGGACACGTCCCGTACGGGACGAAGTGGTGCTCGCCCAGCCAGACCGCGTCCAGCCCGGCCTCCTCGGCGACCTCCGCGGACCGGACCGCCCGGTGCAGCGCCTCGCCTTGGCCCTGCCCGGGGAACTGGGCCGCCAGCACGAAACTTCCTACGCGCATTGCTCTTTCCTGCTTCCTCGGCTCCGACACGGAGCTCCCCCACCCGGCATAACCGGGCGACACGTGCCGAGGACACGGCCTGGCGAAGAGATATGCGGATTGTCTGCGGAATGGGTCGTCCGGGAAGGGGACTTGTGGTGGTTGGTTCTCCTTACCCGGCCGTAGCGGCGCCGCGTAGGCTGGAGAAGGTCCCTGTCTTCCCTACGGCTTCGTGAGGTGTCCCGTGTCCCCCCGCCGCAATCGACCCAAGGATGGGAGAGGCGCAGCCTCGTCCGGCTGGAGCGCCGAGGACGACACCGCGGGCCGCTACGGCGGCTGGCAGTCCACCGAGAGCTGGCAGGACGAGGACTTCAGCGTGCGCCATGTAGCGGGCTCCAGCACCGACGGCAAGACGTACCGCTGCCCCGGCTGCGACCAGGTGATCCCCTCCGGCGTCCCGCACGTGGTGGCCTGGCCCCAGCACGCGGGCGTGGACGACCGCCGGCACTGGCACAAGGCGTGCTGGAACGCCAAGGACCGCCGCACCACGCGGGTGCAGCGGTCCCGTAACGCGCCGCGGTTCTAGTGCCCCGGCAGGCAACGCTCGCCCCGTCTCGACGCCCGGCACGCACTCTCGCCGCACCGCCCGAAAGCCCAAGTACATCCAGTACGAGGACTTCCGGCCGGCACACCGAGAGCACGCACCGGACGCCGCTCCTTGACGGGCAAGCTTTGCCTGCCACGGCACTAGCCGCGGTTCCAGTCGCTCAGACGTCCCGGCTCCGCAGCAGGGCCCAGGCCCCGGCGAACGCGACGGCCGTCGCGCCCAGCAGGATCCACAGCGGGTCCCAGCCGGTCGGGCCCGAATCGGTGAGGGAGTTGGAGTAGAAGACGCTCAGCTGGTTCGGGATCGAGTACTCGAACAGGAACTGGCGCACCTTCTCCAGCGAACGCGTGAACATGAACAGCGCGATCACCAGCGGGGCGAGCACGACACCGATCATGATCGTGATGGCGCCCGCCGAGTGCCGCAGCACCGAGCCGATGACGAGCGAGAACAGCCCGAGCAGGGCCATGTAGAGGCTGACGCCCACCGTGGCCTTGAACCACTCGGCGCCGGTGGGCTGCCGGGCGCCGGCGCTGTCGAGCATGGCCGTCTGCGCGAGGCCGACCAGGCCGGTGCAGACCAGGGTCACCGCGAACGCGACCAGGAAGAACACCACCGCCTTGGCCGTGAGCACCCGCCCACGGCTCGGGCACGCCGTCATCGTGGTCCGGATCATGCCGGTGCCGTACTCCGAGGCCGTGGTCAGCACGCCGAGCGTGATGATGCAGATGCTGCCGAGCAGCAGCCCGAAGAAGCCCAGCGACAGCATGTTCTCGTCGCCGTGTATCTCCCCTGCGGAGTCGGCGATGATCAGGCCGACCAGCACCCCGATCCCGACCACGAGCAGGACGAACACCCCGAGCGTCCACATCGTGGAGCGCACCGACTTGATCTTCGTCCACTCCGAGGCGAGGGCGTGCCCGAGGTGCGTACGGACGACGGGGATCGGCGAGGTGTAGCCGGGCTGGGGGGAACCGGCCGCCGCCTCCCAGGCGGGCGGCGCGGCCTGCGGCACAGGAGTCTGCGGCGTGCTCATCGGGCGTCCTCGGGCTTGGTGGAGTCGGCGGCGGGCGCGGAGGGCTGCGCGGGCGCGGCGGGGGCCTGCGGCGCGGGGGAGACGGCGGGCGCTGCGGCCGGCGCGGCCCATCCGTGCGGCGCGCTGGCGGGCTGGGCGGGCACCTGAGGCGCCTGCGGCGCGCTCTGCGCGTACGGGTTGGGGACGCCCGCGTTCGGGGCGCCGTAGGGGCCGGGGTGGCCCGCGCCCGCAGCGGCGTACGGGTTCGGCTGCGCGCCGGGGGCGCCGTGCGGACCCGCGAACGGCTGTCCGCCCGGCTGGGGCGGTGGCGGCGCGTACCAGCCGGGCTGGCCCTGGCCGGGAACCGGCACGGACGGCTCGGCGCCGGGCGGCAGGGGCTGCATCAGCCCGGCCTTCTGGTCGGTGGTGGAGCGGTAGTCGACGACCCCCTGGGTCATCCGCATGTACGCCTCCTCCAGCGAGGCCTGGTGCGGCGACAGCTCCCACAGGCGTACGTCCGCCTCGTGCGCGAGGTCGCTGATGCGCGGCAGCGGCAGACCGGTCACGCGCAGCGCGCCGTCCTGCTCGGGCAGCACGTGCCCGCCCGCCTCGGTCAGCGCGGACGTCAGCTTCTCCCGCTGCTGCGGCTCGGTGTCGGGCGTGCGGACCCGCGCGAAGTCCGCGGAGTTCGCGGAGATGAAGTCCGTCACACTCATGTCGGCGAGCAGCTGCCCGCGCCCGATGACGATCAGATGGTCGGCGGTCAGCGCCATCTCGCTCATCAGATGGCTGGAGACGAACACGGTCCGTCCCTCCGCCGCGAGCGACTTCATCAGATTGCGCACCCAGAGGATGCCCTCGGGGTCGAGACCGTTCACCGGCTCGTCGAACAGCAGCACCTGCGGGTCGCCCAGCAGCGCGGCGGCGATGCCCAGCCGCTGGCCCATGCCGAGGGAGAAGCCCTTGGAGCGCTTCCTCGCCACGTCCTGGAGGCCGACGACCCCGAGCACCTCGTCGACGCGGCGGGCCGGGATGCCGGACAGCTGCGCCAGGGACAGCAGGTGGTTGCGCGCGGACCGGCCGCCGTGCACCGCCTTCGCGTCCAGCAGGGCGCCGACCTGGCGGGGCGCGTTCGGCAGCGTGCGGTACGGATGGCCGCCGATCGTCACCGATCCCGCGGTGGGGTTGTCCAGCCCCAGGATCATCCGCATCGTCGTCGACTTGCCCGAGCCGTTCGGACCGAGGAAGCCGGTGACGGCACCTGGCCGTACCCGGAAGGAGAGGTTGTGCACGGCGGTCTTGTCGCCATAGCGCTTGGTCAGGCCGACTGCCTCGATCATGCTCCGCACCCATCGAACGGTTCAGGTAAGCGGGGCGCACGCCCCCGTAAGGGTTAGGAGGATATCGGGGCGCTGACGGTTCCGCCCAAAAGAAAGTAAAAGCCTGCCGTGCTCAGGCGTCCCGCTTCCGCAGCAGTACGTACCCTCCGGCGAGCGCCGCGATCACCCACAGCAGCATGATCCCGAGGCCGCCCCAGGGGCCGTAGGGGGTGTCGTCGCCGACTCGCGGAACCACCTGCATGATGCGGCCGCCGGCCTGGTCGGGCAGGAAGCGGCCGATCTTCTTCGTCGCCGAGACGTTGACGAGGATGTTGGAGATCAGGAAGAAGAACGGCATCAGGATGCCCAGCGACAGCATCGGCGAGCGCAGCATCACGGTGACGCCCATCGAGAACATCGCGATGAGGGCCATGTAGAGGCCGCCGCCGACGACGGCGCGCAGCACGCCCGGCTCGCCGAGGGAGGTGCCGAGCGATCCGAGCATCGCCTGCCCGAGGAAGAACGAGGCGAAGCTGGTGACCATGCCCACCACGAGGGCCAGCCCGGTCGCCACCGCCACCTTGCTCGCCAGGAAGGCCCCGCGCTGCGGGACGGCGGCCAGCGAGGTGCGGATCATGCCGGTGCTGTACTCGTTGGACACCACCAGCACCGCGAACACGATCATCGCCAGCTGCCCGAGCCCCATGCCGGCGAAGCTGACGTAGGTCGGGTCGAAGGAGAACCGATCCCGTTCGTCCATGCTGTCGAACGCGTGCTTCGACAGGGCCGAGATCAGCATGCCGAGGGCGATCGTGACGACCGCCGTCAGGGACAGCGTCCACACCGTGGACGCCACCGACCGGATCTTGGTCCACTCGGACCTGATGACCTGAGTCGCCGCCATCGCTCAGCCCTCCTTCTCGCTGTCGGCGCCCGACGGCTGGGCGGGCGCCCCTTCCGGCACGGGCCGGCCGGTGTGCGCGTGGTACTCCACCGCCCCGGCCGTCAGCCGCATGAACGCCTCCTCCAGCGACGACTGCTGACTGCTCAGCTCGTGCAGCACGACCTGGTGCTGTGCGGCCAGCTCGCCGATGCGCTCGGCCTTGCCGCCCTCGACCTGAAGCACCCCGCCCTCGCCCGGCACGGCCGTGATCCCGGCCCCGTGCAGCACGTCGAGCAGACGTTCGTGATGCGGGGTGCGGACCCGGACGTAGGAACGGGAGTTCCTATCGATGAAGTCGGCCATGGAGGTGTCGGCGAGCAGCCGGCCCTGGCCGATGACGACGAGGTGGTCGGCGGTCAGCGCCATCTCGCTCATCAGGTGCGAGGAGACGAACACCGTACGGCCCTGAGCGGCGAGGGACTTCATCAGGCCGCGGATCCAGTGGATGCCCTCGGGGTCGAGGCCGTTGACCGGCTCGTCGAACATCAGGATCCGCGGGTCGCCGAGCAGCGCGCCGGCGATGCCGAGCCGCTGGCTCATGCCGAGCGAGAAGCCCTTCGCCTTCTTCCGCGCCACCGGCGTCAGACCGACGGTGTCCAGGACCTCGTTCACCCGGTGGGTGGGGATGCCGTTGCTCTGGGCGAGGCACAGCAGGTGGTTGTAGGCGCTGCGCCCGCCGTGCATGGCCTTGGCGTCCAGCAGCGCGCCGATGTACGTCAGCGGGTCCCTGAGCTCGTGGTAGTGCCGGCCGTCGATGCGGACGTACCCGGAGGTTGGCCGGTCGAGGCCGAGGATCATCCGCATCGTCGTGGACTTCCCGGCCCCGTTGGGCCCGAGGAACCCGGTGACGGTGCCCGGCGGGACGGTGAAGCTGAGGCCGTCGACCGCCAGCTTCTCTCCGTACCGCTTGGTCAACCCCTCCAGTTCGATCATGCGGGACACGCTAGAACGCCGCGAAGCTCTCCGCCACCCCTGGGGCAGAGAGCTTCGCGGTCAGCGGCGGATGTCAGCCGCGGTCAGGCCCGGTGAACGTGAATCAGCGGGACTGCTGGGCCGGAACGCCGCGGGAGATCGGCTCGTCCTCGGTCGGCGCGCCCGCGGCGGCCACCGCGGCACCGGTGAGGGTCGCCAGCATCTCGCGCACGTTCGTCAGCTGGGCGTTGATGGAGTCGCGGCGGTTGGTGAGCGCAGCGAGCTCGCGCTCGGATTCCGAACGGATACGGTCCGCCTTGGCGTTGGCGTCGGCCACGATGTCCTCGGCCTGGCGCTGGGCCGTCTCCACCGTCTGGCGGGCCCGGCGCTCGGCGTCGGTGCGCAGCTTCTCCGCCTCCAGGCGCAGCTGCTCGGCGCGGTGCTCGATCTCCGCCAGCCGCTTCTCGGCCTTGGCCTGACGGGAGGCCAGGTCGCGCTCGGACTGCTCGCGCCGCTTGGCGAGGTTCGTCTCGAAGTCGGCGGCGGCCTGCGCGGCCTTGGCGCGGGTCTCCTCGAAGAGGGCGTCCGCCTCCTCCCGCTTGGACTGCGCGTCCTTCTGCGCGTCGGCGCGCAGCTGGGAGGCCTCGCCCTTGGCCTTCTCGACGATCCGGACGCCCTCGTCCTCGGCCTTGGCCTTGCGGTCCGAGGCGAAGGACTCGGCGTCGTTGCGGACCTGCTGGGCCGCCGACTCCGCGAGTTCGCGGTGCTGTTCGGCCGCGCGCCGGGCCTCCTCACGCAGGTCCTTGGCCTCCTCCTCGGCGAGGCGGAGGATCTTCTCGACCCGCGCGCCGAGGCCCGCGTACGACGGCTCGGCGTCGCCGACCTGGGCCTGCGCGTTCTGCGTCTCGAGGTGGAGCTCCTCGATGCGCTTCTCCAGGGCGGTGATGCGGGCGAGAGCGCTGTCACGGTCGGAGACGAGCTTGGAGATACGTTCGTCCACCTGAGCGCGGTCGTACCCACGCCGCACAAGCTCGAAGCCGTAGGGGGAAGTGTCGCTCATGGGGTTCCTGTCCGAATGAGACCGGTGAGGTGATAGGTGGAATCCTAGGGGCCGAAGCGGTGTGTCATCGAGCGGATACGTGTTTGATCTGGAGAATGACACCTCTTTTGAGTGGCTGACCGTTTCAAGGCTTGCCAAAGAACCGGTCAAAGCACCCAGAAGGCCGGAATCCGTCTACAGGCTAGCCGTCTGACGACTTGCCACCCGACCGGGGTGCCCCCACCGTCGCGCCGGCCTTCACCGCGCCGTCCTTCCCGGACGGCGCCTCGAACGATTCCAGCGCCTCCAGCACGTCCTGGACCCGGGAGATCTCGGCGTTGATGTCCTCACGCCGGCGCACCAGGATCTCCAGCTCGCGCTTGCCCTCATCGACCGTGCGCCGGGCCTCGCGGACCGCCTCGGCCTTGAGCTCCTCGGCCTCCTTCACGAGCGTGGACTTCTTCTGCTCGGCCTCCTTCAGCAGCCCCTCGGCCTTCTTCACCGCGGCGATCCGCACCTTGCCCGCCTCGGAGTTGGCCTCCGAGACGATCTCCTTCGCCTTGGTCTGCGCCTTGGCCAGCTGCTCCTCGGCCGCCTTGATGAGCGCGTCGCAGCGGTCGCCGGCCGACTTCATCGTCTCGGCCGCCTCGCGGCGGGCCCGCTCGTGCAGCTCCTCGATCTCGGTCGTCAGGCGCTCGCGCAGCTCCTCCGCGCGCTCCCGGATCTGGGTGGCGTCCCGGCGGGCGCCGACGAGCAGCTCGTCCGCGTCCGTACGGGCCTTCTCCACCGTGGTGTTGCCCTCGACCTTCGCCTCGGACAGGATCCGGTCGGCCTCCTTGCGGGCCGCGCCCACCATCGTGTCGGCCTGGGACTCGGCGTCCGCCTTCGTCTTGACCGCGCTCGCCTGTGCCTCGGTGAGCAGCTTGTCGGCCTCGGCGGTGGTCTCGGTGATGAGCGTGTCGACCTGCTCGGCCGCCTCCGAGCGCCGCTTGTTGGCGTCCCGGCGGGCCTCGTCCAGGGTCCGGTCGGCCTCCTCGCGGGCCGTGCCCACCAGCCGCTCGGCCTCCGCCCGCGCCTCGGACCCGACCCGCTCGGACTCGGCGCGGACCCGCTCGGCGTGCGCCTGCGCGGAGCCGACCGTCTCCGCGGCGTCGGCGCGCAGCCGCTCCGCGTCCCCGGTGGCGTCCGAGATCAGCTGCTCCGCCTTGGCGACGGACTCGGCGCGGACCCGGTCCGCCTCCGCGACCGTCTCCGTCTGGAGCCGCTCCGCCTCCGAACGCGCCTCGGAGATGAGCGTGTCCGCCTGGGTGGCCGCCTCCGACCGGATGCGGTTGGCGTCTTCGCGGGCCTCCGCGCGGGTGCGGGAGGCGTCCTGCTCGGCCTGCGCGATGGTGTCGGAGGCCTCGGTGCGCACCCGCTGGGCGTGCTCGGAGACGTCCGCGCGGATCCGCTCCGCCTCCGTGATCGCCTCGGACACGGTCCGCTCGGCGAGCGCCTTGGCGGCCTCGGTCTCCTCCCGGGCCTCGCCGCGCAGCCGGCCCGCGTCCTCGCTCGCCCGCTCCCGCTCGGCGTAGGCGTCGGTGCGGACCCGGTCCGCCTCCTCCTCGGCCTCCCGGCGGGTCCGCTCCGCCGCGTGCTCGGCGGCCGAACGCAGCCCGGCGATCTCCTCCTGCGCCTGCTCGTGCAGCCCGGCTACGGAGTCCCGCACCTGCTGCGCGTGCTGCTCGGCGGCCGACACCATCTCGGTGGCGCGCCGGTCGGCCTCCTCCACCAGACGGGTGGCCTCGGCCTGCGCCTCCTCCACCCGCTTGCGGGCCGAGGCCAGCAGCTCCTCGCTCTGCTCGCGCGCCCGCTCGCGCTCCTGGTCGGCCTCGCCGCGCGCGGCGCCGAGCAGTTCCTCGGCCTCGCGGCGGCGCCGGGCGGCCTCCTCCTGGGCGGCGGCCAGCGTCTCCGACGCCTCCGTGCCCAGCCGCTCCGCGGCGGCCTGCGCCTCCGCGCGCACCCGGTCCGCGGTGTCCTGCGCCTCCGTCCTGAGCCGCTCGGCCTCCGCCGCGGCCTCCGCCCGCAGCCGTACGGCGACGGCCTCGCCCTCGGCGCGGGAGGCGGACGCGTCGGCGGCGGCCTCGGTACGCAGCCGCTCGGCCTCCGTCTCCGCCTGCTGCTGCAGCGTCCGGATGCGTTCGGCGGCCTCGGTGCGCAGCCGCTCGGCCTCCTCCGCCGCCTCACGGCGGATGCGGGAGGCCTCCTCGCGGGCGTCGGTCAGCGCCTTCTCGGCGTCGGCCAGCCGCTCCTCGGCCTCGGTGTGCAGCCGGGTGAGCTCCTCGGTGGCCTCCGCCTTCCGGGCGGCGACCGCCTGCTCGGTCTCCTCGCGCAGCTCGCGCGCGGCCCGCTCGGCGTCCGCCTGGACCGACTCGGCCTGCACGGTGGCCTCGGCGCGGTGCCGCTCGGCCTCCTCGCGGGTGCGCTCCAGGGTCTCCTCGGCCTGCCGGCGCAGCGTGGTGGCCCGCTCGATGGCCTCGGTGCGGACCTTCTCGCTGTCGCTCCGCGCGGTGCCGCGCAGCTCGTCGGCGTCGGCCTTCGCCTTGGCCAGCAGCTCCTCGGCGGACTTGGCCCCCTCCTCGATCTGCACCACGGCCTCGCGCCGGGCCTCGGAGCGGATCTTCTCGCCCTCGGCGACCGCGTCGGCCCGCAGCTGCTCGGCCTCGCCGCGCAGCCGGCGGGCCTCCTCCTGGAGCTCGACCGTCTTGGCGCGGTACTCCTTGGTGTCGTCCTTGGCGGCGCCCTTGAGCTGCTCGGCCAGGTCGTGCGCCTCGGAGCGCAGCCGGTCCGCCTCGGCCTCGGCCTCCTTGCGGATCCGCTCGGCCTCCTCGGCCGCCGCCTTCGTGGTCCCCTTGGCGTCCTCCGACGCCTTGTTCAGCACGTCCTCGGCGGTCTTCGCCGCCTTGGACAGCTGGGTCGCGCTCTCCTCGGCGGTGATCGTACGGGCCTTCTCGGAGGCCTCCGCGACGATCTTCTCCGCCTCGGCGCGGGCGTCCGCGACCAACTGCTCGGCCTCGGACTTGGTGGCCTCGGCCTCCTTGGTGGCCTCCTGGACCAGCCGGGCGACCTGCTCCTTGGCGGTGCGCGTGCGCTGCTCGTTCGCCGACTCGGCGCCGGCGAGCGTCTTGGCCGCGGAATCCTTGGCCTCGGTGACCAGCTTCTCGGCCTCGGTCTGCGCCTTGCGCAGCGCGTCCTCGGCCTCGGCGATGCGCTGCTCGGCGGACCGGCTCAGCTCGGCGGCCTGGCGGCGGGCGGCATCCGACTCGCTGACGGTGGCGGAGCGCAGCCGCTCGGCGTGGTCGGTGGCCTCCTGGGCCTGGCTGGAGGCGGCGTTCAGCAGCCGCTCGGCGTCGGTGCGGGCGCGGCGCAGGATCTGCTCGGCCTCCGCGCGGGCCGCCTCGGCGTCGCTCTGCAGGCGCTGCCGGGCCTCGGCGGCCAGCCGCTCGGCCTCCGCGCGGGCGGCCGACATGGCCTGCTCGGCCTCGGCGCGGGACTCGTCCAGCAGACGCCGGGCCTGCTGCTCGGTGCGGGCGCGCAGCTGCTCCGCCCACGCCACGTTCTCGTTGACGTGCGACTCGACGGTCTGCCGGCGCTCGGCGAGCTCCTGGTCGAGCTGCTGGCGCCGGTTGACCGCCTCGGCGTGCAGCTCGGCCTGAAGGCGAGCGGCCTGCTCCGCGTGCTCCTGGAGGATGCGCTGGGTCTGCGCCCTCGCCTGGCTCAACTCGCGCTCGGCGTCGGCGCGGATCTGATCGGCCTGCACCTGCGCGTTGCGCAGCAACTGCTCGGCCTGGTAGCCGAGGTCGGCGCCGTCGTAGGCGGGCCGGGACATGATGGTGCGGCGCGCCTCGTGCAGCTTGGCGCGCAGCACCTCGACCTGGTAGCCGAGGTCCTCGGCGTGCTGGATCGCCTTCTCCCGCTCGGTCTTCAGCCGATCCATCTCGGCCTCGAACCGAGAGAGGTGGTCGACGTCAGCCGCCGGCTCTCGCTCCTGGCGTTCGTAGCCCCGCACTGCGCGGTCCCATCCGTCCCCTGGTCGCAAGCCTGTCCAAACGAGCTCCGTCCATCCGCCGGACGGGGCCCCCGGGAAATGGTGTCAGATCAACAGCGGAGCACGGGCTGCTGCCCCGCCGCTCGTCCCCCGAAACACGGACCCCGGCGGTCCTGACGTTCTCGACGGCAGGACCGGGTCGTCCCCGCTCGGGGGACGACCGCCCCCAACCCTACCGGCCCTTATGTACGGGAGTCAGTGCTCAGCCGACTCAACAGCCGCCGAAGTGACCAGTTCTGTCAGGACACCGTGGCAATCCTTGGGGTGCAGGAAGGTGATCCGCGACCCCATCGAGCCGCGCCGCGGCTCGTCGTACAGAACGCGTACGCCCTTGTCGCGTACGGCGGCCGCGTCCGCGTCGACGTCCGCCGTGCCGAAGGCGATGTGGTGCACGCCCTCGCCGTTCTTGGCGAGCCACTTCGCGACGGTGGAGTCCTCGCGGGTCGGTTCGAGAAGCTGCAGGTAGGAAGCCCCTCCGTCGGAGGTTTCGTTGATCTTGAGCATGGCCTCGCGCACGCCCTGCTCCTCGTTGACCTCGGTGTGGAACACCTCGAAGCCGTACGTGGTCCGGTAGAACTCGACGGTGGCGTCGAGGTCGTGGCAGGCGATCCCGATGTGGTCGATTCGCGTCAGCATGGAATCAGTGCATCGCCACCGGGGTGGTTACGCAACGTGCGCGCGATCACACCGACGGCCCGATGACGGGGCGGAGCAGGCCTCAGTACATTCGAAGTAAACCCTCGTTCACTCCTCGGCTGTGCAGGCCGGTAAGGGGATCGCAGCTCATGTCTTCTGGAACTTCCGGTACGACCGGCTCGGTGATCGTCGCGGGCGCTCGGACGCCCATGGGGCGGCTGCTGGGCTCGCTGAAGTCCTTCTCCGGAGCCGACCTCGGCGGCTTCGCGATCAAGGCCGCCCTCGACCGCGCGGGGATCGGGGGCGACCAGGTGCAGTACGTGATCATGGGCCAGGTGCTGCAGGCCGGGGCGGGGCAGATCCCGGCCCGCCAGGCCGCGGTCAAGGCCGGCATCCCGATGAGCGTCCCGGCGCTCACCATCAACAAGGTGTGCCTGTCCGGTCTGGACGCCATCGCGCTCGCCGACCAGTTGATCCGTGCGGGTGAGTTCGACGTGGTCGTGGCCGGCGGCCAGGAGTCCATGACCAACGCCCCGCACCTCCTGCCGAAGTCCCGCGAGGGCTACAAGTACGGCGCGGTGGAGGTGCTGGACTCGATGGCTCACGACGGCCTGACCGACTCGTTCGAGGGCATCGCCATGGGCGCGTCGACGGAGAAGCACAACACCCGCCTGGGCATCGGGCGCGACGAGCAGGACGAGATCGCCGCCCTGTCCCACCAGCGGGCCGCCGCCGCGCAGAAGAACGGCGTCTTCGAGGCCGAGATCACCCCGGTGGAGATCCCGCAGCGCAAGGGCGACCCGGTCCTGTTCAGCAAGGACGAGGGCATCCGCGCCGACACCACGGCCGAGAGCCTGGCCAAGCTGCGCCCGGCCTTCGCCAAGGACGGCACGATCACCGCCGGCTCCTCCTCGCAGATCTCCGACGGCGCCGCGGCCGTGGTCGTGATGAGCGAGGCCAAGGCCGAGGAGCTGGGCCTTGAGTGGATCGCCGAGATCGGCGCCCACGGCAACGTCGCCGGCCCGGACAACTCCCTGCAGTCCCAGCCCTCCAACGCCATCCAGCACGCCTTGAAGAAGGAGGGGCTCGAGGTCTCCGACCTGGACCTCGTCGAGATCAACGAGGCGTTCGCCGCCGTGGCCGTGCAGTCAATGAAGGACCTCGGCGTGTCCACGGAAAGGGTGAACGTGAACGGCGGCGCCATCGCCCTGGGTCACCCGATCGGGATGTCCGGCGCCCGTCTCGTGCTGCACCTGGCGCTGGAGCTGAAGCGGCGCGGCGGCGGCGTCGGCGCGGCCGCGCTGTGCGGCGGCGGCGGTCAGGGCGACGCGCTGATCGTCCGGGTGCCGAAGGCCTGAGCCGGGTAACACCCGACCGACCTCATTCGTAGGACCTCTCGTACGCGGACCGCGTACGCGGATCATGTGAACGGAGCTGTGATGCAGGACGTCTCCTCTCTGGTGGCCCAGGCCAGGGAAGGCCGGCCGAGGGCCGTGGCCCGGCTGATCTCCTTGGTGGAGGGGGCGTCCCCGCAGTTGCGGGAGGTCATGCGGACGCTCGCGCCGCTGACCGGCAACGCGTACGTCGTCGGTCTGACCGGCTCCCCGGGCGTGGGCAAGTCGACGTCCACGTCCGCGCTGGTGACGGCGTACCGCAAGCAGGGCAAGCGGGTCGGTGTCCTGGCCGTCGACCCGTCCTCGCCCTTCTCCGGCGGCGCGCTGCTCGGCGACCGGGTGCGGATGTCGGAGCACGCCTCGGACCCGGGCGTCTACATCCGCTCCATGGCCACCCGCGGCCACCTGGGCGGACTCGCCTGGGCCGCCCCGCAGGCGATCCGCGTACTGGACGCGGCGGGCTGCGACGTGATCCTGGTCGAGACGGTCGGTGTGGGCCAGTCGGAGGTGGAGATCGCCTCCCAGGCCGACACGTCCGTCGTCCTGCTGGCCCCGGGGATGGGCGACGGCATCCAGGCGGCCAAGGCCGGCATCCTGGAGATCGGCGACGTCTACGTCGTCAACAAGGCCGACCGGGACGGCGCGGACGCCACCGCCCGCGAGCTGAACCACATGCTGGGCCTCGGCGAGACCCGCGGCCCCGGCGACTGGCGTCCGCCCATCGTCAAGACGGTCGCCGCGCGCTCCGAGGGCGTCGACGAGGTGGTCGAGGCGCTGGAGAAGCACCGGGCCTGGATGGAGGAGCGGGGCGTCCTCGCCGAGCGCCGCCGCGCCCGCGCCGCCCACGAGGTGGAGACCATCGCGGTCACGGCCCTGCGCGAACGCATCGGCGATCTGCACGGCGACCGCCGGCTGAGCGCCCTCGCGGAGCGGATCACCGCCGGTGAGCTGGACCCGTACCAGGCGGCGGACGAACTGGTGGCGGGCCTGACCGAGGGCTGATCCCGGCCCGGTTGGAAAACCCGTGGTCAATCACGGCGGACATCGCTAACTTGACCGGCATGTTCCTCCGCTTGGCATAGACCGCGCACCCGCGCCGCGTCCCGGACCGACGACCGACCGTCGGCGGACGCGGCGCTCCGGTGTCCCGTCTTCATGCCTTCAGGTGAGGAACCACTCATGTCCGCGCCCACTTCGTCGCGCCCGCCCCTGCCCGCGCGGCCCTCGTACGCCGCCGTCCTGCGCGTCCCGCACGCGCGCCGCACCTTCACCGCCGCCCTGACGGCACGCCTGTCCTACGGGATGGTGGCGCTCTCGGTGATGCTGTCCGTCACCCGGGCCACCGGGTCGTATGCCGTGTCCGGTGCCGTGATGTCCCTGTTCGGCGCCACGTCGGTCTTCCTGATGCCCCTGCGGGCGTCCCTGGTCGACCGGTACGGACCGCGCCGCGCCCTGTTCCCCATGGCGGCGCTCTACGGCGCTCTGCTGTGCGCCCTGGCCGTCCTGACCTGGGGCCCCGGCGCACCGGCCGCGGCCGTCGCCACGGCCGCCGCCCTCGCGGGCGCCTGCGCGCCCCCGCTGGGTCCCGCCATGCGCGCCCTGTGGTCCGAACTCGTCGCCGACCGGGGCCTCCTGGCACGTGCCTACAGCCTGGACGGCGTCGCCGAGGAGCTGCTGTTTGTCTCCGGCCCGGCCCTCGTCGGCGTGCTCGTGGGCTTCGCGCCCCCGGCGTCCGGCCTCCTGCTCAGCGCGCTGCTGATCGTCGCCGGCACCTGCGCCTTCGTCACCTCGCCGGCGATGACCGGCCCCCGCCCGGCGCCGCGGCGGGAGAAGTCCGGCGGCCGCCTCGCCGGGCTCCGCGGCCTCCTGCCGCCGGTCGCCGTCGCCATGGGGGTCGGCCTGGCGCTCAGCGGGGTGGAACTGCTGGTGATGGCGTTCGCCGCCGAGCGGTCGTACGACACGGCCCTGGTGCCGTGGGTCCTGGGCGCCCTCTCGGCGGGCAGCGCGGTGGGCGGCCTCGTCAACGGGGCGATCGACTGGCGTACACCCGCCCGTGTGCGTCTGACCTGGTTCGCGGCGGGTCTTGGTCCGGTGATCGCGGCGGCGGGCCTCGCGCCCGGCATGTGGACCCTGACGGCGGCCATGGCCTGCGCGGGCGCGTTCATCGCTCCGGCGCTGACCACGGCGTATCTGCTGGCCGACGAGACGGCGGCGGAAGGCTCTCGGACGCGGGCCGGGGCGTGGGTGAACGCGGCGGTGAACGCCGGCGGTTCGGGTGGGGCGCTGGTGACGGGACTGCTGATCGGCGCCCTGCCGCTCGGGGTGTGCTTCCTGCTGGCCGGCGGGGCGTCCGTGGCGGCGGCGCTGCTCGCGGGACCGTGGCGGCGCCGGTAGGCGTGTTCCGTCCGCCCGGCGTCAGGGGTCTCGGGCCGGCCCGAGACCCCTGACGCCGGGATCAGGCTCAGCTACGGCCCCGCTGCCCCCGCAGATGCTCTGCGATCGGCTTCAGGGCCTTGTCCAGCTCCATCAGCGTCTCGTGGTCGACCAGATCGATGAAATGCCTCCGCACGGACGCCACATGGTGCGGCGCGACCTTCTGCATGGTCTCCATGCCGTGCTCGGTGAGGACCGCGTACAGGCCCCGGCGGTCGGACTCGCAGTTCTCACGGCGCACCAGGTCCGCGTTCTCCATGCGGGTGATCTGGTGCGAGAGGCGGCTCTTGGACTGGAGGGTGGCGGACGCGAGGTCGCTCATGCGCATCCGGACGTCCTCCGACTCGGAGAGATTCACCAGGATCTCGTAGTCGTTCATCGTCAGGCCGAACGGCTGCAGGTCCTTTTCGAGCTGGTACGTCAACAGCCTGTTGACCTCCAGGTGGGTGCGCCAGGCGCACTGCTCCGCATCGGTCAGCCAGCGCGTGGCCGTCTCGGTCTCCATGAATGAAGTCTACCTAAGAAGTTGAAAGGCGAACTAGTGAGGGTGGTGTGACGGCGCGCACGCGTTCGATGTCACACTCCGCAGACTACCGCTCACACCCCGAAGCGACGCTGGAGATCTCCCAGCTGTCCGGGAAGGCGCGGTTGCCCGCCCTGCTGTCCGCGGGTTCCGGACACCCTTCCCCCTCCGGGTACCCCGGGCTCGTCCGGAAGCACCCCCGCCGCCAGTTCGGCCATGAGGCTCTCGCTGGACTGCAGCAGGACCGTCCCGGCCCCCACGAACTCGAACTGGTGCTCCTCCCCGGAGACCGGCCCGAGGCCCGTCATGGAACGCAGCCCGCCCAGTACGCCGGTCAGGTACCCGTGGTCGTAGTGATGGCACGGGGACGGGCAGTCGGCCCAGCCGACCAGCGCCTGCGGGTCCACCCGGATCGGGGGCTCCATGAACACCACCGGCCCGTTGGACGCGGCCACGAACTTTCCGGTTCCGATGAGAGTGAGGAAGCCGGGCACGATCGACTGCTTGAGCGACAGACTTGGCTGAAAAGCGAGCAGATTGCCGGAGCGAATGGTCAGATTGCCGTCGTCCAGGTCGAAGGAGTTGACATCGAAGGCCCGGTCGGCGAGCAGCATCCGGCCCGAACCCTCGGCCACCACCCAGTCGCTCGCGTGCAGAGGCGAATGAAAGGCCGTGCGGACCAGATGGTCCAGCCGGCCGTGTCCGATGCCGTTGAACTCGATCGCCCCGTAGTAGGCGATCATCTTCCCCTTCTGGAGGAACCACTGGCTTCCCTTGAGCTCCACGCAGAAGGTGTACGGGTTCACGTTGTCGTCGGCCGGCAGGGTCGTCGGGTCGTGGACCACCGGCCCGGCGCCGGGCGTTCCGTACGCGCTCACAGCTTCTCCTCCGACGCCTGGACGTACACCGTGCCGTTGCCGCTCAGTTCGAGCTGGAAGCCCTCCCCGGAGCCGCGTCCCACCATCTCGCGCCAGCCCAGCGCGGTGGACAGCTTGTTGCGGACGTCGCCGTGGTGGGCGACGTAGGCCTGCGGGTCGACGTGGACGGGGCGCTGCGGGGTGATCGGCACCTCGAAGACGCCGCCGTGCGCCATGACCGCGACCGAGCCGTGTCCCTGGAGGGTGGTCGTGAACAGTCCCTGACCCGTCACCTGGCCCCGCACCATGCCCATGACCCCGCCCTGCGAGCCCATGAACATCGTGCCCTGCTGGAGCGTGCCCTCGAAGGCGAGCAGGCGGTCCGCCTCCACGTACAACGTGTCACCCGTCATCTCGATCACGTGCACATGGTGGCCGCCGTGCCCGAAGAAGACCGTGCCGCTGCCCTCCACGGTCATCAGCGGTGTCGCCTCACCCGCCACCCGGCGCCCGATCATCGACATCAGACCGCCCTGGCCGCCCTGGATGTTGGGCGTGAACGCCACGTCACCGCGGTAGGCGAGCATCGCGCCGCGCTGACTGAACAGGCGCCGGCCGGGCACGACCGTCGCCTCGACCATTTTCGAGTTGATCTCCCGGAAGGTCATCTCACAGGTCCCCCGCGATCGTGTTCCGCTCGCTCGGCTGGACGTACACCAGCCCGTCCCCCTCGAACCGGATCTGGAAGGCCTCCCCGCCGCCCTCCCCGAGGAACGTGCGGAAGGTCACCCCGGACTGGAAGGACTGCCGGACGTCGCCCTGGTGCGCGATGTAGGCGCCGGGGTCGACGATCAGCGGGTACTGCTGGCTGACCCTGAGCACCACCGCCGGGCCGTCCGACATGATCGCCGCCTGCCCGTGCCCCTCGACCGTGGTCGTGAACAGCCCGTTGCCCTGGGAGGCGCCGCGCAGTCCGGTGAACGTCGTCCCCGTGCGCAGTCCGGCGTCCGTCGCGAGCAGGTTGCTCGACTCGACGTACAGCTTTTCCCCCTGGAGCCGCACCAGATTGATCTCGGCCGCCCGGTCGGCGAACCAGCACGTTCCGTGCCCCCGCACCTCCATCACGGTCATCTGCTCGCCGGTGAGCCGCCGGGTCACCATGCCGCGCAGCCCCTCGCCGCCACCGGTCAGCCTCTTGAAGGCCATCTGCCCGTCGTACGCGACCATCGAGCCGTTCTTCGCCTTCACGGCGTCCCCGGTCATGTCGACGGCGAGCACCCTGCTGTCTTGAAGTCGGAACATCGCCACGGAGTGAAGGTAGCGGCGGACGGGGCGGGCCGACAGGGCCCACGGGGGGACAACGACCCTGATTCACACCCTTACGGGACGGCCGCGCCCACCCCCTGACCGGACCCGCCCCGCGGGTTTGCCACAATGGACGAACGTTTGTGCTCGCATTCACAAGCCGGCCCGCGTCACTTCAGCGGCCCGCCGGTCCGTCTCCCACCGAAGGTGACCCGTGGACATCAAGACCGCCACCGCCCTCCGCCGCCTCCGCCTGGTCTCCGCCCCCGAGGCGGTCTCCTTCCTCCTGCTGCTGGTCTGCTCGGTCCTGAAGCGGACCACGGACTTCAACGCGGTGCCCGTGATGGGCGCGATCCACGGCGTCCTGTTCATCCTGTACGTGATCTTCTGGGCCGACGCCTGGAACCGCGCCAAGTGGTCGGTGGGGACCGCCGCCCTCTACTTCGTCCTCTCGGTCCTGCCCACCGGCGGCTTCTTCGCCGAGCGCAGGCTCAAGCGCGAGGCCGAGGACGCGGTGATCGCCTCCCGCGCCCGCCGCGAAGGGGTCGTGAACGCGTGATCGTCGCCTTTTCCGTGACCCCGCTGGGCGTCGGCGAGGACGTGGGGGAGTACGTCGCCGACGCCGTCCGGGTCGTCCGCGAGTCCGGCCTGCCCAACCGCACCGACGCGATGTTCACCTCCGTCGAGGGCGAGTGGGACGAGGTCATGGACGTCGTCAAGCGAGCCGTCGCCGCGGTGGAGGCACGTGCTCCGCGTGTGTCCCTGGTCCTCAAGGCGGACATCCGTCCCGGTGTCACGGACGGCCTCACCGCCAAGGTGGAGCGCGTCGAACGGCACCTCGCCCAGCAGGCGGAGTGAACACCCGGCGGCGCTTCGCGGGACCCTTCAAGTCCCGCCCGCGCCGCCCGTCTCGCGCGGGCCTCACCCGCCCGAGACCAGTGCCATCCCCAGCGGTGTGCGTTCGTAGAGCACCTGGTGCCCGTACCGGCGGGACGTGAGCAGGCCCGCGTCCCGCAGCACCGTCAGATGCGCCGACACCGAAGACGGTGCCAGGTCCAGACGGTGGGCCAGCGCCGTCGTCGACGCCGGATCGGTCAGCGCGGCCAGCACCGCGGCCCGCCCCCGCCCCAGCAGCCGCACCAGGGCCTCACCGGCCTCCGTGCCCCGCCGCACCCACAGACCGCCCAGCCCGCGCGCCGGGTACACCAGCGTGGGCTGCCAGGGCGGATCGAAGCCGCTGATCACGTCCGGCCAGGAGAACACGCTCGGCATCAGCACCAGCCCCCGCCCGTCGAGGTCGCGCCCGTGCTCGCCCGGCCAGTCGACCGTCAGCGTCCGCCCGTCCCAGGACAGCCGCCGGTCCAGTTCCGGCAGCAGCGCCCCCAGCCCCACCTCGGCCAGCCGCCGCGAGTGGAAGGCCACATCGGCCTCAAGCAGCGCCCGCAGCCGTGGCCACTCCGGTTCGATCAGCGCGTGCCACGCGGCCTCCAGCAGATCGGCCAGCTCCCGCACCGCACGCTCCGGATCGGCGAGCATCACCCGCCCCCGCGACGACTCCAGCGCACCCGGCGTATCGGCGAGCGCCCGCGCCAGGTCCTCCCGCGCCGCCCCGGGATCCGCCGCCCGCACCTGGGCGATCTCCTCCTCGAACACGGCCGCAGGCCCGATCGGCGGCGGCCCGAGGAAGTCGGGACTGTGCCCCCGCCGGGGCATGAGCAGCCACAGCGGGGCGAGGTCCAGCCCCTCTGCGGCCTCCCGTATGCGGCGCAGCCAGTGCGGGTGGTACCCGTGCCGGTCCGGCCGCCGCAGCGTCCGTACCGCCTCCTGCGTCTCCCACAGCGGCGACACCGCGAACCGGCACCGCATGAGGTCGTCGTCCCCGAAGTGCAGACGGAACGGCACGGCACCCCCAGGAAGGACTGGCGAAGACAGGAAGGACAGGCGAAGGCCGGAAAGGCGGGCGAAGACCGGAAAGACCGGAAAGACAGGAGAGACGGCAAAGATTCGGCAGTGGCCGAAACTCTACGCCGACCGCCCCTCCCACCCGCACGCTGCCGCCCATGCAGCAGCAAGCCCCCGAGCCCATCCCGACCCCGCAGGCCCCGGACCGGCCCGCACCCACGCCCGCCCCCGTGCCCGTGGCCGAACCGGCGGCCGGCTACGCCCGGGTCTTCGCCGTACCCGAGTTCCGGGCGGTCTTCGCCGCCCACGCCCTCTCCCTGCTCGGCGTGATGGTCAGCGAGATCGCCCTGTCGGTCCTCGTCTACGACCTCACCGGCTCGCCCCTGATGAGCGCCCTCACCTTCGCGCTCGGCCTCATGCCCTACGTCGTCGGCGGCACCCTCCTCAGCGGGATCGCCGACCGCTTCCCGGCCCGCCGGGTGCTCGTCACCTGCGACCTGGTGTGCGCGGCCTGCGTGGCGCCGATGGTGGTGCCCGGCGCCCACATCGGCGTCCTGCTCGCGCTGCGCTGCGCCGTCGCCGTCGTGTCACCCGTGTTCCAGGGAACGCGGATGGCCAGCCTCACCGACATCCTCGGCGACGGCGAGCTGTTCGTCCTCGGCCGCTCCCTGCTGCGGATCGTCTCGCAGAGCGCGCTGCTCGTCGGCTTCGGACTCGGCGGCCTGCTGCTCACCGTGGTCAGCCCCCGGCACGCCCTGCTGATCACCGTCGTCACCTTCCTCGCCTCCGCCGCCCTGCTCCGCTTCGGCACCCGGAACCGTCCCGCCAGGACCGGCGAGCCCGGCGCCCTGGTGGGCGACTCGCTGCGCGGTGCCCGGCAGGTGCTCGCCGACCGCCGGATCCGCGTCCTCCTCCTGCTGTTCTGGGTGCCGCCGATGTTCGCGGTCGTGCCGGAGGCCCTGGCGGCCCCGTACGCCGACGCGCTCGGCGCCGGCTCCGTCGGGCTCGGACTGCTGATGTGCGGGCTGCCCGTCGGCACGATCGCGAGCGAGTTGTACGCCGGCTCCCGGCTGCGGCCCGCCGTCCGCGAGCGGATCGCCCTGCCACTGGTCTGCCTGACCCTGCTGCCCTACCTCGGCTACGCCCTGCGCCCCGGCCTCGCCGTCTCCCTGCTCCTGCTGGTGCTCTCGGGCGCCGGGTCGGCGTACACGCTGGGCCTGGACCAGTGGTTCGTGCGCGCGGTGCCCGAGGAACTGCGCGGCCGGGCGATGACCCTGCTGACCGCCGGACTCATGACGATCCAGGGCGTGGGCATGGCGCTGGCCGGGGTCGCGGCGGAGTTCGCCGGGGTGGCGGCGACGGTCGCGGGGGCCGGAGTCCTGGGGACGGTGTGCTGCGTGGGGCTGGCGGTGGCCGCCCGCCGGACCGAGAGCTGAGCTCGCAGGACCGAAGGCTGAGACGGGGCTGAGCCGCATATGACCGACCGGTAGGGTCTGGTGACGTGCCGAAGCCCCTCAGTCTCCCTTTCGACCCCATCGCCCGTGCCGACGAGCTCTGGAAGCAGCGCTGGGGAAGCGTGCCGTCCATGGCCGCGATCACCTCGATCATGCGCGCCCACCAGATCCTGCTGGCCGAGGTCGACGCGGTGGTCAAGCCGTACGGGCTGACCTTCGCGCGCTACGAGGCCCTGGTGCTGCTCACCTTCTCCAAGGCCGGCGAACTGCCGATGTCCAAGATCGGCGAGCGCCTGATGGTGCACCCCACGTCCGTGACGAACACCGTGGACCGGCTGGTCAGATCCGGTCTCGTCGCCAGGCGCCCCAACCCCAACGACGGGCGCGGCACGCTCGCCGTCATCACCGACAAGGGCCGCGAGGCGGTCGATGCCGCCACCCGCGACCTGATGGCGATGGAGTTCGGCCTCGGGGCCTACGACGCCGAGGAGTGCGGCGAGATCTTCGCGATGCTGCGGCCGCTGCGGATCGCCGCGCACGACTTCCACGAGGACTGACGCGCACGGCCTGCGCGAGGACCGGGGGGCCGGGGCACGGACCGATGCGGGCAGGGCCACCCGGGGCAAGATCTCCCGGAACGGGTGGTTACGCTCGTCCCCATGAAACGAAGCGTGCTGACCCGCTACCGGGTCATGGCCTACGTCACCGGTGTGCTGCTGGTCCTGCTGACTCTCGGCGTGATCGCCAAGTACGTGCTCGACATCAACGGCGCGGCGGGCTTCACGAGCGTCGTCGGCATCGCGCACGGCTGGCTGTACGTCGTGTACCTGGTGTTCGCCTTCGACCTGGGCTCCAAGGCCAAGTGGCCGGTCGCCAAGCAGCTGTGGGTGCTCCTCGCGGGGACCATCCCGACCGCCGCCTTCTTCGTCGAGCGTGGGGTCAGCCGTGAGCTGGAGTCCCGGCTCGCCGCGCAGGACGAGGCCCCCGCGGCCGCCAAGGCCTGAGCACGCGCCACCGCCGTACGGAACCCGTACGGCGGTCAGCCGTCGACATTTACTTGGACGTCCTAGTAAATTCGAGGGTATGGACGCTGACGCCATCGAGGAGGGCCGCCACCGCTGGCAGGCCCGGTACGACGCCGCACGCAAGCGCGAGGCGGACTTCACCACGCTCTCCGGCGATCCCGTGGAGCCGGTGTACGGTCCCCGGCAGGGAGACACGTACGAGGGATTCGAGCGGATCGGCTGGCCGGGGGAGTACCCCTTCACCCGCGGCCTGTACCCGACCGGCTACCGGGGGCGTACGTGGACGATCCGGCAGTTCGCCGGGTTCGGCAACGCCGAGCAGACCAACGAGCGCTACAAGATGATCCTCGGCAACGGCGGAGGCGGGCTCTCGGTCGCCTTCGACATGCCGACGCTCATGGGCCGCGACTCCGACGACCCGCGTTCGCTGGGCGAGGTCGGCCACTGCGGTGTGGCCATCGACTCGGCGGCCGACATGGAGGTGCTGTTCAAGGACATCCCGCTCGGTGACGTCACCACGTCGATGACGATCAGCGGGCCGGCCGTCCCCGTCTTCTGCATGTACCTGGTCGCCGCGGAGCGGCAGGGCGTGGACGCCTCCGTCCTCAACGGCACGCTCCAGACCGACATCTTCAAGGAGTACATCGCCCAGAAGGAGTGGCTCTTCCAGCCCGAGCCCCATCTGCGCCTCATCGGCGACCTGATGGAGCACTGCGCCACCAGGATCCCCGCGTACAAGCCGCTGTCCGTCTCCGGCTACCACATCCGCGAGGCGGGGGCGACGGCCGCGCAGGAGCTCGCGTACACACTGGCGGACGGCTTCGGGTACGTCGAACTCGGGCTCAGCCGCGGTCTCGACGTCGACGTCTTCGCGCCCGGCCTGTCCTTCTTCTTCGACGCGCACGTCGACTTCTTCGAGGAGATCGCCAAGTTCCGCGCGGCGCGCCGCATCTGGGCCCGGTGGATGCGCGACGTCTACGGCGCGAAGACCGACAAGGCGCAGTGGCTGCGCTTCCACACGCAGACCGCCGGGGTCTCGCTGACCGCCCAGCAGCCGTACAACAACGTCGTGCGCACGGCCGTGGAGGCGCTCGCGGCGGTGCTCGGCGGCACCAACTCGCTGCACACCAACGCGCTCGACGAGACGCTCGCGCTGCCGAGCGAGCAGGCAGCGGAGATCGCGCTGCGCACGCAGCAGGTGCTGATGGAGGAGACCGGCGTCGCCAACGTGGCCGATCCGCTGGGCGGTTCGTGGTACATCGAGCAGCTGACGGACCGGATCGAGGCGGACGCCGAGAAGATCTTCGAGCAGATCAAGGAGCGGGGACTGCGGGCGCACCCCGACGGACAGCACCCGATCGGGCCGATCACGTCCGGGATCCTGCGGGGCATCGAGGACGGGTGGTTCACCGGCGAGATCGCGGAGTCGGCGTTCCAGTACCAGCGGGCGCTGGAGAAGGGCGACAAGAGGGTCGTCGGCGTCAACGTCCACACCGGCTCGGTCACCGGGGATTTGGAGATCCTCCGGGTCAGCCACGAGGTGGAGCGGGAGCAGGTGCGGGTGCTCGGGGAGCGGAGGACCGGGCGGGACGACGGTGCCGTGCGCTCCGCGCTGGACGCGATGCTGGCGGCCGCGCGGTCCGGCGCCAACATGATCGAGCCGATGCTCGACGCCGTGCGCGCCGAGGCGACGCTGGGCGAGATCTGCGGGGTCCTGCGGGACGAGTGGGGGGTGTACACGGAGCCCGCGGGGTTCTGAGGGACCGGAGCCGGGGCGGGCTCGTCCCGCCCCGCTGCCCCGGAGTCCCGGTCAGCCGTCCGCCGCGAGCCCGGTCAGAAGGACCCGGGTGAAGCCGCGCACCCATTCCTCGTCCGCCGGTTCGGCGCTGACCAGGGTGCGGTGCACCACGGCGCCCGCGACGATGTCGAAGATCAGGCCGACCGTGCGGGCGGCTTCCTCCGGGTCCGGTTCCGGGGGGAGTTCGCCCCGGGTCTGGGCGCGGGCGCGGCCCTCCAGGACCAGGCGCTTCTGGCGGTCCACGATCGAGGTGCGGATGCGTTCGCGCAGGGCCTCGTCGCGCGTCGACTCGGCGACCACGGCCATCAGCCCGCTCCTGGCCTCGGGCCGGGCCAGGATCGCCGCGAACTGGAGGACCACGCCCTCGATGTCGGCGGCGAGGCTGCCGCGGTCGGGGAGGCGGAGTTCGTCGAAGAGCTCGGCGACGGCGTCGACGACGAGTTCGTTCTTGCCCGCCCAGCGGCGGTACAGCGTCGTCTTCGCGACCCCGGCCCGGGTGGCCACGTCCCCCAGGGTGAGCCGCGACCAGCCCAGCTCCACCAGCGCCGCCCGGGTGGCGGCCAGGATCGCCGCGTCCGCGGCGGCGCTGCGCGGCCGGCCGGCGCGGGCGGCGGGGGTGCGGCTCTGCATCCCATGACCATAACCGGACCGAAAACGAGCGGTTCCTGTCCGGTCGTGAGAGAGATCACCACGGTGTGCTTCCGCGCGGGCGCCCGCTGCCATTACGCTACGGGTCGTAGCGAAACGCGGGCACGAGTCCGTGTCCGAGCGATGACCACAGGGTGTCAGGTGGGGACCGGGCGCCCGGAGCAGTACGGCTTTCCCGGCGGTTTTCACTCAGGCGGGCAGAACGGGGGAGGATAGACGCATGCAGCCACGGAACATGTCCATGAGCGGAGTCGTCGACCTCGCCGCGGTGAAGGCGGCCCAGGAGGCCAAGGCGAAGGCGGAGCAGGCGCGCGCCCAAGCGGCCAGGGAGGGCGGCGCGGGGGCGGTCTCCCCGGCCGATCTCGTCATCGACGTCGACGAGGCCACTTTCGAGCGCGATGTCCTCCAGCGGTCGGCCGAGGTGCCCGTCGTCATCGACTTCTGGGCCGAGTGGTGTCAGCCCTGCAAGCAGCTGAGCCCGGTCCTGGAGCGACTGGCCGTCGAGTACAACGGGCGCTTCCTCCTCGCCAAGATCGACGTCGACGCCAACCAGTTGCTGATGCAGCAGTTCGGCGTCCAGGGGATCCCCGCGGTCTTCGCGGTGGTCGCCGGCCAGGCCCTGCCCCTGTTCCAGGGGGCGGCCGGCGAGGAGCAGATCCGGCAGACGCTGGACCAGCTGGTGCAGGTCGCCGAGGAGCGGTTCGGACTGACCGGACTGACCGTCGACCCGGACGCCGAGGCGGGCGCGCAGGCGGCTCAGCAGGCCCCGGTCGGCCCGTACGAAGCGCTGCTGAACGCGGCGTCGCAGGCCCTGGACGCCGGCGACCTGGGCGGCGCGGTGCAGGCGTACAAGAACGTGCTGGCCGACGACCCGGGCAACCCGGAGGCCAAACTCGGCCTGGCGCAGGCCGAGTTGCTCCAGCGGGTGCAGGGCTTCGACCCGCAGCGGGTGCGCAAGGAGGCGGCCGAGAAGCCCGCCGACGTACAGGCGCAGATCGCCGCCGCCGACCTGGATCTGGTGGGCGGTCACGTGGAGGACGCCTTCAGCCGGCTCATCGACACCGTGCGGCGCACCGCCGGTGAGGACCGGGACGCGGTGCGGCTGAGGCTGCTGGAGCTCTTCGAGGTCGTCGGCGCCGAGGACCCGCGAGTGACGGGGGCGCGCCGGGCGTTGGCGAGGGCGTTGTTCTGATCCGGGCCAACCCTCTTGTGCTGACCAGTCGTTAAACGCCACGGCATGTGATGCCCGAGTGAAAGATTGGCCGAGGAGCCGTCAGTGCGGCCGCGCTTTACCAAAACTTGGTAATCGCGGCCGCTGTTACTGGCAGTAAATCGAGGGTGTGGTTCCGCCCGGTTCCGTCCAGAGGTGAACCGTTTTGTTCTGCCCTTTGTTACCACCGAGTGTCGCCGTTCGGAACCGGTGAGTCGTGTCCCGGTTATCCAGCCGTTACTAGCGAGTAACGAACCCCCTTGTGCGGGCGGCGAGAATGCACCACGATCGGCGACGCTCGGTCCGTCCCCGTGCCCCGGCAAACCGGTCGGGTCATGGGGTGTCTGGGTCCCCACCGAGCAGGGCCGGCGGCAGTGGCGCCGTCCCTTGGGGCAGGGGGGTCTTCGCCGGCTGGCGAAGCCTGTCCAGCAGGGTTGTGCGTGATGCGTGTCAGGCGCGACCAGTGGTTGTCGCTCGGGGGTGATCGCCGGTGATTCGGGCGCGGTTGGCGCCACCGAGCGCGGGCGCTCTCCTTCCCGAGGACGTAGCACTTCTCCCATCCCTGCCCGGCCGAGCCGCCGGCCGGTGGTGAGCCGGGCCAGGAGATGTACGTCCGAGAAGGAGGAAATATGGAGTCCCAAGTGCGTGGCGGGACCAGATGGAAGCGGTTCGCTGTGGTCATGGTGCCCAGCGTGGCCGCGACGGCGGCGATAGGCGTGGCCCTGGCTCAGGGTGCCCTCGCCGCGTCGTTCAGCGTGTCCGGTCAGTCGTTCAAGGTGACGGCGGACAGGCTGGAGGGCAAGGGGTTCGCCCAGTACGGCGCGATCGACTCGGGGAAGAGCCTCGACGGCAGCAAGGACGAGCACCACCCGGTCGCGGTCTCGGCGTTCAGGACGGCCACGATCAACAACCTGTGCCAGTCGGTCGTCACCGAGACGCCCTTCGGCAACGTGAGCCTGCTGCTGAAGGCGGGCGGCGGCAGGACGCCGGTCGAGGCCGAGAACCTCTACATCGACGTCGCCGACCTCAAGGCCGACGCCACGTTCAACAACATCGACATCGGTGTTGCGGCCAAGGACGCCAACAAGGGTCCTGGCATCAAGCCGGGCGAGGTCGCGAACAAGCAGACCAACCCCTTCGGGTTCGCTCAGCAGGCCGACTCGGCCACGCTGACCGGCGTGAAGCAGACGGCGTGGGCGACGACCGCCGGGACCTTCAAGCTCAGCGGACTCAGCATGTCGCTGGCGACAGGTACCAAGGAGTGCTACTAGGCACTCGGTGACGGGCGGGGGAGCCGACGGCGCCCCCGCCCGTTCCACCTTCCACCAGCTCTTCACACACCCCCCACGCCGACCAAGCACCACCCTCATCACAGCAACGCCGCACCAGGGAGCTGTTTTCCATGAGCGCCGAGACTCCTGCCGTAACCGGCCAGTTCACCCGCCGGAGGCTGCAGTTCCGCGCCTGGCGGGGCACACGTCCGTTCTGGGCCGGTCTGTTCGTCCTGCTCGGCGGCTTTCCGATCATGTACTTCCCGTACGCCCACCTCCAGCTCGGTCATCTGACGCTGGCGATGGCCACCACCGCGGGGGCCGGGTCTCTGATCATCGGTGTGCTGCTCGTCGTCCTCGGCATCAGCCTCTGGTTCCAGAAGCACATCCGGGTGTTCGCGGGTGTCGCGGCGATCCTGCTGGCGCTGGTGTCCATCCCCGTGTCCAACTTCGGCGGCTTCGTCATGGGCTTCCTGCTCGCGCTCATCGGTGGCGCGATGGCCGTGGCGTGGGCGGAGGGCGTACCGCCCGCGCGGGAGGACGCCGGACAGACCGGCCCGGTACGGGGCGGCGCCCCCGAGGCCGCGCCCGGCCCGGTGGCGGACGGCCCGGTGCCTGGCGGTCCTGCGGTGGACCCGGCGAGCGGTGGGGGCCCCTCCCAGGCCTTCGAGGCACTGGGGGAGAACGACCTGTCAGGAACGAGCCCGGCCAACGGGGCGAACGGGAGGCAAAGTGCCGGCTGACGAGGTGACTCACGGGACGGGAGTGGAGGAGTCCCGCGTGAGAACCGGGCCGCGTCACGCGGCACCCAAGAAGCCGCTGTTCACCAGGTTCCACATGCCGGCCGGCAGGGCGATAGCCATGGCGGCGATGCCGACGGCGGTCCTCATGGGGATGGGATTCACATCGACCCACGCCGTCGCCGACAACAACGCGGCGACGCCGTCCGCCAAGAGCCTGACGGCCGACGAGTACAAGGACTGTGTCGCGGCGCTGGACGGCTCCCAGGACAAGGCCTCGGCCTCGCCGGCGCCGTCCGCCTCCGCGAGCGCCGGTGACCCCGAGCAGGACGGCGAGGACGCCACCGCGCATCCGGCCCCCTCGGCCACGTCCTCCACGGACCCGGCGGACCAGAACGGGCAGGGGGACCAGGACGGCAAGGGGGACGAGGACTCCTCGCACACGTCCCCCTCGCCGGATCCGGCTTCCGGTGACAAGGCCGCGCCCAAGCCCGACTCCACCGCCTCGCAGAGCAAGCCGGGCGGTTCGGGCACGGGAGGCGCCGCCACGGCGGCCCCGTCGGCGTCCACGGGCGGCGGCGGTCTGCTGGGGACCATCGGTGACGCGCTCGGAGACGTCCTCACCGGCGGCAAGCAGGCCTCCGCGGACTCCGGGGCCACGCCGTCCGCCTCCGCCACGCCTTCGGCGGGCGGGGCCGGGGACGCCGGCGACGACGCTGCCGACACGGTCAAGGACACGGCCCAGAAGGTCACCGACACGGTCAAGGACACCGTGAAGGACGCGACCGGCACGGTCTCCGGGGCGGCCGGGGAGGCCGGGAAGGCCGTCGAGGGCGTCAAGGACACAGCCGGCGAGGCGGCCGGTGATGCGGCCGGCTCGGCGACGGACTCGCCGAGCCCGTCGGCGAGTTCCACGACGGACCCGGAGAACTGCCCGGCCGCCACCGACGCCGTGGGCGGCGTGGACAACAAGGTGCTGCTGGCCGACGACCCCTGGTACCTGAACGCCAGTTCGCTGCTGCTGAAGGGCGCCGACTACCAGGGCATCGTGGAGGTGCGCACGGCCGGCGGACACGTCAAGAAGGTGCTGAAGTACGTCATTTCGGATGGCACCGACATCGGCGACCTGCACCAGACGGTGAAGGACAAGCAGGCCGGCAAGACCTACCACGTGCAGGCCGCCAAGGGCTCGACGTCCACGATCCGCGGCGGCGACACGGTGATGTACACCGAGAGCATCTGCGGCAACCTGTTCGGGTTGCTCCCGGTCTGCTTCAGCCCGGACAGCCCTCCGCCGCTGAACATCCCGCTGATCTACTTCACCAAGGTCGAAGTGGTCCAGGCGGCCCAGTTCGGCGGCAACCTGCACGTCCCCGGAATGCACGTGTACACCACCGGCTGACCGGCCGGAGGCCCGCCCGGGAGCCGCGGCACCACTGAGGGCGCCCCCTGTTCGCAGGAGGCGCCCTCAGTGGTGTGCCGGTCGACCGTGCGCTTGGCCGGTCTCAGTCGCGCGAGCCGCCGCCCAGGTGGTGGACGCGGACCATGTTGGTGGTGCCGGGGACGCCGGGGGGCGAGCCGGCGGTGATGATGACCGTGTCGCCGGGGGCGAAGCGGTTGAGCTTGACCAGCTCCTGGTCGACCAGGTCGACCATCTCGTCGGTGCTGTTGACGAACGGCACCACGTGCGGCTCCACGCCCCAGCTGAGCGCCAGCTGGTTGCGGGTGGACTCGTCGGTGGTGAACGCCAGGATCGGCTGGCAGGCGCGGTAGCGGGACAGCCGGCGCGCGGTGTCGCCGGACTGGGTGAAGCCCACCAGGCCCTTGGCGCCCAGGAAGTCGGCGATCTCGCAGGCGGCGCGGGCCACCGAACCGCCCTGCGTGCGCGGCTTCTTGCCCGGCACCAGCGGTTGCAGGCCCTTGGCGAGCAGCTCCTCCTCCGCCGCCTTGACGATCTTCGACATCGTCTTGACGGTCTCGACCGGGTAGGCGCCCACGCTCGACTCGGCCGACAGCATGACCGCGTCGGCCCCGTCCAGGATCGCGTTGGCCACGTCGGAGGCCTCGGCGCGGGTCGGACGGGAGTTGGTGATCATCGACTCCATCATCTGGGTCGCCACGATCACCGGCTTGGCGTTGCGCCGGCACATCTCGATCAGGCGCTTCTGCACCATCGGGACCTTCTCGAGCGGGTACTCGACGGCCAGGTCGCCGCGGGCCACCATCACACCGTCGAACGCCATCACGACGTCCTGCATGTTCTCCACCGCCTGCGGCTTCTCCACCTTGGCGATGACGGGGACGCGGCGGCCCTCCTCGTCCATGACCCGGTGGACGTCGGAGACGTCCTTGGCGTCGCGGACGAAGGACAGGGCGACCATGTCGCAGCCCATGCGCAGCGCGAACCGCAGGTCCTCCACGTCCTTCTCGGACAGCGCGGGCACGTTCACCGCGGCGCCGGGCAGGTTGATGCCCTTGTGGTCGGAGATGACGCCGCCCTCGATGACGATCGTCTTCACCCGCGGGCCCTCGACGTCGAGGACCTTCAGCTCGACGTTGCCGTCGTTGATGAGGACCTGGTCGCCGCGCGAGACGTCGGCCGGCAGTCCCTTGTACGTCGTACCGCAGATGTGCTTGTCGCCCGGGACGTCCTCGGTGGTGATGGTGAACTCGTCACCCCGCTCGAGCTCCACCGGCCCCTCGGCGAAGGTCTCCAGCCGGATCTTCGGGCCCTGGAGGTCGGCGAGGACGGCGATGGCCCGGCCGGTCTCCTTGGCCGCGGCGCGGACACGGTCGTACCGTGCCTGGTGCTCGGCGTGCGTTCCGTGGCTGAAGTTGAAACGGGCCACATTCATGCCCGCCTCGATCATGGCGACGAGCATCTCGTGGGAGTCGACCGCTGGGCCGAGAGTACAGACGATTTTCGAACGGCGCATGGGGCGATCCTATCGGTTTGTTTCGCTCCGGAATATTCCGTCTGGTGGAAGGTGCAAATGGGCGCCTTCGCGCTCAGTCGAGTGCCGGCCGGAATTCCGTGGACGCGCTCAGCCGTCCTTTCCGACCAGTGCGTAAGTCTGGGTGGCGATCTCCATTTCCTCGTCCGTGGGGACCACGGCCACGGCGGTCCGCGCGCCCTCGGGCGAGATCAGCCGCGCCCCGTCGCCGCGTACGGCGTTCCGCTCGCGGTCCACCGCCAGGCCCAGCCCCTCCAGGCCGTCGAGGGCGGCCTCCCGCACAAAGGCCGCGTTCTCGCCGACCCCGGCCGTGAAGGCGACCGCGTCCACCGTGCCGAGTACCGCGTAATAGGCACCCACGTACTTCTTCAGCCGATGGATGTAGATCTCGAACGCGAGCCGTGCCTCATCGTCGCCCTCCTCCATCCGGCGCCGAATCTCCCGCATGTCGTTGTCGCCGCACAGGCCGAACAAACCGCTCCTCTTGTTGAGGAGAGTGTCGACCTCGTCCATGGACATTCCGCCGACACGCTGCAAATGGAAGATGACGGCCGGGTCGAGGTCACCGGAACGTGTTCCCATCACCAGCCCCTCCAGCGGGGTGAGCCCCATGGAGGTGTCCACGCACCGGCCGCCCCGGACCGCCGAGGCCGACGCGCCGTTGCCCAGGTGCAGCACGATGACGTTGACGTCCTCGGGGGCCTTGCCGAGCAGCTCCGCCGTCGCCCGGGAGACGTAGGCGTGCGAGGTGCCGTGGAAGCCGTAGCGCCGCACCCGGTACCGGTCCGCGATCTTCGTGTCGATCGCGTAGCGAGCCGCGGACTCCGGCATGGTCGTGTGGAACGCCGTGTCGAAGACGGCGACCTGCGGCAGGTCGGGGCGCAGCGCCATGGCCGTGCGGATGCCGGTGAGGTTGGCCGGGTTGTGCAGCGGCGCCACCGGGATCAGCCGCTCGATCTCGGTGAGCACGGCGTCGTCGATGACGGTGGGCTCGGTGAAGAACATGCCGCCGTGCACCACCCGGTGCCCGATCGCGGCCAGTTCGGGGGAGTCCAGGCCGAGCCCGTCCCGGGCCAGTTCCTCCGCGACCGACTTCAGCGCGGCGTCGTGGTCGGCGATCGGGCCGTTCTCCTCGCGGGTGGCCCCCGTGGCCAGGCAGGTGTGCCGGAGCCGGGAGGTCTGCTCGCCGATGCGCTCCACCAGGCCGATGGCGAGCCGGGTCGCGTCGCGCATGTCGAGCAGCTGGTACTTCACCGACGAGGAGCCGGAGTTGAGGACGAGGACGCGGGTCGCGGTCACGAGCGCTGGCGCTTTCTGGTCGGGGGCTGTGGAGGTCTGCGGCCGTGTGTGCCGGGGCGGCGGCCCCGGCACACACGGCCGACGGGAGGTCAGTTGCCGGACGACTGGGCCTGGATCGCCGTGATGGCCACGGTGGTGACGATGTCCTGCACGAGGGCGCCGCGGGACAGGTCGTTGATCGGCTTGCGCAGACCCTGGAGGACCGGGCCGACCGCGATCGCGCCGGCCGAACGCTGCACGGCCTTGTACGTGTTGTTGCCGGTGTTGAGGTCCGGGAAGATCAGCACGGTGGCCTGCCCCGCCACCTCCGAACCGGGCAGCTTGGTGGCGGCCACCGACGGTTCCACGGCCGCGTCGTACTGGATCGGCCCCTCGATCATCAGGTCCGGGCGGCGCAGCCGCACCAGCTCGGTCGCCTCGCGCACCTTGTCCACGTCGGCGCCCGAGCCGGAGTCGCCGGTGGAGTACGAGAGCATGGCGATCCGCGGCTCCACGCCGAACCGGGCGGCGGTGGCCGCCGACTGGACGGCGATGTCGGCGAGTTGCTCGGCGTCCGGGACGGGGTTGACCGCGCAGTCGCCGTAGACGAGGACCTTGTCGGCCAGGCACATGAAGAACACCGACGAGACGATCGAGGCGTCCCGGCGGGTCTTGATGATCTCGAACGCGGGCCGGATGGTCGCGGCCGTGGAGTGCACCGAGCCCGACACCATGCCGTCGGCCAGACCCTCCTGCACCATGAGCGTGCCGAAGTAGTTCACGTCCGAGACGACGTCGTACGCCAGCTCGACGGTGACGCCCTTGTGGGCGCGCAGCAGCGCGTACTGCTCGGCGAAGGCGTCCCGCAGGTCGGAGGTGGCCGGGTCGATCAGCTGCGCGTCCCCGAGGTCGATGCCGAGGTCGGCGGCCTTCTTGCGGATCCCCTCCACCGGGCCGAGCAGCGTCAGGTCGCACACGCCCCGGCGCAGCAGCACCTCCGCCGCGTGCAGCACGCGCTCCTCGGTGCCCTCCGGCAGCACGACCCGGCGCCTGTCGCTGCGGGCCTGTTCGAGCAGCTGGTGCTCGAACATCATCGGGGTGACCCGGTCGCTGCTGGGCGCGGAGACGCGCTTGCTGAGGTCGGCGGTGTCGACGTACCGCTCGAACAGGCCGAGCGCGGTCTCCGCCTTGCGCGGGGTGGCCGCGTTCAGCTTGCCCTCCAGGGAGAACAGCCGCTCGGCGGTGGGGAAGCTGTTGCCGGACACCGAGACGACCGGGGTGCCCGGGGCGAGCCGGCCGGCCAGGGTGAGGATCTCCTGCCGCGGTGCCTCGTTCAGGGTGAGCAGCACGCCGGCTATCGGCGGGGTGCCGGCGCTGTGCGCGGCGAGCGAGCCGATGACCAGGTCCGCCCGGTCGCCGGGGGTGACCACCAGGCAGCCGGGGGTCAGCGCCTTGAGGAGGTTGGGCAGCATGGCGCCGCCGAACACGAAGTCGAGGGCGTCGCGGGCCAGGCCGGAGTCGTCGCCCAGCAGGACCCGGCCGTCCAGGGCCTGGGTGATCTGCGCGACCGTGGGCGCGGACAGGGCCGGTTCGTCGGGCACCACCCAGCAGGGCACCGGCAGCCGGCCGGCCAGCCGCTCGGCGATCTCGTCGCGGTCCTCGCGGGCGACCCGGTTGGTGACCATGGCCAGCACGTCGCAGCCCAGGCCGTCGTAGGCGCGGTAGGCGTTGCGGGTCTCGGCGAGCACCGACTCGGCGTTCTGCCTGCGGCCGCCCACGACCGGCAGGACGGAGGCCCCGAACTCGTTGGCGAGCCGGGCGTTGAGGGACAGCTCGTCCGGGAGCTGGGTGCCGGCGTAGTCGGTGCCGAGGACGAGGACCACGTCGTAGTCGCGGGCGACCAGGTGGAAGCGGTCGACGAGGGCCGACACCAGTTCGTCCGTGCCCTGCTCGGCCTGGAGGGCGGACGCCTCGTGGTAGTCCATGCCGTAGACGGTCGCCGGGTCCTGGGAGAGCCGGTAGCGGGCGCGCAGCAGTTCGAAGAGGCGGTCGGGGCCGTCGTGGACGAGGGGGCGGAAGACGCCCACCCGGTCCACCTGCCGGGTCAGCAGTTCCATGACTCCCAGCTCGACGACCTGTCGGCCGTCACCGCGGTCGATGCCGGTCACGTACACGCTGCGGGTCACGCGGGCTCTCCGTTTCCTCGGGGGATCACTCGTCGGCCGGGGATGGCGTCCTGCAAAAAACGCCCACCGGGGTGAGCGGAATCCTCTTGACAATACCCCCGCCGGTAGGTATGGCGCCCGTCAGGCCGTGGTCGCCTCCCGGACATGAAACAATCGGACGGGATCACCGGTGTCAACAGCGAGCAGGAGACACAGCAGGATGCGTATCGGAGTTCTCACGGCGGGCGGCGACTGCCCGGGGCTCAACGCGGTGATCCGGTCGGTCGTGCACCGGGCGGTCACCACGTACGGCGACGAGGTCATCGGCTTCGAGGACGGCTACGCGGGCCTGCTCGACGGCCGTTACCGCGCTCTGGACCTCAACGCGGTGGGCGGCATCCTCGCCCTCGGCGGCACCATCCTCGGCTCCTCCAGGCTGGAGCGCGACCGGCTCCGCGAGGCCTGCGAGAACGCCTCGGACATGATCCACCGGTTCGGCATCGACGCGCTGATCCCGATCGGCGGCGAGGGCACGCTGACCGCGGCGCGCATGCTGTCGGACGCCGGGCTGCCGGTGGTGGGCGTGCCGAAGACGATCGACAACGACATCTCCTCCACCGACCGCACCTTCGGCTTCGACACGGCCGTCGGCGTGGCCACCGAGGCCATGGACCGGCTGAAGACCACGGCCGAGTCGCACCAGCGTGTGATGGTCGTCGAGGTCATGGGCCGGCACGCGGGCTGGATCGCGCTGGAGTCCGGCATGGCGGCCGGCGCCCACGGCATCTGCCTGCCCGAGCGCCCCTTCGACCCGGCCGACCTGGTGAAGATGGTCGAGGAGCGTTTCGCCCGCGGCAAGAAGTTCGCGGTGATCTGCGTCGCCGAGGGCGCCCACCCGGCCGAGGGCAGCATGGACTACGGCAAGGGCGAGATCGACAAGTTCGGTCACGAGCGCTTCCAGGGCATCGGCACGGCCCTGGCGTACGAGCTGGAGAGCCGGCTCGGCAAGGAGGCCAAGCCGGTCATCCTCGGTCACGTCCAGCGCGGCGGCGTCCCGACCGCCTACGACCGCGTCCTCGCCACCCGCTTCGGCTGGCACGCGGTGGAGGCCGCCCACCGCGGTGAGTTCGGTCACATGACCGCGCTGCGCGGCACGGACATCGTGATGGTCCCGCTGGCCCAAGCGGTGACCGAGCTGAAGACCGTCCCCAAGGACCGCATGGACGAGACGGAGTCGGTGTTCTAGGAGCCGGTGGTCCGGGCGGCGCCGTTCTCCGATGAGGCCCGCGCGGGGCCGGTCTCCCGAAGGGGCCCGCGCGGAGCCCGCGGCGGCCAACGCGTCCGGTGCGGCTGCCGCGGTCGCGACTCCCGCGGTCGCGTCTCCCGCGCCGGACGGGTTCCCCTGCGCCCCACCGGGTCCGAGGACCTACGAGGCCACCCGCGGACGTGCGGTTCCGGCCTGCGATTGCGCGGGTGGCCCCGCCGGTTGGCCGCGCCGCCCCGGCACCCGGCTCTCCACAGCAGCTCTCCTCAGGCGTGCGCCACCCTCTACCGGTCCCCGCCGCTCTCCCGCACCCACCGGTACACCAGTTCCGGCCGGCCCACCTGCCCGTACAGCGGGCTGCGTACGGCCCGGCCCGCGTCCACCAGGTGCTCCAGGTAGCGCCGGGCGGTGATCCGGGAGATGCCCACCGCCCCGGCGACCCCCGCCGCCGTGAGTCCTTCCCCCGCCTCGCGCAGCGCGTCCGTCACCCGCTGGAGCGTCGGCGCGCTCAGGCCCTTGGGGAGGGCGGCCGGGCTCGGGGCGCGCAGGGTCGCCAGCGCCCGGTCCACCTCGTCCTGGCCGCCGACCTCGCCGACCGCCGCGCGGAACTCGGCGTACCGCACGAGCCGGTCCCGGAGCGTGGCGAAGGTGAACGGCTTCAGGACGTACTGGACCACCCCCAGCGAGACCCCTTCGCGCACCACCGCCAGGTCCCGTGCCGAGGTCACCGCGATCACGTCCGCGTGATGGCCGCCCGCCCGCAGGGACCGGGCCAGCTTCAGTCCGTGCACGTCCGGCAGGTGGAGGTCCAGCAGAAGCAGGTCCACCGGGGTGCGCTCCAGTGCCCGCCGGGCCTCGGCGCCGGTGTGCGCCTTGCCCACCGCGACGAATCCCGGCACCCGGCCCACGTACAACACATGCGCGTCCGCCGCGACCGGGTCGTCCTCCACCACCAGGACGCGGATCGGCTGCGTCCCGCTCCCGCCGTCCGTCATGCCACGCCTCCGGGCAGGCCGCGCCCGGCCCCGGACCCGGCCCTGCGGGTCACGTGGTCCTCCGTCCCCTGCGTCAAGGGCAGCCGCGCCTCGAACACCGCGCCGCCCCCTTCGGCCTCCGTCACCGTCAGCGTCCCCACGTGCCGCCGTACCGCCTGCCGTACCAGCGTCAGGCCCAGTCCCCGCCCGCCGGGGCCCGTCGGCTTGGTGGAGAAGCCGTGCTGGAACACCCGGTCCGCGTGGGCCGGGTGCACGCCCGGCCCGGTGTCCGCGACCCGCAGCACCAGCTCGCCGTCCTCCGCGCACGCCGTGACCGTCACCCTGGCCGGCATGCCCCCCTGCGCCGCGTCCACCGCGTTGTCGACGAGGTTGCCGAGGATCGTCACCAGGTCCCGGGGCGGCAGGCTCCGCGGCAGCAGACCGTCGTCCAGACCGCTGTCCGGGGACACCACCAGCTCCACGCCGCGCTCGTTGGCCTGGGCCGCCTTGCCGAGCAGCAGCGCGGCCAGCACCGGCTCGCTCACCGCGCTGACCACCTGGTCGGTCAGTGCCTGGGCCAGCTCCAGCTCCGCCGTCGCGAACTCCACGGCCTCCTCCGCCCGCCCCAGCTCGATCAGCGACACCACCGTGTGCAGCCGGTTGGCCGCCTCGTGCGCCTGGGAGCGCAGCGCCTGGCTGAAGCCGCGCTCCGAGTCCAGTTCCCCCATCAGCGATTGGAGTTCGGTGACGTCCCGCAGGGTCACCACCGTGCCCCGGCGCTGCCCGCCCGACACCGGTGAGGTGTTGACCACCAGCACACGCGAGTCCGTCAGGTGCACCTCGTCCACCCGCGGCTCGGACGCCAGCAGCGCGCCCGTCAGCGGGGCCGGCAGGCCGAGGTCCGCCACCGACCGGCCCATCACGTCCTCCTCGCGTCCCACGCCCAGCAGTTCCCGCCCGCCGTCGTTGATGAGCGCCACCCGGTGCTGCGCGTCCAGCATCAGCAGGCCCTCGCGCACCGCGTGCAGGGCGGCCTGATGGTAGTCGTGCATACGGCTGAGCTCGGACGCGTTCATGCCGTGGGTGTGACGGCGCAGACGCGCGTTGATGACGTACGTGGCGATGGCGCCGAGCGCGAGGATCCCGCCCGCGACCGAGAACAGGGCGATGACCTGTTCCCTGACCCGCTCGCTGATCGCCTCCACCTTGATGCCGGCGCTGACCAGACCGACCACGCGGCCGTCCTCCTCGACGGGTGTGACCGCGCGGACGGACGGGCCGAGGGTGCCGGTGTAGGTCTCGGTGAAGGACTCGCCGCGCTGGGCGCGGGAGATGTTCCCGAGGAAGGGCCGCCCGATCTGGTCCGGATCCGGGTGCGTCCAGCGGATGCCGCCCGGGGTCATGATCGTGACGAAGTCGACGCCGGTGTCCTGCTGGACCTTCAGCGCGAACGGCTGGAGCTCCGCCGAGGGGTCGGAGGTGCGGACGGCCGCCAGGACCGAGGGGGCGTCGGCGATCGAGCGGGCCACCGCCGTGGTCTGGCGCCGGGCCGACTCCTCGGCCTGGCCCCGGTCGCTGACGTAGCTGAAGAGCGCGTACCCGGCCACGACGAGCGCCAGCAGCACGGCCTGCATGGCGAACAGCTGGCCCGCCAGGCTGCGGGGTCGGGGGAGGACGGGTATGCGCATGCGGCCAGTCTGCCTCTTTCCTTCTGGCGTGAACTATGTGGCGTGAACTTAATGAACGGAAGCGTGACCGCCCTCACAGGAAGGGAGATAGTCGCGGCATTCCCCCACACCCGGACGTGAGCCGCACGCCGGTGATGCCGATGACGTCGTCAAGGAGGGCCGCCTTGAGCAGCGCAGCCGATACGGCACCTGCCGCACCCGCACCCGCAGCCAAGCGGGACCGTACCCACTATCTGTACATAGCGGTGATCGCCGCGGTGGTCCTGGGCGTCGCCGTCGGGTTCGCCGCGCCCGACTTCGCCAAGGAACTCAAGCCACTCGGTACCGGCTTCGTCAACCTGATCAAGATGATGATCTCGCCGATCATCTTCTGCACGATCGTGCTCGGCGTCGGTTCGGTGCGCAAGGCCGCGAAGGTCGGCAAGGTCGGCGGACTCGCGCTCGGCTACTTCCTCGCGATGTCGTTCGTCGCCCTGGCCATCGGACTCGTGGTCGGCAACATCGTCCACCCGGGCAGCGGGATGCACCTGACGGAGGCGGTCAAGGGCGTCGGCCAGGCGCAGGCGCAGGCCGCGAGCGAGGGACCGGTCGACTTCGTGCTCGGCATCATCCCGACCACGCTCGTGTCGGCGTTCACCGAGGGCCAGGTGCTCCAGACCCTGCTGGTCGCCCTGCTCGTCGGGTTCGCGCTCCAGGCCATGGGCCGCAGGGGCGAGCCGGTCCTGCGCGGAGTGGAGCACATCCAGCGGCTGGTCTTCCGCGTGCTCGCCATGATCATGTGGGCAGCCCCGATCGGCGCCTTCGGCGCCATGGCCGCCGTCGTCGGCGAGACGGGCATCGACGCCCTGAAGGCACTCGCCGCGATCATGCTCGGCTTCTACGTCACCTGTCTGCTGTTCGTGCTCGTGGTGCTGGGCGTGCTGACCCGGCTGGTGGCCGGCGTCAACATCTTCCAGCTGCTGAAGTACCTGGGCCGGGAGTTCCTGCTGATCCTGTCGACGTCGTCGTCGGAGTCCGCGCTGCCCCGGCTCATCGCGAAGATGGAGCACCTGGGCGTGAGCCGTCCGGTCGTCGGCATCACCGTGCCGACCGGCTACTCCTTCAACCTCGACGGCACGATGATCTACCTGACCATGGCCTCGCTGTTCATCGCCGACGCGATGGACCAGCCGCTGTCCATCGGCCAGCAGATCACGCTGCTGCTGTTCATGATGATCGCCTCCAAGGGCGCCGCCGGTGTCACCGGCGCCGGACTGGCCACCCTCGCCGGTGCCCTTCAGTCCCACAAGCCCGCCCTGGTCGACGGCGTCGGCCTGATCGTCGGCATCGACCGCTTCATGAGCGAGGCCCGCGCCCTGACCAACTTCGCGGGCAACGCGGTCGCCACCCTGCTGATCGGCACCTGGACCGGCGAGGTCGACAAGGACCGCGTCCGGCGCGTCCTCGCCGGTGAGCTGCCCTTCGACGAGAAGACGCTGCTGGACGACGCCGACGATTCCGCCGGGGTCCCCGAGCAGCGCGAGCTGGCCAAGGCGTAGCGCTCGGCGGGACCCGAGACCCCGTGCCCCTTTCAGGGGGCGCGGGGTCTCGTCGTGTTTCCGGGGAGGTCAGTCGCTGAGCCTGGCCACCAGGGCGGCGGCGAGAGCGGCGGGCACCCCGGCCGCCGTCAGTACCGTCACCGCGGCGGCGCGCCCCGCCGCGTGTGCGGCCAGCAGGTCCTCGTTCACGGCCTCCATCAGCGCGAACAGGATCTGCTCGTGGACGTACGCCAGCGCCGACGCGGGCAGCGGGGAGCTGAAGGTGCCCTGGTCGAGGCCGCGCTGGAGCACTTCCGCGCAGCGGTCGCGGACCGGGGCCAGACGCTCGCGGATGCCCTGCACGGTGACCGTGCGCTGGGCGAGGGCGACCAGCAGCCGGTAGCGGTCGGCGATCTCCCAGACCGCCAGCACCGAGCGCGCCACCGCCTCCGCGGGGTCCTCGACGCCCTCGCGGCCCGCCGCGTGCGCGGTGGCGAGGGAGAGCACCGCCTCGTCGACGAGCGTGCTGATCAGCGCCTCCCGGCTGGGGAAGTGGCCGTACACGGTGCGCCGTACGACACCGGCCGCACGCGCGATCTGGTCCATGGACGCGTCGGGGTCGCGCAGCAGCTCCGCGAGGGCGACATCGAGGATGCGGCGCCGGTTCGCGTCGGCGCGACTGGTGTTACCCGTGGTCATGGCTGACATTCTGCCCTCCTTCGACTTGCACAGCATTGTGCAACGGTCGTACATTGCACATCGTTGTGCAATTGCACTCCGCTGTGCAAGTAGACCGAGGAAGGCGACCCCTGCCCATGCGACTCGTCATGAACGAACCGGCCGAGAGGATGGACCGCCCCTACGCCCGGCGCTGGTGGGCGCTCCTCGTGCTCTGCCTGAGCCTGCTGATCATCGTGATGGCGAACACCGCGCTCACGGTCGCGGCGCCCGACATGACCCGGGACCTCGGCCTGTCCAGCGCCGACCTCCAGTGGGTCATCGACGGCTACACCGTTCCCTACGCGGCGCTGATGCTGCTGCTCGGCGCGATCGGCGACAAGTACAGCCGGCGCGGCGCGCTCGTCCTCGGGCTCGTCGTGTTCGGCGGCGGCGCCGTCTTCGGCTACCTCGCCGACAGCGCGGCGACCGTCATCGCGGCCCGCGCCGTGATGGGCGTGGGCGCCGCGCTGATCATGCCGGCCACCCTCTCCCTGCTGGCCGCGACCTTCCCGCGCGCCGAGCGCGCCAAGGCGATCACCCTGTGGACCGCAACCGCCGGCCTCGCCATCGCCGCCGGTCCCCTCGTCGCCGGCGCGCTGCTTCAGGACCACGGCTGGTCCTCGACCTTCCTGATCAACGTGCCGGTCGCCGCCGTCGCCCTGGTCGGTGCCTTCGTCCTCGTACCGCCCTCCAGGGCGGCGCACCACGGCCGGATCGACTACGTCGGCGGACTGCTGTCCGTGGTGTGGATCGGCTCGCTGGTCTACATGATCATCGAGGGTCCGCACTTCGGCTGGGACGCCAAGGCGGTCACCGCGGCCGCGGTCGCGGGCGTGTGCCTGGTGGCCTTCGTCCTGTGGGAGCTGCGCCACCCGCGCCCGGTCCTCGACGTACGGCGCTTCGGGCAGCGCCGCTTCGCCGGCTCCAACCTGGCCGTCGCCCTGTTCTTCCTGGCCGTCTTCGGCGCCTTCTACTACCTCACCCAGCACCTCCAGTTCGTCCTCGGCTACGACGCCCTGGCCACCGGGCTGCGCATGCTGCCGCTGGCCGGCGCCGTCTTCGCCGGCTCGGCGCTGACCGGCTACCTCACCCCGCGGGTCGGCATGAAGTGGACCGTGACCGCGGGCATGGTCGGCGGCACCGCGGCCCTGGCGCTGCTGACCCGGGTGGACGGCTCGTCCGGCTACGGCGACTTCGTGGCACCCCTGGTGATCCTGGGCCTGGCGATCGGACTCGCCCTCTCGCCCTGCACCGACGCCATCATGGGCGCCTTCCCGGAGTCCGAGCTGGGTGTCGGCGGCGCCGTGAACGACACCTCCCTGGAACTGGGAGGCTCGCTCGGCATCGCGATCCTCGGCTCCCTGCTGTCCACCTCGTACGCCCGGCACCTCTCCGACGCCACAGCCGGCGGCGGACTCCCGGCGGGCGCCCTGTCCACCGCCCAGGACTCGGTCGGCGCCGGATACACCGTCGCTCAGGGCATCGGTGAGAAGGCCCGGCAGCTCGCGGCGCAGGCCGCCCACGCGACCGACCCGCAGCAGGCCGCGCAGCTCAAGGCGCAGGCCGGTCAACTCGCCCAGGGCGCCCAGCGGATGAAGGACGCCGTCGGCTCGTCCTTCTCCGACGCGGTGGCCCACACCAGCCTGGTCGGCGCGGTGATCCTGGGCGTGGGCACCCTCGCCGTCGCCCTGCTGCTGCCACGGGGCGCCGCCCGCGACGAGCAGCCGGCCGAGGAGGCGAAGGAGCTGGTGGGGGCGCTCTGAACGGAAACCTTCCGGCGGCCGTCTCTTACTGTGATGCACTACCGTGCCGTGCCGGATTAATCCGGCACGGCACAACCCCAGGTATGTATGTATGGAGGCACGGGGGATGGCGATCGACTGGGACCGGCGCACGTGTGCGCGCAAGGGGCATGTGACCTACGCCCCGGACGACCCGAGGCTGCGGATCCGGCTGCGCGCGCAGACCGCCCTGGGGGACGTGTGGCGCTGCCTGCGCTGCGGCGACTTCACGCTCGGCGAGCCGCACGGCTCGGGCCCGGCCGTCGAGGCCCCGCTGGTGCCGCGCGGCAAGGTGCTGCGGGACCTGTTCATCCTGCGGTTCCTCGCGTTCGAGCGGGCACTGCGCGGGGTGTTCATCGTGCTGGTCGCGGTGGCGGTGTGGAAATTCAGCAACAGCCAGGACGCGGTACGGCGGCTGTTCGAGAAGTACCTGGACGTCTTCCGCCCGGTCTTCCAGCACTTCCACTACGACCTCGACCACTCACCGGTCGTCGGCACCGTCCGGAAGACCTTCGGCTACCAGCACTCCACGCTGCTCCTGGTGGCCTCCCTGCTGCTGGCCTACGCGCTGGTCGAACTGATCGAGGCCGTCGGCCTGTGGTACGCCAAGCGGTGGGCGGAGTACCTGACGGTGGTCGCCACCGCCGCCTTCCTGCCGCTGGAGATCTACGAACTCACCGAGCACGTCAGCGCGGTCAAGATCACCACACTGGCCCTCAACATCGTCGCCGTCCTCTACATCGCCCTCGCCAAGCGCCTGTTCGGCCTGCGCGGCGGGCGCAGGGCCTTCGACGAGGAGCGCCGCAGCGCCTCCCTGCTGGAGGTGGAGGAGTCGGCCGGCGTGATGGCCTGAGCGGCGGCCGCGTTCCGCCGCCGTTGCCTTGACGTCGGCGTCAGGGCTTACGTTCGTACGCATGCGAATCGGCGAGCTGGCCGAGCGGGCCGGGACCACGACGCGGGCACTGCGGTACTACGAGTCGCGGGGGCTGCTGCCCGCGCGGCGGGACGCGCAGGGCCACCGCTCCTACGACGAGCGCGACCTGCGGCTGCTCAGGCAGATCAGGACGCTGCGGGACTTCGGGTTCGAGCTGGAGGAGACCCGGCCGTTCGTGGAGTGTCTGCGGGCCGGGCATCCGGAGGGCGACTCGTGCCCGGCGTCCCTCGCGGTCTACCGGCGCAAGCTGGACCAGATGGACGCGCTGATCGGCGAGCTGCGGGCCGTGCGGGAGCAGGTCGGCGCGCAGCTGGCCAAGGCCGAGCAGGCGCGGGAGGCGCTGGCCGCCGACGCGCGGGTTCCGGGAGGCCCGGAGCCCAAGTGCGAGCTGGGAGGGCAACAGCGGTGATCAGGGCACCGGGAGTGGCGGAAGTGACGGACGCGGACTTCGCGGCGGAGGTGCTCGGCGCGGACCGGCCGGTGCTGGTGGAGTTCACCGCCGACTGGTGTCCGCCGTGCCGGCAGATGGGACCCGTGCTCAGCGCGCTGGCCGCCGAGCAGGGCGAGCGGCTGAAGGTGGTGCAGCTCGACGTGGACACCAACCCGGACACCACGAACGCCTACAAGGTGCTGTCGATGCCGACCTTCATGGTGTTCCGCGCCGGTGAGCCCGTGAAGTCCATGGTGGGCGCACGGCCCAAGCGGCGGCTGCTGGAGGAGCTGTCGGACGTGCTGTGACCTGCCGGACCCGCTGCGACGGCGGGCCGGAGAATGAGAAATCCCCCGGGTAATTGCGCCCGGGGGATTTCTTTGCGTATATTCGGTGATTCGTGACTTGGTATTCGTCGGGTCACGAAGAAGTTCAGTGAGCACAGTATATCCGGGCGGGAGCTGAATTGTCAAACACCGAATTTCCAGACGGTGAATTGCGGCAGGAGCAGGAATTCATCGACGGACTGTACGCACGCGTGGACGCGCTGCGCGGTGACACCGAGACCTCCGTCGCGGACGCGCTCGCGCAGGGCGACACGCCCATGCAGGCCCGGCTGGAGCGGGACATCCTCGTCGCCGAGCGGTCCGGGCTGCTGGCCGCGCTGAACGCCGTGGACGGCTCGCTCTGCTTCGGCCGGATCGACCTCACCGACGGCGACAGCCACCACATCGGCCGCATCGGCCTGCGCGCCGACGACACCGAGCACACACCGATCCTGATCGACTGGCGGGCCGACGTCGCCCGCCCCTTCTACCTGGCCACCGGCCACACCCCGATGGGCCTGCGCCGCCGCCGGCACATCTCCACCGAGGGCCGCCGGGTCTCCGCCCTGCACGACGAGATCCTCGACCTCGGCGACACCACCCGGACCGGCCACGAGGACCCCACCGGCGACGCGGTGCTGCTTGCCGCGCTCGACTCCGCGCGCACCGGCCGGATGGGCGACATCGTGCGGACCATCCAGGCCGACCAGGACCGCATCATCCGCGCGCCGCACCGCGGAGTGCTCGTGGTCGAGGGCGGCCCGGGCACCGGCAAGACCGCCGTCGCCCTGCACCGGGCCGCCTACCTGCTGTACGAGCACAGGGAACTGCTCGCCCGGCGCGCCGTGCTGATCGTCGGCCCGAACCCCGCGTTCCTCGGCTACATCGGCGAGGTGCTGCCCTCGCTCGGCGAGACCGGGGTGCTCCTGGCGACCGTCGGCGAGCTGTTCCCCGGAGTGAGGGCCACCGCGTCGGACACCCCCGAGGCCGCCGCGGTGAAGGGCCGCGCCGGCATGGCCGACGTGCTCGCCGCCGTCGTACGGGACCGGCAGGCGCTGCCCGATCCCGTGATCGCCATCGAGCACGACCGCGAGATCCTGATGCTCGACGACGGCCTGGTGAACGTCGCCCGTGAGCGCACCCGCGCCGCGAAGCTGCCGCACAACGCGGCCCGCGAGCACTTCGAGGGCCACATCCTCAACACGCTCACCGACCTGGTCGCCGAGCGCATCGGCACGGACCCCTACGACGGCTCCAACCTGCTCGACCCCAGCGACATCACCCAGATCCGCGACGAACTCGCCGAGAACCCGGAGGTCTGGTCGGCCATCGACCAGTTGTGGCCGCGGCTCACCCCGCAGCGGCTGGTGGCGGACTTCCTGGCGGATCCGGAGGGGTACGTCGGCGACGAGGACGCGGCCGCGATCCGCCGCCCGGTGACCCGGGCGTGGACCGTCGCGGACGTTCCCCTCCTCGACGAGGCCGCCGAACTGCTCGGCGAGGACGACCGCGCGGCCCGCGCCCTGGCCGAGCGCGAGCGCGAGACCCAGATCGCGTACGCCCAGGGCGTGCTGGACGTGTCGTACGCGTCCCGGACGTACGAGTTCGAGGACAAGGAGGACGGTGACCCGGACGCCTCGGAGGTGCTGTCCGCGCACGACGTCATCGACGCCGAGCGGTTCGCCGAACGCCAGGAGCAGGAGGACCACCGCAGCGCCGCCGAGCGCGCGGCGGCCGACCGCACCTGGGCGTTCGGGCACATCATCGTCGACGAGGCGCAGGAGCTGTCCCCGATGGCGTGGCGGCTGCTGATGCGGCGCAGCCCGACCCGTTCCATGACCCTGGTCGGCGACCCCGCGCAGACGGCGGAGGCGGCCGGCGTCGGCTCCTGGGCGGACATCCTCCGGCCGTACGTCGAGGACCGCTGGGAGCACACCCGCCTCGGCGTCAACTACCGCACCCCGGTCGAGATCATGGATGTGGCGGCGGCCGTGGTCCGCGCCGAGCACCCCGGTTTCGAGCCCCCGAGCTCGGTCCGCTCCACGGGCGTACGGCCCTGGGCCCGCGCCACCGACGACCTGCCCGGCGCCGTGGAGAAGGCCGTCGCGGAACTCACCCCGGAAGAGGGCCGGCTCGCCGTGATCGCCCCGCGCGACCTGCACCGGCGGCTGGCGGCCCGCCTCGAGGAGGTCGAGGCCGGTGCCGAGCCCGACCTGACCCGGACGGTCGTCCTTCTCGACCCGCGCCAGGCCAAGGGCCTGGAATTCGACTCCGTCCTGGTGGTCGAACCCGCCCGCTACGGCACGAGCGACCTGTACGTGGCGCTGACCCGCGCCACACAACGGCTGGGCGTGCTGTACACGGAGGTGTTGCCTCCGGCTCTGGTGGAGGCGTTCGGGGAGTAGGGGTGGCTGTCCCGGGGGCTGCCGCCCCCGGCCCCCCCGCTTCGGCCCGGACGGGCTCGTCCTCGAACGCCGGACGGGTTGGTCGCAGTCGGCCCGGCTCTTCCGGATGCCGGGGGAATCCTCACGCCGGTCGCAGCCACACCGTCGCCAGGGGCGGCAGCGTCAGGCGGATGCTCGCCGGGCGGCCGTGCCGCCCCTGGGGTTCGGGCTTGAGCGGGTCGGGGTGGACAACGTCGCTGCCGCCGTAGCGGGCCGCGTCGGTGTTGAGGACCTCCCGCCAGGCGGGCACGTCGTCGGGGACGCCGACGCGGTAGTCGGGGCGGACGACCGGGGCGAAGTGGGACACCGCCAGCAGCGGGGTGCCGTCGGTGTCGTAGCGCAGGAAAGCGAAGACGTTGTCGTCCGCCTCGTCCCCGGTGATCCACTGGAAGCCGTCGGGGTGGACGTCGCGCGCCCACAGGGCGGGCGTGGCCCGGTAGACGGTGTTGAGGTCGCGGACCAGGTCCAGCACCCCCCGGTGGTCGGCCGCGGCACCGTAGTTCGGGTCGAGCAGCCACCAGTCCGGGCCGCGGGTCTCCGACCACTCGGCGCCCTGCGCGAACTCCTGGCCCATGAAGAGCAGTTGCTTGCCCGGGTGGGACCACATGAAGCCCAGGTAGGCGCGCAGGTTCGCCCGCTGCTGCCACCAGTCGCCGGGCATCTTCGACACCAGCGAACGCTTGCCGTGCACCACCTCGTCGTGCGAGATCGGCAGCACGTAGTTCTCGCTGTAGGCGTACACCATCGAGAACGTCATCTCACCGTGGTGGAACTTGCGGTGGACGGGATCGTGGCTCATGTACTGGAGCGAGTCGTGCATCCAGCCCATGTTCCACTTCAGCCCGAACCCCAGGCCGCCGAAGCCGCTCGGGCCCCGGTGGTGGGTCGCGCGGGTCACGCCGTCCCAGGCCGTGGACTCCTCGGCGACGGTGACCACGCCCGGCACCCTGCGGTACACGGTCGCGTTCATCTCCTGGAGGAACGCCACGGCGTCCAGGTTCTCCCGGCCGCCGTGCTCATTGGGCGTCCACTGGCCCGGCTCGCGCGAGTAGTCGAGGTACAGCATGGAGGCGACCGCGTCCACGCGCAGGCCGTCGATGTGGAACTCCTCGCACCAGAAAAGGGCGTTGGCGACGAGGAAGTTGCGCACCTCGCGGCGGCCGAAGTCGAACTCCAGGGTGCCCCAGTCCGGATGCGCGGCCCGCAGCGGGTCCGCGTGCTCGTACAGGGGCCGGCCGTCGAACTCGGCCAGCGCCCACTCGTCGCGCGGGAAGTGCGCCGGCACCCAGTCCATCAGGACGCCGATGCCCGCCTGGTGCAGGGCGTCGACCAGGAACTTGAAGTCGTCCGGGGTGCCCAGGCGCGCGGTGGGCGCGTAGAAGCCGGTGACCTGGTAGCCCCAGGAGCCGCCGAAGGGATGCTCGGCGACCGGCATCAGCTCCACATGGGTGAAGCCGAGGTCCTTGACGTACGCCGGCAGCTGCTCGGCGAGCTGACGGTACGTCAGCCCTGGCCTCCAGGACGGCAGGTGCAGCTCGTACACCGAGAACGGGGCCTCGTGCGCCGGGCGTTGGGAACGGCGGGCCATCCACTCCGCGTCGGACCACTCGTGGTGCGAGGCGTGGACGATGGACGACGTGGCCGGCGGCACCTCGGTACGGCGGGCCAGCGGGTCGGCGCGCAGTGTCCTGGACCCGTCCGGCCGGGTGATCTCGAACTTGTACAGCTCGCCCTCGCCGATCCCGGGCACGAACAGCTCCCACACACCCGTGGCGCCGAGCGAGCGCATCGGATACCCGGTGCCGTCCCAGAAGTTGAAGCCACCGGCGACGCGCACCCCCCGGGCATGGGGCGCCCACACCGCGAACCGGGTGCCGGTCACGCCCCCGTGGGTCATCGGATGCGCCCCGAGCGCCTGCCACAGCTGCTCGTGCCGGCCCTCGCCGATCAGGTGCAGATCGAACTCGGCCAGCGTGGGCAGGAAGCCGTAGGCGTCCTCGGTGTGCTGCACCGTCCCCGCGTACTCCACCTCCAGCCGGTACGCGGGCACCTCCGGCAGCGGCAGCAGGCCCGAGAAGAACCCCTCCCCGTCGTCGCGGAGCCCGGCCCGCCGCTCCCCGGCGACCACGGTCACGCCCAGCGCGTACGGGCGGAACACCCGGAAGGCGACCCCACCGGGTACCGGGTGCGCGCCGAGCACGGAATGGGGATCGTGATGCGTCCCCGCGAGCAACCGCTCCCGGTCGCCGGGCCCGACGGCGACCACAGCGGGGTCCTCCGGGCGCCAGGCGGCTGCCGGCTCCGGTGCCACGGGCGCCTGTGCCACGGGCTGCGGCGCCGCGGGTCGGGCGGCTGCCTTCGTGGCCGGTTTCTTCTTCACCGCCGTCGCCGCCTTCTTGGCGGTCTTCTTGGCGGCGGCCCCGGTGGCCGCGGCCTTCGCGGCCTTCGCGGCCGTCGTCTTCGCGGCGGTCTTCTTCGCCACTGCCTTCTTCGCCGTTGCCTTCTTCGCGGCTGCCTTCTTCGCCGGTGCCGGCCGGTCGTGGCCCGCGGCCTCGGCCGTGTTCTTCGGATCAGAACCGCTGGACGGGGTGCGGGGGGTCACGGGTGGTGCCTCCTCGGCGCAGGTCGGATGCGGTGGACGGGGGACAGGGGGTCAGGTCGTGTCCGGAGCGGCCAGGCGGTGAACCGCGGACATCGGTACCGGGAGCCAGTCGGGGCGGTGCCGGGCCTCGTAGAGCACCTCGTAGATCGCCTTGTCCGTCTCGTAGGCGCGCAGCAGGACGGGGTCGGTGCGCGGGTCGCTCCCGCTGACCTCGGCGTATCCGGTGCAGTACGCGGCGCGGCAGGCCTCTGCCCACTCCGGTGCCGGTGGGCCGCCGGCCGAGTGCGCCGCGTAGTCGAAGGAGCGCAGCATCCCGGCCACGTCCCGCACCACGGGCTGGGCCATCCGCCGCTCGGCCAGCGGTTTCGCCGGCTCGCCCTCGAAGTCGATCAGCCACCACTGTCCGGAGGCGGAGCGCAGGCACTGCCCGAGGTGGAGGTCGCCGTGGATGCGCTGCGCGGTCCAGATGTGGCCCTCGGCCGCCAGATCGGCCAGCGCCTCGAACGCGGAGCGCAGACCGGGGACGTACGGGCCGAGCGCGGGCACCGCCTGCGCGGCCGACTCCAGGCGCTCGGTCATGCCGTTCACCAGGATCTCGAGCTGCATGTGGCCGAGTGTGACCGTGGGCAGCGCGTGGGCCAGCGCGGTGTGCACCTCGGCGGTGGCGCGGCCCAGCGCCCGCGCCTCGGCGCCGAAGTCCTCGCCCTTGGCCAGTTCGCGCAGTGCCAGCTCCCAGCCGTCCGAGGCGCCCTGCACGAAGGGCTGGAGCACCCCGAGCACGTACGACTCGCCGTCCAGCTCCGCCGTCATCCACGCCGTCGGCGGCGGCACCCGCGAGCAGCCCTCCTCGGCCAGGGCCAGCGGCAGTTCCAGGTCGGGGTTGACGCCGGGCAGCACCCGGCGCAGCAGTTTCAGGATGAACGTGTCGCCGTAGACCACCGACGAGTTGGACTGCTCGGCGGTGACCACGCGGGGAACCAGGTCGGGGCGTATCTCGTCCCGCCGTTCGAAACGCAGCCCGCCGATGCGGGCCCGGGTGCGCAGTGCCTCCAGGATCACCTCGGCGGGCCGGGGGTCGTACAGCGCGTCGTACACCGTGCGTCCGGCGAGCGGGCCCTCGTGCACATGGCCGATCAGCGCGGGCGCCAGCCGTGGGGGCAGCGCCTCGCGCACGCCTATGAGCAGCTGGTAGCAGTCACCGGGGTGCGGGACCGTGCCGTGCACGGGCGCAAGCGGCTGGTGGGCGCGGACGAGCAGGTGGTACAGGCCCAGCTTCCGGTCGCCCGGCAGCAGCTCGGTGGCGGCGACCAGCGAGAAGCCCGTCACGGGACGGCCCTTTCCCGAGAACCAGCGCTGCCGCGGCAGCCACTCCCGCAGCAGCGGGTCCAGTGACGCGAGGAGACCGGGGCTGCCGGCGGTGACAGAGCGTGTGACGGCTTGCGACATGGCTTCCGACATGGCGTCGCGTCCAATCGCTGGTCGGGTGTGACTGACGCGTGCCCACGGGCGGGGCGAAGGAAACGCCCGCCCCGCCCCGGGGCGAACGTTGCCCGCCGGGCACTAGACGGCCGCGTCCTTGCGCAGCCGGAACCAGTAGAAGCCGTGACCCGCCAGGGTCAGCAGGTACGGCAGCTCCCCGATGGCCGGAAAGCGCACCCCGCCGAACAGCTCCACCGGATGCCGTCCGTGGAACGCGCTCAGGTCCAGCTCCGTGGGCTGGGCGAAGCGGGAGAAGTTGTGGACGCACAGGACCAGGTCGTCCTCGTACTCCCGCAGGAACGCGATGACCGCGTGGTTGGAGGACTGGAGTTCGGTGAAGGAGCCGAGCCCGAAGGCGCGGTTCTGTTTGCGGATCTCGATCATGCGGCGGGTCCAGTGCAGCAGCGACGAGGGGGAGGACATCGACGCTTCG